>JAVEDJ010000316.1 GCA_030841025.1 Actinomycetota bacterium
GGATGGCTGGCTCGGTCACCGCCTACGTGCGGTCCGAGGGCCGGGCGACCCAGCTGCGGGCGGTGGCCGCCGCGACCGGCGCGGCGCTGCAGGTGGCCGGCTGGGGGAATGCCGCCGACGGGCTCGGAGCCGACCTGGTCGTCAACACCACGGTGGCCGGCGCTGCCGACGGCCTGGCCGCCCGGCTGCCGGACGCGACCACGACGCTGTTCGAGGTGCTCTACGACCCCTGGCCGACGCCGCTGGCGCAGTCCTGGTCGGCGCGTGGCGGTCACGTGGTGAACGGGCTCGACCTGCTGGTCCACCAGGCCATCCTGCAGGTGGGGCTGATGACGCGCGCCAGCGTCGACGTACCTGCTCTGGTGCCGCTGCTGCGCGCGGCCGGCGAGCGGGCGCTGGACGCTCGCGGATAGCGACTCAAGCAACGTGGCGCTCACGCCGATGGGCTAACGACAGGGACTCGGGGGACGGGTCCGTCGCAGGCACATGAGGTGGGGCAATGACGGAATCGAACGGCCCGTCGGGCGTCGTTCAGGGCAACCGCGGACAGCACGCGCAGACCGGTGTCAGCCGGTCGGCCCAGCTGGACCGCATCCTGAGCGAGCTGGTGGCACAGGTACCTGAGATCGAGGCCGCCGCGGTGGTGTCCTTCGACGGCCTCCCGATGGCCTCCGCCCTGCCGCTGGGCATGGACGAGGACCGGGTCGCCGCCATGAGCGCTGCGCTGCTCTCGCTCGGCGAGCGGGCGGCCGAAGGCCTCGGCCGGGGTGAGCTCAACCAGGTCTACATCGAGGGCGAGAACGGCACCGTCTTCCTGGTGTCGGCCGACGACGAGGCCGTCCTGGTGGCCGTCGCCGAGAAGCGCGCCAAGGTCGGGCTGATGCTCTTCGAGGTCCGTCGCGCCGCGGAGGCGCTCGCCGACGTGCTGCGCGTCGAGCCCACCTGGCGCCCTGGCACGTACGGCAGCGACGCCGCCCATGAGGCAGCGACGTACGAGGATCCGGTGCCGCTGCACGCGCTGCCTGCGAGCGGCTGGTCCCCTGACCTGCACGGCAGCCTCGCGCCGCAGCCCACGAACGCCCCGCACGACGTTCCGACCTGGAGGTGACCATGAAGCTAGAGGGCTCACTCGATGCGTTCAGCCTGCCTGACATCTTCCAGCTGCTGAGCTTCACCAAGAAGACCGGCGGCCTGCACCTTGCCAGCGACGGCTCGGACGGGGCGGTGTTCTTTGCCGGCGGTCAGGTCACCGGTGCCTCCGCCGACAGCTCGCGACAGCCGCTCGCCCGCCGGCTCATCGGCGCCGGCGTGGTCGACGACGACGCACTCTCGGCTGCGGTCGACCGCGCGTCGCAGGGCGGCTCGGTCGGCATCGCCAAGGCGCTGCTGGAGCAGCAGGCGATCGCCGCCGACCTGCTCAAGCAGGCGGCCAACGACCAGGCCGTAGACGCCGTCTTCGACCTGCTGCGCTGGCGCGTGGGTGACTTCGTCTTCGTCGTCGACGAGCCCAACCCCGACGAGGTCGACGTGGCCCTGTCGGTCGAGTCGGTGCTGGCCGATGTCGAGTCGCGAAGCGACACCTGGGAGTCCGCCTCGCAGGTCGTGCCCTCGCCCAAGGCCGTGCTCGCGATGCCGGTCGTGCTGCCCGCCGACCCGTCCGTGTCCCGCGAGGAGTGGTCGCTGCTGGCCCTCGTCGACGGGCGCCGGACCGTCGGCGAGCTGGTCGACCTCACGGGCAGCGGGCAGTACGCCGTGGTGTCCACCCTTGCCGGACTAGTCACCCGTGGCCTTCTCGAGGTGCGTTCCGAGGGCGACGACTCCGCGGACCACGTTGGCGTCGTCGTACGCCGCCACGGGCTGCTCGGTCCGCTCGAGGGCGCGCCGTTCACCCCCGTGGTGGAGCGGGCGCCCGACGACCTGTCGGAGCTGGTCAACGCCCCAAAAGGTGAGCGGGATCACGGCGTAGTCGGCGGCATCGCCGGTGACGTCGCCGAGGTCCCGGCGTCAGGTCCCGAGTCGTCGGGCCCGCAGTCGTCAGGTCCGCAGTCGTCGGGCTCCGAGGACCCATCGCTCGTGACGGCATCGGCCGGCGACACCGCACAGATGCTCGGCGGCGCACACGTGCCCGGCGACGTCGTGCCGCCCCGGCCGGAGCCCTTCCTGCCCACGCGGCAGGCGGACTTCGACGAGACCCCTTCGCCCGCCACCCGGCCGATGAGCATGCTCACCGCACTGGATGCGCGTGGCGGCATGAACGGTCCGGGATCGGTCGTCGGCGCCACCGCGGTGGCGATCGATCCGGAGGTCGCCGCGATCATCGAGCGCGACCCCAACGTCAACCGCAGCCTCATGCTGCGACTCATCGCCGGTGTGAGGGGACTCTAGATGGCACCGCCCCGTAGTGGACGTCGTCGTGGGGGACAGGCGGTCAAGGTCGTCGTGACCGGCCCGTTCGCCGCCGGCAAGACCACGCTGATCCGCACCATCAGTGAGATCACCGTGCTCTCGACAGAGCGCGGCATCACCGACTCGACGCGCCGGCGCAAGGCCGAGACGACGGTGGCGATGGACTTCGGTCGCATCACGATCGACCGTGACCTGGTGCTCTACCTGTTCGGCACTCCCGGCCAGGACCGCTTCGACTTCATGTGGGAGATCCTCGGCGAGGGGATGATCGGCTACCTGCTGCTCATCGACGCCGGCCGGCCTGAGTCGGTGGAGGAGGCAGTCGGCATCCATGAGTCGTTCCGTCGGATGGCCCGGGTGCCCTACGTCGTCGCGCTGAACCGAGCCACGGATGACGACAGCGCCCTGGTCGACCAGGTCCGCACCCGCCTGAACATCCCTGGTGACGTGGCCATCCTGGCCTGCGACGCCACCGACAAGGAATCGGTCAAGAAGGTCCTGCTCGCGCTGCTCTACGCCGTCCTCGACGAGGTCGAGGAGCAGGCCGTCCACGCCTGATCTTGTCTGCTTCGAAGGACGGGTACGCCGGCGGCGGTGGCCGTCACCGGCGCGTCGACGCCGAGCTCGTCGTACACCTTGTTTTCGGTGACCTCAGCGAGTGCGTGCTGGGGCCGCAGAACGCCATCGGCCGGTCGATGGGCCACCTCGCGGCGCAGCTGTTCCAGACATGGGCCACATCCGCCGTTCGGTGATCACGGCTGGACGTTCGGAGCCCTTCAGATAGAACCTCCGGCGCCCGATGGTGCTGAGAGAGGCTTTCGAGACCGATCCGCGGTCCCGGGCACGAGGAGCGTACGTGAAGCAGCTGGGCGACATCCTGCTCGAGGGCGGGCTTGTCAGCGCACCTCAGCTGGAGGCTGCCTACGAGGAGCAGGAACGTCTCGGGCGTGCCCTGGGCCGCGTCCTGATCGAGCAGGGCGTCCTCACGGAGGCGCAGCTGGTGTCGGCGCTCGCCACCCAGATCGGTCTGCGCTTCGTCGACCTCTCCGACTTCCCCGTCGACGGCTCGGCCGTCGGACGGGTGCCCGGACCCGTGTGCCGGCGACACTCCGCGATGCCGATCGGCTTCGAAGAGGGAAAGCTGATCGTCGCGATGGCCGACCCGGCCAACGTCTTCGCGCTCGATGACATCCGCTCGCTGACCGGGCTGGACGTCAAGCCCGTCGTCGCGACCCGTGGCGACCTGGCCGCGGCGATCGACCGCTACTACCGCGCCGACTCCGACCTCGATGACCTCACGAGCATCATGGACTCGACCGAGGAGGAGGACGACCTCTCCAAGGTCAAGGAGATCGTCGAGGACGCGCCGATCGTCAAGTACGTCAACCTGCTCATCACGCAGGCGATCCAGGACCGCGCCTCGGACATCCACCTCGAGCCCGGTGAGCACGACCTGCGCGTGCGATTCCGCATCGACGGCGTGCTGCACGAGATCATGCGGTCACCCAAGGCGATCCAGTCGGGCGTCATCTCGCGCCTGAAGATCATGGCCGACATCAACATCGCGGAGCGCCGGATCCCGCAGGACGGCCGGCTGTCGGTCAACGCCCACGGCAAGAAGATCGACCTTCGCGTGGCCACCCTGCCGACGGTGTGGGGCGAGAAGGTCGTGATGCGAATCCTCGACAACTCGACGGCCCGCCTCGACCTGTCGGACCTCGGGTTCTCGGACAGCAACTACGAGCGCTACTCCAGGAGCTTCACCAAGCCCTACGGGATGATCCTGGTCACCGGGCCGACCGGTTCGGGCAAGTCCACGACGCTCTATGCCACGCTGAACATCGTCAGCCGCCCCGAGGTCAACGTCATCACAGTCGAGGACCCGGTCGAGTACCGCCTGCCGGGCATCAATCAGGTGCAGACCAACAACAAGGCCGGCCTGACGTTCGCCTCAGCTCTGCGCTCGATCCTGCGGTCCGACCCCGACATCGTGCTCATCGGTGAGATCCGTGACCACGAGACAGCGCAGATCGCGGTCGAGGCGTCCCTGACCGGTCACCTCGTGCTGTCGACGCTGCACACGAACGACTCTCCGTCGGCCGTCACCCGGCTCACCGAGATGGGCATCGAGCCTTTCCTGGTCGGATCGGCGCTGGACGCCATCCTCGCCCAGCGCCTGGCACGCCGGCTGTGCTCGAAGTGCAAGGAAGAGTACGTACCGACGCCCGAGATGCTGGTGCAGTCACGCTTCCCCTGGGAGAGCGGCCAGCCGTTGCCGACCCTCTACCGGCCGGTGGGGTGCTCGGCCTGCGCCAAGACCGGCTACAAGGGCCGGCTCGCGCTGCACGAGGTCATGCTGGTGAGCGAGCAGATCGAGCGGATGGCCGTCGAGCACGCGTCCGCCACAGCCATCGGGGAGGTTGCGCGCGCCGAGGGCATGGTGACCCTGCGCGATGACGGCCTCGCCAAGGTGCTCGCCGGCGTGACCTCACTCGACGAGATCCTGCGCGTCGTCGTCTGAGTCGCCCTCTCGGTGCCCGGACCTGTCTAAAGCCTTGGCAACGTCGGCCGCGAGGCTCAAGCGGCCGTTGATTCCTACCGAACTCTTCCAGGACAGGTGTCGTGGGACTCCCCATGGCAGCACAGGCCGAGAGGGGTCAACAGGTGGAGACGTCCGGATACCAGCCGGCCGCGCCGGAACCGTCCGAGCAGCAGGGCGGCTTCGTACCCGTGCCGCTGCCGTCGGAGGCACCGGCAACCGGTGATTCGGGCTGGAACTACTCCTACGGCCTCGAGGAGGCCGCCTCGGCGGCCGCTGCCGCGACACCCGTACCAGCTGTCGAGCCGGCCGTTGAACTGGCCAGCGCGGTGCCGGTCTACAACCTGGACCTCGAGCCCTCGCCCGTCGTGCCCCAGTACGACCCTGAGCCCGTACCGCGGGCCCACCATGGCGAACCGGCTGCCTACGTGCCGGTTCAGCCGGCCGTTCTCGAGTCCGAGGTGACGCTGCCGGTAGCGCCGGCCGCATGGCAGGCCAACGTCGTGGAGCTGGATGGCGGAGCCTCCGACGCACCCGTCGGGCTCGTCGAGTCCGAGGCACCGGAGACGGCCTACCAGCGCGGCAGCACTGAAGCGGCCCCTGACGAGAACGACATCAATCTCAACGACTTGCTGATGCATGTCCTGGACACCGGTGCTTCTGACCTGCACCTGACGTCGGGCGCACGACCGGCCATTCGTCTCAACGGCGGACTGCGTCAGATGGAGGACGAGCCGCTCTTGACCCCTCCGGTCATCCAGCGGGTGCTCTACGCCGCGATGACCCAGAAGCAGCGGGAGAAGTTCGAGGAGAACCTCGAGCTCGACTTCGCCTACAGCGTCCCCGGCCGCGCGCGGTTCCGCGTCAACATCTACCGGCAGCGCGACGCGCTCGGCGCTGCGTTCCGCATCATCCCCTTCGAGATCAAGAAGCTCGAGGACCTGGGCGTGCCGCCTGCGGTTGCGAACTTCGCCCAGCTGGCGCGCGGCTTCGTCTTGGTCACGGGGCCGACCGGCTCGGGCAAGTCGACGACGCTCGCATCGCTGATCGACATGGCGAACCGCACGCGCAATGAGCACATCATGACCGTCGAGGACCCCATCGAGTTCCTGCACCGCCATCAGCGCTGCCTCGTCAACCAGCGTGAGGTGGGGGAGGACACCTGGTCGTTCGCAAGCGCCCTCAAGCACGTGTTGCGGCAGGACCCGGACATCATCCTGGTCGGAGAGATGCGTGACCTGGAGACGATCTCGGTTGCGCTCACCGCGGCCGAGACGGGCCACCTGGTGTTCGCCACGCTGCACACTCAGGATGCGGCACAGACGATCGACCGGGTTATTGACGTCTTTCCGCCCAACCAGCAGCAGCAGGTTCGTGTTCAGCTTGCGGGAACGCTGCAGGGCGTCGTGTGCCAGACCCTGGCCAAGACCGCAGACGGCCAAGGGCGGGCGGTAGCCACGGAGGTGCTCGTGGCGACGCCGGCGGTTCGCAACCTGATCCGCGAGGGAAAGACGCACCAGATCTACTCCGCGATGCAGGCCGGTGCCAAGCACGGCATGCACACGATGGACCAGCACCTCGCAGATCTCGTCAAGAACGGTCGCATCACGTACGAGACCGGCCTGGAGAAGTGTCACCACATCGAGGACTTCAAGCGCCTCGCCGGCAGAGCGTGAGAGGCAAGACGATGGCAGCCACATTGACGTACGAGTACTCGGTACGTGACCGGTCCGGCAAGATCGTGTCGGGCAAGCTCGAGGCCGACTCGCAGGCCTCGGTCGTCCAGAAGCTCAAGAGCATGGGCTACGCGCCGCTCCAGGTGACGGAGAAGAAGAGCGGCGGCATGAACGCCGAGCTCTCCATCCCCGGTTTCGGCGGAAAGGTCAAGCTCAAGGACCTCGCCGTGATGTCGCGGCAGTTCGCGGTCATGATCAACTCAGGGCTGTCCCTGCTGCGTGCGTTGACGATCCTGTCCGAGCAGACGGAGAACAAGAAGCTGGCCGGTATCCTGGGGGAGGTGCGTTCGGACGTCGAGACAGGAAACTCGCTGTCCTCGGCGATGGCCAAGCACCCCGCTGCATTCCCGCCGCTGATGGTGAACATGACCAAGGCGGGCGAGATCGGGGGCTTCCTCGACTCGGTTCTGCTGCAGATCGCAGAGAACTACGAGGCCGAGGTCCGGCTGCGCGGCAAGGTGAAATCTGCCATGACCTATCCGGTCGTGGTCTTTGTGATGGCCATCCTCTCGGTGGTCGGCATGCTGCTGTTCATCGTCCCCATCTTCCAGGGGCTCTTCGACGACCTGGGTGGCACGCTGCCGGCACCCACCCGTTTCCTCATCCTGCTTTCCACCATCCTCAAGATGGTTGCTCCGGCGCTTGTTGTGGTGCTGCCCGTCAGCTTCGCGGTATGGAGCCGGGTCAAGGACACGGACCGGGTGCGTAACTTCGTGGATCCGCTCAAGCTCAAGCTCCCCGTCTTCGGAACTCTGTTCCGGAAGATCGCGCTCAGCCGGTTCGCCAGGAACCTCGGCACGATGATGAAGTCCGGCGTGCCGATCCTGCAGAGCCTCGACATCGTGGCCGACACGACCGGCAACGTCGTGTTGGGGCGTGCTATCCGTGACGTGCAGACGAGCGTGCGCAACGGCGAGTCCTTGTGCAAGCCACTCGCGCTGCACCCCGTGTTCCCTCCGATGGTGGTCCAGATGATGTCCGTGGGGGAAGACACCGGCGCCTTGGACGAGATGCTGTACAAGATCTCCGAGTTCTACGACCAGGAGGTCGAGGCGACGACCGAGTCGCTGACGGCCCTCATCGAGCCGCTGATGATCGGTTTCCTCGGCGGAATCGTCGGATCGATGATCATTGCGCTGTACATGCCGATCTTCAAGATCTTCGACCTCATCAAGTAGGGCCCGTCCTGGCACAGTCCGCGGCGGATCGTCGACCTTCGGGCCGGCGGTCCGCCGTTTGGTTTAGCCCCTTCGGGTGCTGTCCAACCGGTGCAGAAGCTGTTGCTCAAGTCCGCTCGCCCATGGGCCGAAAAACTAAGTGTCATAGAGCTGCACCGGCCAGACACGGCACACCCACCGCAAGGTGGGGACGCAAAGCCAGGGGAGCGCGGACCATTCCGCGGTCAGCCCAGCTGCCTCGGCCGGCCCGTCGCAAGGCGGGCCGCGAGGGACCGGCGGCGCAGCTCATCGTTCCCGGTCCTGAAAGGACACAGAGCATGCTCGCTCGCATCCAGAAGTCGATGAAGGAGAAGGACGAGGGCTTCACCCTCATCGAGCTCCTCGTCGTCATGATCATCATCGGTATCCTCGCCGCCATCGCCATCCCGGTCTTCCTGAACCAGCGGAAGAACGGCTACCGCGCCGCGGTCAAGTCCGACCTCAAGAACGCCGCCATCGGCGTCGAGTCCGCCGCCGCCGACCAGGAGGGCGACTACTCGAAGGTCGGCCTCACCGCCGCGGCGGCGCTGCCGGCCGGTGTCGAGTTCACGCCGAGCAACAACGTCGCTGTTCTCGTGAACAAGGTTGCCGCGACTGACTACTGCCTGTCGGCGACCCACTCGACGCTGGGCACGACCGAGATCTGGTACCTGGCCAAGGGCAACGGCGGTGCTCCGACGAGCACCAAGCCTGCCGGCTGCGCGTAGACCCGGAGTTTGACCCACGTCGGGGGGGGGGCGCCCGT
>JAVEDJ010000261.1 GCA_030841025.1 Actinomycetota bacterium
GCTGCGGTGGCGGGTGAACACCTGGGTGCGCCGTCATCTGCTCTACTCGGACGGCTTCGCGTTGATCTTGCTGAGTCTCGCGGCTGCAGGGCTGGGACTGCTCAACGCCTTGGTCTCGCGCACCGTCAACTCGCACTCCATGCTCTCCCTGGTGGTGCTGGTCGGCGGCTTCCTGCTCATCGTGCGCAGCCTGTTGTTGCTGTTCGTCGTCGTCGGGGCGGTTGCGGCGTTCGAGTGGGCCAACGGTTCCCGCGCCGTCGGACCCCTGGTGGTGATCTTGGCGACCGCGGCGGTCGTGCTGCTCTTCGCCCGTAGCCGGGGCCGGCTCGGCGTCCAGGGCACGCGGGCGGACTCCATGCTCGTCGACCTGCGCGACCGCCTCAGGGCGCAGGGCGAGATGCCGCCACTGCCCGAGACCTGGTCGGCCGAGGTCGTGCTCCGATCGGCGGGCGGGGCGTCCTTCTCCGGTGACTTCCTCGTGTCCAGCCGGTCGACGGACGGCACGACGCTCGAGGTCGCGCTCGTGGACGTGTCGGGAAAGGGTGTGGCCGCCGGCACGCGCGCCCTGCTGCTGTCGGGTGCCTTCGGCGGCCTGCTGGGTTCGCTGCCGCACGAGGACTTCCTGCCGGCCGCCAACCACTACCTCCTCCGCCAGCAGTGGGAGGAGGGATTCGCCACGGTCGCCCACATCGAGCTGGACCTGGCCACGGGGGAGTACCTGCTGTCGACGGCCGGCCACCCACCAGCCGTGCACTATGACGCGGGTTCGGGGCATTGGCGGGTCAGCGAGGCCAGCGAGGGGCCGCTGCTCGGCATCTTCCCGGATGCCAAGTTCGTCACCGAACGCGGCCGGCTCGACCCCGGCGACGCGTTGCTGATGTTCACCGACGGCCTCATCGAGACACCGGGTAAAGACATGTCCGTGGGCATCGACAAGCTGCTCGGTGAGGCCGAGCGGCTGGTGACGAAGGGCTTTCGGCACGGCGCCCGCAAACTGATCGACCGGGTCGCCGCGGCGCACAACGACGACCGCGCGGTCATCCTCATCTGGCGCGACTGACCGCGCCTCGTGCCCGTACGGGAGGGTGGCGGCATGGACATCGATGCCCTGCGAGCCCAGACCCCGGGGTGCGCCCACCGCACGCACCTGAACAACGCCGGCGCGGCGTTGTTGGCTCAACCAACGCTGGACGCCATGACCGACCACCTTCGGCGTGAGGCCGAGATAGGGGGTTACGAAGCGGCGGCCGCGGCGCAGGATGCCATCGACGACACGTACGCCGCGATCGCCGAGCTGGTCGGCGGCCGGCCGGATGAGGTAGCCCTCTTCGACAACGCGACGCACGCCTGGAACGCAGCCTTCTACTCCATCCCGCTCCGCGCGGGGGACCGGATCCTGACCGGACGCTCCGAGTACGGGAGCAACGTGCTCGCCTACCTGCAAGTGGCGCAGCGCACCGGCGCCGAGGTCGTCGTCGTACCCAACGACGAGTCCGGTCAGCTCGATGTTGCGGCCCTCGCCGACCTGATCGACGACCGCACGCGGCTGATCGGGGTCAGCCACGTGCCGACGGGCGGAGGGCTCGTCAACCCGGCAGCAGACATCGGTCGAATCGCCCGGGAGGCCGGTGTGCTCTTCCTGCTGGACGCCACCCAGTCGGTCGGGCAGTTCGTGGTCGACGTCGACGAGATCGGCTGTGACCTGTTGACCGGTACCGGCCGCAAGTTCCTGCGGGGTCCGCGCGGGACCGGCTTCCTGTGGGTGCGTGGCGATGCACTGGATCGCCTTGAGCCGTACGTCGCCGAGATCCGCGCGGCATCCTGGGACGGCGCGCGCGGTCTCAGCTGGGTGCCCGGCGCTCGTCGCTTCGAGACCTGGGAGAACAGCTACGTGAACGTGCTGGGTCTGCGGGCCGCCGTCCGACAGGCGCTCGGCCTGGGGCTGGACGACATCGGCGAGCGGGCTTTCGCCCTCGGTCATCGGTTGCGCGACCAGCTCGACGGCCTGCCGGGTGTCTCCACCCACGACCTGGGGGAGGTGCGCTGCGCCATCGTGACCGCCAAGGTCGAGGGTGTGCCGGCCGGTGACGTGGCCGCGGCCCTCGCCGAGGCACAGGTCAACGTGACCACCACCGACCCAGATCACAGCCAGTTCGACACGGAGCTCCGTGGGGTGCACCCGCTCGTGCGGTTCTCGCCGCACTACTACAACACCGAGGAGGAGGTCGACGGCGCCATCCGCCTGGTCACCGAGCTGGCGCGCTGACTTGCCCTGCGGTCTGACGGAGACAAGGCGCGGAACGCGGGCGGGTCAGCTGTCTTCGGGCCTGTCGCTGTGTCCGACCTCGCCATGGACCACCTGGTCGGCGACGTCGCGCAGCTTGCGGTTCGCTTCCTGGCTCAGCCGGGCCAGCAGCTGGAACGCCCGGTCACCGCTGATCTGGTAGCGCTCCATGAGGATGCCCTTGGCCTGTCCGATCAGGTCGCGCGTCGCGAGCGCCCGGGTGAGCTGCTCCTGCTTCTGGGCACCCGCGAAGGCGACGGCGGCGTGTGCGGCGAACAGCGCGCCGACGTGGTCGGACTCCTCGTCGAACGCATGCGGCTGGCGCGCGTAGAGGTTCAACGCCCCCAGGTTGTCCCCTTCGACGTACAGCTGGAAGGAGAGCATGCTGGCCGCTCCTGCCTCGGAAGCGAGGCGCGCGAACTCGGGCCACCGCCCCTCCGTGCGCATGTCCGTTACCAGCACCGTCTGGTGCTCGTAGACAGCGTCGAGGCAGGGTCCCTGGCCCGTCTCGCTCTGCAGCGCGTCGACCTGTCGCGGCAGCTCACCCGACGGGGCTTGCGAGCTGACCTCCTTGCGGCCGATGACAACGCTGATCGAGCCCTCCTCCGCACCGGGGATCAGCTCCACTGCTGCCTGGACGACGTGGGCCAGGGTGTGGTCCGTGCTGTCTTCGCCCTGCAGGTCCCGAGCGAGGTCACTCAGATGCCGGGCAAGGTCATCTTCGCCGGCAGATATGGCGTTCGCAGTCGAGCGCGGTCCTTGGCCCGCGCCAATCTTCTGCTGCTGGTCCACGGTCACCTCTGTGCCGTCAAGGACGCCCACCGGCGTCGTGCCCACACTGTCACGCCACAAGAGATCCGGAACCCGGCTTTTCGGGAGGACCGTCGTGCGCGGGGTATAGCCACGCTGTGACGCCGTGGGACCTGATGGCCGCGCGAGAACAGATGGCTCTGTCGCTGGGCTGGCACATCGTGCTCGCCTGCCTCGGGGTCGGCATGCCGGCGCTCACGGTCTTCGCCGAGTGGCGCGGCAT
>JAVEDJ010000382.1 GCA_030841025.1 Actinomycetota bacterium
CGCTCCGCTCCTGCGGCGAGTACGACGGCGGGCGCTGAGGAGACGTAGTCGGGACGATGGTGCTCACCGAGTCCGTAGACGTCCAGGCCCACCTGGTCGGCCAGCTCGATCTCCTCCACGACCTCGCGCAGCCGCTGAGCGGGGCTGATCGTCACCCCGGTCTCGGGGTCGGGCGTGAGCTCCGCGAAGGAGTAGACGCCGAGTTCCACGTGGTTCCTCACAAGGCTCGAGGTTCATCCGTCGTCGGCCTCACGCTAACGGGTGGCGTCCCCGACGCTGATCGGTCCGGTCGGCAAGAAGTACGGGGATACGCGATGCGCGGCTGTCGGGGCCGAGTGCAGCATCGGGGGACTGCTCCCGTGGGCGGAGGTACCGGTGAACTACGACGAGTTCGTGAGCAACGTGTCCGTGCGTGCGGATGTCTCCTTCGAGAAGGCGCAGGCCCTCACGCGGGCTACGTTGGAGTCTCTCGCCCACCGGATCAGCGGGGGAGAGGCCAGGCAGCTGGCCGAGCTGTTGCCCGAGCCGCTCAACCAGTGGCTGAGCAGCGGAGACGAGATAGCTCAACGCTTGCCGTTGCACTCCTTCGTCGTCAGGGTCGCGGAGCAGGCTGGGCTGGACGAGGACGACGCCGAGCTTGGCATCCGCGCGGTCGTCACCACATTGCGTGAGGCGGTTGGCGACAAGGAGCTTCGCGACGCCACCGCGCAGCTGCCCAAGTCATATGACGTGCTGCTCGAGGGGCCGGTGGGCCGACCCGGACGTCGGCACAGCTCCTGATCGTGCTCAGTCGTGGCTGCTGGGGCGGGGCCGCGCATTGAACTCGGCGAGCCGCCAGCCGAACGACCTCTCGGTCAACGTGGCCCAGCGTCCGTGCCCCAGCGTTCCGAGATGCCGCCAGCTTGCGGTGTCCAGACAGAGCAGGCGGCCGAGTGTCGCCCGCGCCGTGCCTCCGTGGGTGACGACCACCATGGTCTGCCCCTCCTTCAGCACCGTGAGCAGCTCGGCGATCGCGGCCTCCGCTCGGGCGGCGACCTGCACGTTGGTCTCGCCACCACCGCGACGTACGTCGGTGCCCTGCCGCCATGCCGCGTACTCGTCCGGGAAACTTTGGACGACCTGCTCGCGCGTCATTCCCTCCCAGGCGCCGAGGTCGGCCTCGCGTAACCGGGGCTCAAGCACCGGCTCGAGCCCGCACCGAAGGGCCAGCGGTCCCGCCGTCTGCCTTGCTCGCACGGCGTCGGACGTGACCAGGATCGAGGGATCGAGCTTCTGCAGGGTCACCGCCGCGGCCTCGGCCTGGCGGACGCCGTCTTCGTCGAGAGGAAGATCGGAGCTGCCTTGGAACCTGCGTTCCTTGTTCCATGTCGTGCTGCCATGGCGCCAGACAACGATCTGCCGGCCGCTCACTGTCATCCCTCGACCTCCTCAGCCGGATCCATGCGCACCGTCAGATCCCCAGGTCGGCGCAGACCCGCTGCAGGTGCGATGCCGCACGCGCGTCACCATCGGGCCGCAGTGACCACGCCGCGCGGGTGACCTTGGCCAGTCGCTTGTGACTTCGGTGCAGCTGCAGCCGGTCCTGGGCGAGCTCGATCCCGCCATCTCGGTAGCCCTGGAGCAGCCCCTCCTCCAGGTTGGCGACGGGCACCGACAACGAACGGTCGCCGTCGAGCTCGGCGAGGAACGTCGCGACATCCAGCTCCGGTTCACCACGTGCGAACCGGTCAAAGTCGATCAGGCCCAGGCGTGGCCCGTCCGCGAGCCACTGGTGCACGTGCGGTGCGCCATGGACCGGGACCAACGGACGCGGCGTCAGCACCGCATGCCTCCGGCGCAACGCGTCGACGACCACCCGCAGCTGCCGGTCCAGCCCCGGAACGCGATGCGCCGCACGCGCCGCAGCACGTCCGGTCCGGGCCAGCTGGACTTCCGGACCCGCGGCGGCGGAGGGCGCGGCCGAGCTGCGCGCGAGACTCGCCAGGCCCGATCCCAGCCGTCGCGCCAGCGCGGCACCGTCGGTGCCGGACAGCTCCTTCAGGACGGGCGTGCCGGGCACCACCCCTTGCCACAGCGCACCCAAGGACCGGTCCATGCCGTGCGGCTCGGCCACCGTGAAGGTCAGCTCGTCACGGTTGGCCGTGCGCCACAGCTCCACCGCGTCCCGGTACAGCGGCGACGGGTCAGGTACGACCTTCACGAACCGCACCCCACCGGCCACGGACCCCGCGAGCGTGCAACGCTTTCCGGGTCGGTAGCGCACGACACGCGCGTCGGTGAGCGACCCCAGCACCGCACGCATCCCGGGCAGCGCCCGGTCCTTCGCGAGTCCGCTCACCAGCACGTGCCCGACCCCGTCCACGCGGACCCGGTCATCCGCCGCCTGCTCGTGCACGTCGGCCCGCACGACCAGCGGACCGGACTCGAAGACCAGCACCGCCCAGGGGTCCTGCCCGGGGTAGAAGCGCCCGTAGTCCTGGCGCCACGGCCCACCCTCGCCGCTGCCGGCTCGCTCGCGCCAGGCATCCAGCGCCGCCGCGAGCGCAGCCGGGTCGGCCAGCGCCTGCAGGCGCGCCCGGTACGAGGCATGGCCAGCCATGATCGTTCTCCTTCGACGCCGCATGGTGGCACAGGCCGCACGTCCGCGCAGGGGGCGGCTACCCGACCCGCCGGCGATGTGGGTGCTGTCCGGCCGTCAGGCCAACGCTTCGCGCAGCATCGCGAGGTTGGATGCGTACCACGCGCGGGTCCGCGCCGCGCGGTCGGCGCCGCCGTGCCACCAGTAGTCGGCGAACCCGTCGTTGCCCCCCTGCGCGCCCTCGCTGACGATGGCGTAGCACCAGTCGTGGGTCGCCGGAACTGCGTCGACCACCAGAGCGCGGTCCTCGCCCTGCAGACCGTAGGCGTCGACGAAGCGACGGAAGCGCTCGATGCCCAGTCCGCGACGTGCATCGGTCACGTCGGCGTCAGTCCGCAGCGGCGCCCACAGCCGGGCGGCGCAGGCGACGTCCCACGCGTGCGACCCCGGCGAGGCCAGGTCGAAGTCGATCAATGCCACCGCGCGGCCGTCGCGGAACACCACGTTGTCGAGATTCGGGTCGTTGTGCGTGGTCACCCGATCGCTGCGGAACCGAAGGGGGACCGGGTCCGACCAGACGTGCAGGTCGGCACGAAACCCCAGCGTCGCCTGGTGATAGTTGCGCAGCAGTCGAGCGACGCTGACCATCGCCTCCTCGGTCATGGCCCACGCGGGGTAAGGCGCGATCACGGCCTCGCCCTCGATGTAGGACAGCACCTCCCGCCCCTGCTCGTCGATGCCGAGCAGCCGCGGAGCCCCGTCGAACCCCACGGACTCGAGGTGGCGCAGCAACGCGTGCGTCGCCGCGCTGGTGGGCCGCAGCGGCCGGCGCACCGTGGCGCCGACGCGCACCACCCGGCCGCGGTTCGCGGTGCCGCCAAGCAACGGCTGCTCCGCCGTCATTCGGCCGCCAGCATCGCGCGCGCCATGGTGGTGTGCGTGACGACACCTTTGACCAGACCGCTGCGCACCGCGGCCAGGATGGCGGGCGCCTTCACTGCCTGGTAGACGATCGCGATGACCTGCGGGATCGCCCGCATCTGCGTGGCGTTGATGCCGATCATCCGCTCGCTGAGCCGTGCCTCGACGGGTGAGCCGTCGGCACGGAGCAGGATGCCGGAGATGTCGGCGACGACGCCTGCGCGCGTCAGCTGCCGACGTTCCTTCTCGTCGGTCGCATCGAAGACGGTCGACTGCCCCGGCGACCAGCGACCCACCCCTGCCACTGCCTTGGTCACTGAGCCGAATTGGGCGAAGGCCCGCGCGACCTCGGGCTGGCGGCGCAGTGCGTTGGCCGTCGCAGCGTCCGGGACCACGAGCGGTGCGTAGAAGAGGTACGCAGGCCCGCCGGAGATCTGGGCCACCTCCCGCACCAGCTCGATGGAGCTGTCCTCGATGTCGGGATGCGACAGTGCGCCGGTGAGCTGCACGACCGGTGTCGCAGCCAGTCGACGAAGCGCCGCGGTCATCGCGCTGACCGACCGCGCCCAGGCCAGCCCGAGCACGTCGGCGCCGGTGACGATCTCCTCGAGCAGCTCGGCCGCTGCCACCCCGAGCTCGCGGCGCAGCTCTGCCGCCCTCTCGTCCGGCGCATCGATGACCACTGCATGGAGCAGGCCGAAGCGCTCCCGCAGCAGCGCGGACAGCTCGACATCGATCACACCGGGCCAGCCGATCTCGATGCGCACCAGCCCGCTGCTGCGCGCGGTCTCCAGCAGCCGTGCCACCTTGAACCTGCTGATGCGGAACTCGTCGGCGAGCTCTGTCTTGGACCGGTTGTCGATGTAGTAACGGCGCGCGACCGACGCGGTCAGCACGAGCTCGGCAGGACCGCCGAGGCCGGCGGCGACGTCCATCTCCCAACCTCCTCCGCCAGAAGTGGCGACAGTCTGGCACGCCGGCTCGCCGGTGCACCCCTTCGTGACCTGTGCGGGCTCGGCAAGCAAGGCCGCACCCACAATGCCCGGGGCTCACCCATTGACAGCCGTGTCCTGCGGTTGTTGCATGGTGCTCGTCAGATGAGCAGCATAGCGCTCATATGAGCGAACCGCATCCGGACCGGTGCCCCGCGGGTCACCGCTCGCGAGGAGGACACGTGTTGGCAGCAGCGAAGTGGCGCGCACGGGCAGTGGTCGCGGGGCTGGCGGTACTGGCCGTGACGGTGTCCGGCTGCGCGGGGGCCGGCGGTGGCGGGGGCGGTGGGGGCACCTCGGGAGGCGGTGGAGGCAGCGCCAAAGCCATCAACGTCCTGATGGTGGGCAACCCGCAGATGGAGGACATCCAGAAGCTCACCAAGGACAGCTTCACCAAGGACACCGGCATCAAGGTGAACTTCACGATCCTGCCGGAGAACGAGCTGCGCGACAAAGTGACGCAGGACGTGGCGACCAAGGCAGGGCAGTACGACGTCGCGACCATCGGTGCCTACGAGGTACCGATCTGGCACAAGAACGATTGGCTGCACGAGCTCGACTCCTACGCCGACAAGGACAGCTCCTTCGACAAGGCGGACCTGCTCAAGCCGATCGTGCAGTCCCTGTCGGGTGAGGACGGCAAGCTCTACGCCCTGCCCTTCTACGGTGAGTCCTCCTTCCTGATGTACAACAAGGACGTCATGAAGTCGAAGGGCATCCAGGTGCCCGAGCGGCCGACGTGGCAACAGGTCGCCGACATCGCGGCCAAGGTCGACGGCGCGAAGCCGGGCATGAAGGGCATCTGCCTGCGCGGCCTGGCGGGATGGGGTGAGGTGTTCGCGCCCCTCACGACGGTGGTCAACACCTTCGGTGGCACGTGGTTCACCAAGGACTGGCAGGCCCAGGTCGACGGCAAGGGCTTCAGCGACGCGACCAACTTCTACGTCAACCTGGTCCGCGACCACGGTGAGCCAGGTGCCTCGCAGGCCGGTTTCACCGAGTGCCTCAACGCGATGGCCCAGGAGAAGGTCGCGATGTGGTACGACGCGACCAGCGCGGCCGGTTCGCTAGAAGACCCGTCGGTCAGCAAGGTCGCCGGCAAGGTCGGCTACGCGTACGCCCCGGTCGCCAAGACGGATCAGAGCGGCTGGCTCTGGGCATGGGCTTGGGCGATGCCGAAGACCACCAAGAAGGCCGACGCGGCGTCGAAGTTCATGTTGTGGGCGTCGAGCAAGGACTACGAGAAGCTGGTCGGCCAGCAGCTCGGCTGGGCCCGTGTACCGGCCGGCAAGCGCGCCAGCACCTATGAGATCCCGGAGTACAAGAAGGCGGCCGCTGCGTTCGGCGACATCACCCTCAAGGCCATCGAGGAGGCCGACCCTACGAACCCCGGTGTGCAGCCGCGGCCGACCGTCGGAGTGCAGTTCGTGGCGATCCCGGAGTTCCAGGACCTCGGCACCAAGGTGGCGCAACAGGTCAGCGCCGCCATCGCCGGCAAGACGAGCGTCGAGGCGGCGCTGGCCGATGGCCAGAAGCTCGCCGAGGCCGTTGCGAAGAAGTACCAGGGCGGCTGACATGGCGACCATCGCGCCCCCCGCTCCCCGTGCACGCACGGGGAGCGGGGTCGACCGCCTCGAGAAATGGCGCCGGCGCGCGCCGCTGCTGCCCGCACTGGTGTTCCTCGTGGTCGTCACCCAGATCCCCTTCGTGGTGACCCTGGTCATCTCCACGTTGCACTGGAACGTGCTGCAGCCCGGTGACAAAGGATTCGTGGGCCTGGACAACTACCAGACCGTCTTCACCGACGAGCGCCTGCGCAACGCGGTCAAGAACACGATCGTGCTCACCGCTTCGGTGGTGCTCATCAGCCTGCTGCTCGGCCTGTTGCTCGCTGTACTGCTCGACCGCCGTTTCCCGGGCCGGGGGCTGGCACGCACTCTGCTGATCGCGCCGTTCCTGGTGATGCCAGTGGCCGCAGCGCTGCTGTGGAAGCACGCCATCTACAACCCCGACTACGGGCTGCTCAACGGCACCCTGAACGCAATCTGGCGCGCGTTCGGCGCCGCTGAGGGCCCGCAGCTGGACTGGGTCTCGGACTACCCGATGCCCGCGGTGGTCGCCGCGCTGGTCTGGCAGTGGACACCGTTCATGATGCTGATCCTGCTCGCCGGGCTGCAGGCCCAGCCGGGTGACGTGCTCGAAGCGGCTCGGGTAGACGGTGCTTCGGGACTGGGCATCTTCCGTTACATCACACTCCCGCACCTGCGGCAGTACATCGAGCTCTCGGTGCTGCTCGGCTCCATCTACATCGTGCAGACCTTCGATGCGATCTTCACGATCACCCAGGGTGGACCGGGGACCGCGACGACGACGCTGCCCTACGAGATCTACCTGACGATGTTCCGCAAGTACGAGTACGGCGAGGCGGCCGCAGCCGGCGTCGTCGTGGTGATCGGCACGATCATCGTCGCCACCTTCGCCCTGCGCGTGATCTCGTCCCTCTTCCGCGAGGAGATGGCCAAGTGAGCACGACGACACCTGCCCCGGTGGAGCAGCCCACCGAGCCCGGCCCCCGGCGGACCTCGGAACCTCCGCGTCGCGCAGCCATGTCGCGTCGGCGCCGCAAGTCCAGCGACGACCAGGCCGCCCGCGGCGGACCGTTGTGGGCGCTGTTCGCCTGGGTGCTCACCCTGCTCTTCTTCGCCCCGGTGGCCTGGATGGTGCTCACGTCGCTGCACAAGGAGGCGGACGCAGCCACCAACCCGCCGAGCCTGCTCGCACCGCTCACCACCGGCAACTACGGGCTGCTGTTCGACCGCGGCGTGCGGCCGTTCCTCATCAACTCCGCCACGGCCAGCATCCTGTCCACGATCCTCGTGCTCGCACTGGCCATCCCAGCGGCCTACGCACTGGCCATCAAGCCGGTCGAGAAGTGGACCGACGTCCTGTTCTTCTTCCTGTCCACCAAGTTCCTGCCGGCCATCGCCGCCCTGCTACCGATCTACCTGATCGTCAAGGACCTCGGCATGCTGGACAACGTCTACACGCTGGTCATCCTCTACACCTCGATGAACCTGCCGATCGCCGTCTGGCTGATGCACTCGTTCCTCGCCGAGGTACCGCGGGAGATCCTGGAGGCCGCAGAGGTCGACGGCGCCGGCTTGTTGCGGGTGCTGTGGCAGGTGATCCGGCCGATCGCCATGCCCGGGATCGCCGCGACCGCGCTGATCTGCTTCATCTTCAGCTGGAACGAGTTCATGTTCGCCGTCAACCTCACCGCCACGCGTGCCTCGACCAGCCCGGTGTTCCTGGTCGGCTTCATCAGCAGTCAGGGCCTGTTCCTCGCCAAGCTGTGCGCCGCGGCCACGTTGGTGTCGTTGCCGGTCCTGATCGCCGGGTTCGCCGCGCAGGACAAGCTGGTGCGGGGTCTGTCCTTGGGAGCGATCAAGTGAGAGCCGCCGTCATCACCTCGCCGGGCGAGGTGGAGGTCACCACCGTCCCCGACCCCTCGCCCGGGCCACGTGACGTGGTGGTCGCCGTCGCCGGGTGCGGGATCTGCGGCACGGACCTGCACATCCTCGACGGTGAGTTCGCCCCGACGCTTCCGGTCGTACCCGGCCATGAGTTCGCCGGTGAGGTGGTCGAGGTCGGTCGCGAGGTCACCGAGATCGCAGTCGGCGACCAGGTGGCCGTCGACCCGTCGCTGCACTGCGGCGAGTGCTACTACTGCCGGCGCGGGCGAGGCAACCTGTGTGAGCGGTGGAACGCCATCGGGGTCAGCACCTCGGGCGGGGCGGCTGACTTCGCGGTCGGGCCGGTCGCGAACTGCTTCCGGCTGGGGGAGGGCATCGCGACAGCCGACGCAGCGCTGGTCGAGCCGCTGTCGTGTGCGGTGCGGGGCTTCGACGTGCTGCAGCCCCAGCTCGGCGACCACTATCTCATCTATGGCGCCGGGACCATGGGCCTGATGATGATGGAGCTGGCCAAGCGTGCAGGTGCCGCCAGCGTCAGCATGGTCGATCTGAACCCCACCCGGCTCGAGACCGCGGACGTGCTCGGTTGCACCGCCACGGTCGCGAGCGCAGACGAGCTGGAGCGGCCGCGCGGTTGGGACATCGTCATCGACTGCACCGGCGTCGTCGCGGCGATCGAGGACGGGCTGAGGCGAGTCGGCCGCGGCGGGACCTTCCAGCAGTTCGGAGTCTCCAACGAGAAGGCGGTCGCGCGCTTCGAGCCCTACCGCGTCTACAACCAGGAGATCCGCATCGTCGGCTCGATGGCCGTGCTGCACAGCTTCGAACGGGCCGGTGAGCTGCTCGAGGCCGGCTTCCTGCGGCCCGACGTCATGATCAGCCACCGGTTCGACCTCGAGGACTACCCCAAGGCGCTCGAGCAGTTCCGGCAGGGTGTCGGGCGCAAGATCCAGGTGCAACCGTCCGCGCGGTCCGCCGTCTGACACAGCAGCGACACGAAGGGGTCTTGGATGAGGGCGGCGGTGTTGCACGGGACGCGGCGGCTCACGGTCGAGGAGCGGCCCGAGCCGCAGCCCGCCCAGGGCCAGGTCGCCGTTCAGGTCGCCTCCGTCGGCGTGTGCGGCTCGGACACGCACTACTACGAGCACGGCCGGATCGGACGGTTCCTGGTGGAGGCGCCGTTGGTCCTCGGTCACGAGGCGTCGGGGACGATTACCGCAGTGGGACCCGGCGTTTCCCCCGACCGGGTCGGGCAGCGAGTCTCGATCGAACCCGGCGTACCGGACCTGACCTGCCGGCAGTGCCTGGCCGGCCGCTACAACCTGTGCCCGGGCATGGTGTTCTTCGCGACGCCGCCCGTCGACGGCGCGCTCGCGGAACGGGTCGTCGTACACGAGGCGTTCGCCCACCCCGTGCCGGACCGGATGAGCGACGACGCGGCTGCGCTCCTCGAGCCGCTGTCGGTGGGCATCTGGGCCTGCCGCAAGGGACGGGTGACCGCGGGCTCGCGCGTCCTGGTGACCGGAGCCGGACCCATCGGCCTGATGGCACTGCAGGCCGCACTGGCCTTCGGCGCAACCGACGTCGTCGTCTCCGATGTGAACCCCGCGCGGCTCGCCCTGGCGAAGGCGCTCGGTGCGACGCAGGCCCTCGACGCCCGAGCCACGCCGCTGATCGACCTCGACGAGCGGCCAGAGGTGCTGCTCGAGTGCTCCGGCAACGCGCGCGCCACCCTCGACGGGTTGGCAGTGCTCCAACCGGCCGGGCGCGCGGTGCTCGTCGGCATGGGCGTCGACGAGCTCGCGCTGCCCGTCCCCCTCGTGCAGGAGCAGGAGCTGGAGGTCACGGGCACCTTCCGGTACGCCGGCACCTGGCCGACGGCGATCGCGCTGGTGAGCAGCGGCCGCGTCGACCTGGACCGGCTGGTCACCGGCACGTACACGCTGGCCGAGTCAGCCGCGGCGCTGACCGCCAGCCACGACGACCCGCAGTCGATCAAGGCCGTCGTGCACCCGCAGACCTGAGCGCCACTGCGTGATTCGCCACCAGGCCAGCGCCGGTCGCTCAGCGGCAGCCGCCGACTTTCCCGATCTGGCGCAGGCCGGCGATGTCGCCGGCGCCCCACACAGCGGCCGGCAAGGCGGCGCTCGGGTGCATGACCTGGCTGCGGTTGTTGTAGTGGTCGAGACCGACCACGTGCCCGATCTCGTGCATCAGCACCATGCCGTGCGGGGCGCCGGTGCCGAACCCTGGAACGGCCGTCTTGGTGAACTGGGTGCTCATGACGACGTAGCCGGTCAGGATGCGCCCGCTGCTGGTGCGGCGCGTGCCGCCGACTCCGCCGGTGAACGGTCCGAGCAGTCCGCCGGTCGCCGCCGGCGCAGCCCACGCCACCACCATCCTGTTGGTGCCAGGACCGCCGTAGCCGAGGTGAGGCACGGCGCGGCTACGGCCGACGTAGCGGAACTTGATGCCACTGACCTGGGTCACCCGGCGGAACGCTTCGCGCAGGTCGCTCATGCCCTGCGCCGGCATCCCGCGCGGATTGACCTGGTACCGGATCGAGCACGTCTGCCAGTGCGCGGGCCGGGCCTTGGTGCCAGCGAGGGGTCGCCAGGCGCCCGCGGGTCCGGTGCCGGTGACCGTGACCCGCGCGGTCGTCTCTGCCGTAGCGGCAGCCCAGGTGGCATCGGCCGCCCGAGTCACCCGGAACGTGTACACCCCCGTCTTGGTCCGTGCCCCGAGCGGCACCGCAACCGAACCGTCGGCCGCGGCGCTGACGGTCGCGACGGTGCGCCAGGCTTCGCTGCCGAACCGCTCCTCGACGAGGACACTTCCGCCGGGCACCGCGGGGCGCAGGGTGGCGGTCACTGAGAGCTGGCCGCCGGGCGGGACGGCCGTCGGCGACGCGGTCGGCTTCACCGCGACGGCCACCGCGACGACGACGGGGTTGGAGATCCCCGTGTCGGTGCCCGTCTCGCTGAAGCTCTCGGCGCGCGCGACGTAGGTCGCCCGTCCGGTTGCGGTGTCGGTCATGACGGCCCGGCCCGCCGCGTCCGCGACGTTGACGTCCACGACGGTCGTCGTGCCGTCCGCCGCGGTGCGGTGCAGCTCGATGTAGCGCTCGGGACCGGGCGCGCCCCCAGCGCTGGTCGCGATGGTGAACGTGACGGTGCCGCCGTAGGTCACCTGGGCCGCTGAGGCGGTCAACGTGACGGTGATCGGTCCGTCGGCTGCGGCGGGCCCGGCCGGGAGCAGCATCCCCAGCAGCGACAGGGCCACCGCCGCAGCCGCCCTGCGGGCCTTGCGCAGCCGCATCCGTCGGTCCTCCCACGTAGATCATCCGGTCGTCTGCCGGGATGCTACGGCCTGGGGGTCGGCGGGGTGTCCGCTTCGGCAAGGCCGCCCACGACCGGCCCTGAAGCGCGCACGCTTCAGGGCCGGCAGGGAGGTCGGGGAAGGTCAGGAGGTCAGGGCCTGATGTTCTGGTTGAGGTGGAACAGGTTGCCCGGGTCGTAGCTCCGCTTGACCTCCTGCAGCCGGGCGTAGTTGGCACCGTAGTTGGCCGCCACCTTGGACTGGTCGTCGGCGGAGGCGAAGTTGATGTACCCGCCCCCCTGCGAGTGCGGCGCGATCGCCGCGTCGTACTCCCGCACCCACTGCGTGTTGGCCTCGTTGTCTGCCGGGTCGGGCCACATGCCGGCGATCACCACCGCGTACGTCGCGTCACGGTGTCCGAAGGCCGTCGCATCCGATGCCACGTCGTGGCAGGCGCCGTTGATCGGGTACAGGTGCACTGTCGAGTTGACCACCGGCACCCGCGAGCCGTGCTCCATGTGTGTCTGGATGGCCTCGTCCGTGAGGTCGCCCACGAAGGCGGCCTTCCAGTAGTGCTGCAGGCCCGGGGGGACCAGTGCGTCGAAGGCACTGTTGAGTGCGGCGTAGGGCATCGGCCCGACGTGCTCCGCGACCGGCATCGCGACGTCCCTGAACCCCTGCAGGATCTTCTCGCCGTCGGCGGACGAGCCGGTCCAGCAGGACACGACCGCTACGAACGGCTCACCGACCCGGTCCTCGGGCACGAACGGCAGGGGCGGCGCGATCTGGAAGGCGGGAAACCCGCCGTACTCACGCGGTGCGGTCTTGATGAACTCGTTGAAGTAGGCGAAGACGGCCGGCCCGTCGGACAGCTCGAAGAACATCGGGCCGCCGTAGATCTCGGCCACCGGGTGCACCCGGAAGGTGAACTCGGTCACGACCCCGAAGTTGCCGCCGCCACCGCGCAGCGCCCAGAACAGGTCCGGGTGCTCGGTCTCGTTCGCGGTCACCGTCTTCCCGTCCGCGGTGACGACCTCGGCGGAGAGGAGGTTGTCGCAGGACAGCCCGTAGCCGCGGGAGAGGTAGCCGATTCCGCCGCCCAGGGTGAGCCCGCCGACCCCCGTCGTGGAGATGATCCCCCCGGTGGTCGCCAGCCCGTGCGCACCTGCTGCCTCGTTGAACGCTCCCCACGTCACGCCGCCTCCCGCCCGCGCAGTCCGACCGGACGGGTCCACCGTCACCGAGGAGAGGCCGGACAGGTCCGCGACCAGCGCACCGTCCGCCGTACCGAACCCGGGGACGCTGTGCGCGCCGCCCCGGACCGCGAGCTCCAGGCCAGTCTCGGCAGCCTGCCGCACCACGACGGCCACGTCCGATGCGTCCGCGCACTGCACGATGGCAGCCGGGCGGCGGTCGATCATGGCGTTGTAGACCTTCCTGGCCTCGTCATAGTCGGGGCTGCCCGGGGTGATCACTGGGCCCGAAACCTGGCGCTGCAGGATGTCGATTGGCTGCGCTGTCATGCCAACTCCTTTCGTCCGCCGCGGCTCACCGAAGGTGCGTCGTCGGCTGGTCTCCACGTTAGGAAGCCGACCGGTCGGGCGCATGACCCGAACTGCGTGACTTGCGCCCGCCGGGTGAATGGTCAGATCTGGTCATCGACGGGTTGGTCGAGCGCCCATACCCTGGCCGGACCATGCCAGGGTGGACCGGACCACCGATGCCGGTGCGCTGGTCTGGGACCGCGCACCCGGTCTTCGTCGGCCGCGCCCGGGAGCTGGCCGTCCTCGAGCAGGTCTGGGCCGAGACCGTCGCCGGTGCCCGGCAGGTGGTCTTCGTCGGAGGCGACCCGGGCGGGGGAAAGTCCCGGCTGCTGGCCGAGGTCGCGACCGTGCTGCACGAGCGCGGTGCCGCCGTGCTGCTGGGCAGCTGCATCGAGGAGTTCGGCCCGCCGTACCAACCGTTCGTCCAGCCCATCGACGCCCTCCTGCCCGACCTGCGAAGCGGTCGGCTGCCTCTCGCCGCGACCACGGGGCGCGAGGCCACCCCTCTCACCGACCGGCTCGCCACGCTGTCCGGGCAGCGCCCGACCCGGGCCGGCGCCGCGCAGCACCGGCGCCGGCTGTACGACGCCGCCGTCGACGCCTTTCGGGCGGCCGCCGCGGAACGGCCGCTCGTCCTGGTGCTCGAAGACCTGCACTGGGCCGGGAGCACCGCCTTGCAGCTGCTCGGCTACCTCGTGGAGCAGACCGCGGACGCGCGGATCCTGCTGCTCGCGTCGCACCGGACCACGGCGCCGGACCGCTCCCGGCCGCTCGCGCAGGCGATGGCCCCGCTCTACCGGCTCGACGGCGTCCGGCGGCTCGACCTCGCCGGCCTGGACGCCGAGGACATCACCGACTACCTGATCCGGGGGAGCGGGGTGCCGGCCAGCCGGGCCCCGGGCTACGCCGCGGTGCTGCGCGACCAGACCGGGGGCAACCCCTTCTTCCTGCGCGAGCTGTGGCGGGACCTGGCGTCGCGCGGTGGACCGGCTGCCCTGCGCAGGGCCGGCTTCCAGGCCCCGGAGTCGGTTCGGCAGACCATCGAGACCCGGCTGGACCGGCTCACCGCGCCGCACCGTGAGGTGCTCGAGCTCGCGGCGGTCATCGGCGAGGAGTTCGACTCGACGATGCTCCTCGCGGCGTCGGCCTGGGCGCACGACACCACTCTGGAGGCGCTGGACGCCGCCGTCGACTCGGGCCTGGTCGAGGCGGCGCCCGGTCCCGAGGGATGCTTCCGGTTCCCGCACGCACTGGCGCGCCAGGCCGTGCTGGGACTCTTGCCGTCGTCCCGCCGGGCACACGAGCACGCACGCGTGGCGCAGGTCATCGAGACCAGGTTTCCCGGATCGGACCGGTTCGTGCAGCAGCTCGCCTACCACTACGCCGGCGCCCACACCCTCGGGTTCGCGGACAAGGCGGTGCGCTACCTCCTGGAGGCGGCGGGCGTGGCCGATCGCAGCCTCGCGCACGAGGACGCCGCTCGGTCACTCGAGCAGGCAGCCTCGCTGTCCGAGGACGCCGACGAGCGGGACGCGTTGCTACTGGGAGCGTCGCGCAGCCGCCTGCTCGGGGGTGACTTCGCGCGGGCCCGCGAGCTGGCCGAGCGCGTGGCGACGAGCGGCTCACCACGACAACGGGTGCGCGCAGCGATCGCCTACGAGGCCGCCTCCTGGCGGCCCGGGCACCCGGGGCAGCGCTCGGTGGAGCTGCTCTCCGGCGCGCTCGCGACCATCGACCGCCAGCCCGCGGACCCGGACTACGTGCGGGCCGTCGCGAGCCTCGGGCGCGCGCTCGCCTTCACCGACTCGAACGACGAGGCGCGTGCGCTCGGCAACCGGGCGATCGAGCTCGCCGAGGCCCTCGGCGACGAGCAGCTGCTCGCCGACAGCCTGCAGGCCAGCCTCTGGCACGGGCTGCGGCCGGGAGACGCTCCCGCAAAGCTCGAGCGGGCCACCCGGTTGTCGGCCCTCGCGCACCGGACCGGCGACCTCGGCCAGCTGGGCCCGGCGGCCTACTACCGCGGTGCCATCTCGTACCTGCGCGGTGACCCGGAGAGCATGGAGAGCGCGTACGGCGACCTGGTGCTCACCGCCCGCGCCACCGGGCAGGGCTTCTTCAGCTACATGGCCGGCTGCATGGAGTACGCACGGCAGTTCGCCGCCGGCCAGTTCACCGGCGCGGAGCGCACCTGCGCCGGCCTGATGGAGATGGGTGAGTCGTTCGGCACCGATGACACCGAGGGGCCCTATGGCGTGCAGACCTACATGGTGCGGCGAGAGACCGGACGCCTCGAACAAGTGCGCCGGCTGGTCACGGGGGCGGAGCTGCCGACCGATCACTGGGCTCCGGGGCTGCTGGCGCTGTACACCGAGCTCGGCATGACCGCCGCGGCGTCCCGGCTGCTCGGCTGGTTGCTCGACCAGCAGCTGCCCCGCTACGAACGGTCCGCGCAGTGGCCCGGCGTTCTCGCCTTCCTCGCCGAGGCCGCCGTGGCGCTGGAGGACGAATCGGCCGCGCGCCAGCTGCGCGGGCCCATGCTGGAGTATGCCGGTCTGAATCTGGTGGCCGGTCAGTTCGTCGCCGTCTTCGGCAGCGCCGACCGATACCTCGGTGCGATCGACTCGCTGCTCGGCACCGGCACCCCGGAGGAGTGGTTCGCCGCCGCGCTCGAGATGGACACGCGGATGGCCGCACCGGTTCACCAGGCGCTCACCTTGACGGCACACGCCCACCACCTTCGGCGGGACCGGGCCGACGCCCGCCGGGTGACCGAGCTGGTCGACCGGGCGCGCAGCCTGGCCGAGCCGGTCGGCCACCTTCGCGCGCTGCGCCAGCTCGATGGCCTGACCGAAGCCCCAGGAGGCGCCCGGCGGGACGGCCTGACCGCTCGCGAGACCGAGGTGCTGCGCCTGCTCGGTGAGGGGCTCAGCAACCGGGACATCGCCGGCCGGCTGGTCATCAGCGAGAACACTGCCGCCAACCACGTGCGCAACATCCTGGCCAAGACCGGTTCGGACAACCGCACCCAGGCGGCGTTGTACGCCGCCGCTCAGGGCCTGCTCACCTGACGCGTCAGAGGGAGACGCTCGACCCGTCGGGCTGCAGGGTCTGTGTCACCTCGACGATCACGTCAGACGGCAGCCCGGCGCGCTTCGCGGCCCGCACGATGGCGTCCGCCGAGGGGGCCTCGTACAGGCAGTAGGTCTTGCGCTTGTCCGCGGACAGGAACGAGTAGAGCCAGCGCACGCCTTCCTCGTCGTTGATCCGATTGATGCCCTCGGCGCTCTCGGTGGTGACGTCGAGCTGGTCGGCGAACCGCCGCTCGATCATGAATATGGCCACGGGCACCTCTCTCGGGTCGGACTGCTCACGGTAGCGCCGGCGTGCGGTCACAGGGAGCAAGTCCAGGCTGTTCGCTGGCCGACCGCGCGGGTGGTCCTGAACGGTGTGGCTGCTCACGGTGAGGCGGCGAGTGGTCCGGTTGATCAATCGCAGTGTTCATGAGCGGTGTGGCCGGTCAGAGCCGCGTGGCCGGGCTGGCGGCGCCCGCCCGTCCCGCAGTCGGCGCCGAGGACCGGCGTACGACGAGATTGCAGTCGAACCGAACCTGTTCGAGCTGCACGGGCCGGTGCGCCTCCAGTGCGCGGATCTGCGTGAACAGCAGCTCCGCCGCGCAGCGACCCAGCTCGATGCGTGGCTGGCGGACCGACGACAGGGGGACCGCCGCTGCCTCGGCGAACTCGATGTCGTCGTAGCCCACGATCGCGACGTCTTCCGGGACCCGCAGGCCGTGGGCCGCTAGCCCGCTGAGCAGACCGATGGCGATGAGGTCATTGGCCGCGAAGACTGCGGTGGGACGCTGGCGGTCGTCGAGCGTCGCTATCTCGTCGGCTGCCATGCGACCTGCGGCGGTCGTCAACGCCGGCGTGGAGATGACGAGCAGGATGCCGTCCTGCGTAGCACCCACGACCTCCTCGGCACCCTGCTTGCGGTCGCGGACCTGACGCAGCGACGAGGGACCGCCGACGAACGCGATCCTTCGGTGTCCCGTCTCGACCAGGTGCGAGGCCGCGAGCCGGCCACCGGCGACGTCGTCGACCGACACCGACGAGTAGGCAAGGTCCTCGGGATAGCGGTCGACGAACACGACGGGGATGCCGAGGCGGGTCAGCGACTCCAAGGGGGGATTCTGGTCACCGGTCGGGGCGATGAGGACACCTCGAACGCGCTGCTGCTCGAAGAGCTCGAGGTAGCGACGTTCCCGCTCGCCATCCCCGGCGCTGTTACCGAGCAGCACCACGCCACCCACCTGCTGCACCGCGTCCTCGACGCCGCGTGCGACATCGGCGAAGAACGGGTTGGCGGCATCGATCACCAGCAGACCGACGGCACGGCTGGAGCCGGCGCGCAGCTGTCGGGCCGACTCGTTGCGTACGAAACCGAGCTGCGCGATGACGGCGTTGACGCGCAGCCGAGTGGCCTCCGCCACGACGTCGGGCTTGTTCAGGACGTTGGAGACGGTGCCGACGGAGACCCCGGCCGCGGCCGCGACCTGCTTGATGCTCGGCGACGACCTCATCTGGCGGTGCCGCCGAGGGATGTGCCTCGCACGATCGCGTCCCACCCCTCGCAGAGCGCGGGACCAAGACCCGCGCGAGTGAAACCGTGCCCGTCCGAATGAAACGTGTCAACTTTTTCGTCCCCAGCCCTTGACGTGCGGGTCCGAGGTGCCTAGGTTCTGGCCCAGGTTAGAACGATTCAATCGCTTCTGCCGAACCGTATCCGGCGCCGCGGCGCCGCTCTCCAAGGACCGAAGGGAACTCGCATGATGCGTTCGAAGAGGGCGACCGGCGTCGTGGTCGCCGGGATCGCCGGCGCGCTGCTCGTGAGCGGTTGCAGCAAGAAGGCGGACGACACCGCCACCAGCGGCTCGACCGCCTCGGGGAGCAGCAGCCAGGCGGTCAGCGTCGCGTTCGTCCCGAAGCTTCAGGGCATCCCCTACTTCGAGGCCATGAACACCGGTGGGCAGGAAGCCGCGACCGATCTCGGACTGAAGTGGATCTACAAGGGCTCCACCACGGCCGACCCGGGAGCGCAGACCGACATCGTCAAGTCGCTCATCCAGCAGAAGGTCAGCGCGCTCTTCGTGGCGCCGAA
This sequence comes from Actinomycetota bacterium, assembly GCA_030841025.1. Classification (GTDB taxonomy): domain Bacteria; phylum Actinomycetota; class Actinomycetes; order JACCUZ01; family JACCUZ01; genus BP-173. Next base: position 17,984 of record JAVEDJ010000382.1, read on the forward strand.
CGACCCCGACTCCATGGCACCCGTCCTCGGGGACGCCAAGGCCAAGGGCATCCACATCGCGACGTCCGACACCGACGCCCCCAACTCGGATCGTGAGGTCTTCGTCAACCAGGCGACAGCCGAGGGCATCGGTCAGGCGATCTCCGATGCGCTGCTCGAGAAGATGGGCGGCAAGGGCAAGCTGGCGATCGTCTCCTGTGGTCAGACCGCGGCGAACCTCAACTCCTGGATCGACGTCGAGAAGAAGTACATCGCGCAGAAGTATCCGGACGCGCAGATCGTGAGCACCGTCTACGCCGGTGAGGACGAGGCCAAGGCCGTCTCCATGGCGAAGGACCTGATGAACGCCCACCCCGACCTGACGGGGCTCATCGGGGAGTGCACCTCGTCGGCACCGGGTGTCGCCAAGGCAGTCCGTGAGGCCGGCAAGATCGGCAAGGTCTTCACCGTCGGCCTCGGCACGCCGCAGGCCATGAAGCCCTACCTGACCGACGGCTCGTCCAGCGCGGCGATCCTCTGGGACGTCCAGAAGCTCGGCTACCTCACCGCCTGGGCCGGCAAGCAGCTCGCCGACGGCGGCTCGCTCGCTCCCGACGCGAAGCTCAAGGCGAAGGTGCCGGACGCGACGTACGACGACGCCACCAAGGTCCTGCTCCTCGGTCCCGCGCTGCGGATCACCACGGAGAACGTCGACCAGTTCCAGTACTGACAGTCGGGTGACTGGGCCGTCCCCCCCGGGGCGGCCCAGTCACGCTGGACGGAGGCGACATGACGACCACGCACCACGAGGGCCACACGGCACGGCCCGCCAGCGACACGCCCGTCCTGCGGCTGACGGGGGTCACCAAGCGGTACGGCGGTGTGCAGGCGCTCCGCGGCGTCGACTTCGAGCTGATGCGTGGTGAGGTGCATGCCATCGTCGGCGAGAACGGTGCCGGGAAGTCCACGCTCATCAAGATCATCTCCGGTGCCGAGGTCGCGGACCAGGGCGAGATCGAGATCGACGGGCACGGGCTGGCGTCGGGCAGTACCACGTCGGCACTCGGCGCCGGCATCGCGACGGTCTACCAGGAGCCGCAGCTGTTCGGCGAGCTCACCGTGGCCGAGAACGTCTTTATCGGGCGCGAGCTGCGCAACCGCGGCATCGTCGACCGGGCCGGGCAGCGCGAACGGGTCCTCGAGCTGCTCGACCGCATCGGTCTGCATCGCGATCTCGCCGACGTCCGCGTGGCCGACATGCCGGTCGCCGAGCAGCAGCTCGTGAGCATCGCCAAGGCTCTTTCGCAGGATCCGCGCATCCTCATCCTCGACGAGCCGTCCGCGATCCTCACCGACCGCGAGATCGAGACCATGTTCTCCGCGGTTCGTGCCATGCGCGACAGCGGCGTGGCCGTCATCTACATCAGCCACCGGCTGGATGAGCTCGCCCAGATCACCGACCGGGTGACCGTGCTGCGTGACGGCAGCGCCGTCGCAAGCCGGCCCACGTCCGAGCTTTCGGTGCGCGACGTGGCCGAGCTGATGGTCGGTCACGCCGTCGACGCCGGTGCCGTGAACCGAACGGTTCCTGACGCCGACCCGGTGCTCCGGGTGGAGGGCCTGACGCGCGTTCCGAAGTTCGCGGACGTCAGCTTCACGCTGCGGCCGGGGGAGATCGTCGCGATGTACGGGCTGATCGGGTCCGGTGCGGCGGACGTCGCCCGGGCGCTCTTCGGCATCGACCCGGCCGACGAGGGGCAGGTCATCGTCGGCGGAAGGCCGGTTGTGCTCGCTGCACCGGCGGACGCCGTACGCAACGGCATCTCGATGCTGCCGGCGAACCGCAAGGTTCAGGGCGTCTTCGGTCCGAAGAGCATCGCCTTCAACATCTCCAGCGGTCATCTGCGGCTGCTGAGCAAGTGGGGCCTGTGGGTCGACCGGTCACGGGAGCGGACCATCGCCACCGACTTCATCCGCCGGATCTCGATCAAGGCACCTGGTCCGGCCACGGCCGTGGACAACCTCTCCGGCGGCAACCAGCAGAAGGTCGTGCTCGCCCGTCAGCTCGTCGAGCGCCCGCGGATCCTGCTGCTGGAGGAGCCGACCCAGGGTGTCGACGTGGGCGCCAAGGACGAGATCCACCGGATCATCCTCGAGCTCGCCGACGGGGGTGGTGCCGTGCTCGTCATCTCCTCGGACCTCCCCGAGGTGCAACAGCTGGCCGATCGCATCCTCGTCGTCCGCGGTGGCGCGATCACCGCCGAGTTCGCGCGCGGGTCCCGTCAGGCCGACCTGCTCGCGGCGGCGGCCGGCGACGACAGCGACACCGAGACGAGGAGCAGCTGATGGCCGCCGCCAACCCGGGCATCGCCACGCGACGCCGCCGACCGGTGGCCCGCGCGGTCGAGGGCCAGGAGCTGGCACTGATCATCGTGCTGGCCGCACTCTGGCTGATCCTGTCCATCAGCACCGACACGTTCCTCACCTCGTCGAACCTGAGCAACCTGCTCTACTCGGTCGCGCCGATTGCCATCATCGGCATCGGGATGACCGCCGTCATCGTCACGGGCGGCATCGATGTCTCGGTCGGCAGCGGCGCGGCGGTCGTCATGGTCGTCGTGGCCAAGGCGATCCGCGACAGTGGTCTCCCACTGGCGCCCGCCCTCGCCCTCGGCCTGGCTGTCGGGCTGGTCTTGGGTGTCATCAACGGCGTGCTCGTCGCCTACGGCGGCATCCATCCGATCATCGTCACCTTCGGGACCCTGAACCTGTACCGGTTCCTCGCGCTGCGGCTGTTCGAGAACAAGCAGGTGACCGGCGTGCCGGACACCTTCAGCGTGCTCGGCGGTGGCAAGAGCGGAGAGACGCTCGGTGTGCCCAACGCGTGGTGGCTGGCCTTGGTGCTGGCCGCGGTGATGTGGAGCTACATGAGGTACTGGGCCACCGGCCGGCACTGGTACGCCCTCGGCAACGATGCCGCTGCGGCCCGCTTGGCCGGCATCCGGGTCAAGAGTCGCACGATCGCTGCTTACGCCCTCACCGGTCTGTTCGTGGGGCTGGCCGGCATCGTGCTCATCGGCAGCGGCGGCCTCGTCCAGCAGAACGCCGGCACCGGGCTCGAGCTGCGCGTCATCGCCGCCGTCGTCATCGGTGGCACCAGCATCCTCGGGGGACGCGGCAGCGTGCTGGGCACGTTGCTCGGCGCGCTGCTCGTCGGGACCGTCACCAGCGCGATCACCCTGCTGGGCTGGCGCAGCGAGCTCACGGAGCTGTTCATCGGTGTGTTCATCCTTGTCGCAGTCGGGGTCGACCTCGTCCGCGAGCGGCGCAGGAGGGCGAGATGACTACGGACACGACGACCGCACCTCCCGAACCGGGCCCCGGGCTTGCGGACCGCGGACGACAGAGCCCGATCCGCCGGGCCATCGACCTCGTCCTGTCCGAGCGGGTTCCACTGCTCGCCGTACTGCTCGTGCTGGTGGTCGGCTGGTTCTTCCTCCTGAGCAACCAGGGCTATCTCGTGGCGCCCTACGACTCCGACTACCTGTTCTCCGCGCTCGACTCGCTGGTCCCGCTCTGTCTGCTGGCGTTCGCCGAGCTCGTGGTCATCGTGTCCGGCCGCGGCGGCATCGACCTGTCCGTGGGATCGATCGTCAGTCTCTGCGGGATGGCCTTCGGCTTCATGGTCGGCCTGTGGAACTGGCCCGTGCTCGCGGCCCTCGTGGTGACAGTCGCGGTGGGGGCGGCTCTGGGAGCGATCAACGGACTGCTGGTGGCCTACCTCGGCTTCCCGGCGCTGATCGCGACCTTGGCGACCTTCTACGCGTTCGGCGCGCTTGCCCTGCTCAGTCACAACAATGCGCCGATCTCGACCAAGCCGATCCAGGACGTCCACTCGCTGACGCGTACGGTGAGCCTCCCGCTCGGTGACCAGGTGCCCGACGTGCCGCTGCAGGTGCTGACATTCCTCCTGCCGGTGGCGGTCGTCGTGTGGCTCGTTGTCAACCGGACGGCCTACGGCCGCAAGCTGTACGCGATCGGCACGAACGACATCGCGGCGCGGTTCGCGAACATCCCCGTCCGTCGGTCCCGGTTCCTGGCCTACGTGGCCTCGGGAGCTCTCTCGGGCCTCGCGGCTGTCGTGATCGTCGCGCAGTTTGCATCGGCGCGCCCCGACTCGGGCAGCGTCGGCAACGGGATGGCGTTGCCCGCCATCACGATCGCGGTGCTGGGCGGCGTGGCCATCGTCGGCGGTGTGGGACGGGTGGCGGGCGTCATCCTCGCCGGCCTGCTCGTCGTGTGGCTGAACGCGGGCATCCTGCTCGCGTTCGAGGGGTCCGACGGCAGCCAGTTCCAGCTGTTCGCGCTCGGTGCCCTGCTCGTGCTGTCCGCTCTGCTCAATGCCTACAGCCTGCGCCGTGGCCGCGGCGCCGGATGACCTTTCTGGACCACTCCGCCGCGCTTGCTGAAGATAGAAAGGCAACACCGTGAACGACACCACCGACGTGAAAGCTCAGCTGCGCCAGCAGCGCATCGAGACGCCGTCGTGGGGGTACGGCAACTCCGGCACCCGATTCAAGGTCTTCGCGCAGGAGGGCGTACCACGCACGCCGCAGGAGAAGATCGACGACGCCGCGGTGGTTCACCGCTTCACCGGTGTCGCACCGACCGTCGCGTTGCACATCCCTTGGGACAACGTCGACGACTTCTCGGAGCTGGCGAAGTACGCGATCGCTCAGGGCGTCGAGCTGGGCACCGTGAACTCGAACGTCTTCCAGGACAACGACTACAAGCTCGGCAGCGTGACGAACCCCGAGCCTGGCGTGCGGCGCAAGGCTATTGATCATCTGCTGTCCTGCATCGACGTCATGGACCTCACCGGATCCCGCGACCTCAAGCTGTGGTTCTCCGACGGCACCAACTATCCGGGCCAGGACAGCATCCGGGAACGGCAGGACCGCCTCGCGACGGCACTGGCCGAGGTCTACGCGCGGCTCGCCGACGACCAGCGCATGGTGCTCGAGTACAAGCTGTTCGAGCCGGCGTTCTACCACACCGACGTGCCGGACTGGGGCACGTCGTACGCGCACTGCTTGGAGCTGGGGCCCAAGGCCCAGGTGGTCATCGACACCGGCCACCACGCACCGGGCACCAACATCGAGTTCATCGTGGCCTTCCTGCTGCGGGTCGGCCGGCTCGGGGCGTTCGACTTCAACTCCCGCTTCTACGCCGACGACGACCTGATGGTCGGCTCCGCCGACCCCTTCCAGCTGTTCCGGATCCTGCACGAGATCGTCCAAGGAGAAGCGCTGCGTCCCGAGTCCGGGATCACCTTCATGCTCGACCAGTGTCACAACATCGAGGCCAAGATCCCGGCCATCATCCGGTCGGTGATGAATGTCCAAGAGGCCACGGCGAAGGCCTTGTTGGTCGACGCTGCTGCTCTCGCCTCCGCCCAGCGCGAGGGTGACGTGCTCGCGGCGAACGCGGTGCTGATGGACGCCTACAACACGGACGTGCGACCGCTGCTCGCGGAGCTGCGGGAAGAGACGGGCCTGGACCCTGATCCGATCGCCGCCTACCACCGGTCCGGCTACTTCGATCGGATCAGGGAAGAGCGGTCCACCGGCCAGCAGGCAGGGTGGGGTGCCTGATGAGCCAGGCCAGCGGCGACGGAAGCGTCGCAACCGAGCTCGTGGCGCGCAGCAACCGCCTCGGTGCCGACCCGCGTAACACCAACTACGCGGGTGGCAACACGTCGGCCAAGGGCACGGCACTCGACCCCGTGACCCAGCTGCCGATCGAGCTGCTCTGGGTCAAGGGATCGGGAGGCGACCTCGGCACGCTGACCGAGGCCGGGCTCGCCGTTCTCCGGCTGGACCGGCTGCGGGCCCTCGTCGACGTCTATCCAGGCGTCGACCGCGAGGACGAGATGGTGGCCGCGTTCGACTTCTGCCTGCACGGCAAGGGCGGCGCGGCGCCATCGATCGACACCGCGATGCACGGCCTCGTCGAGGCCGACCACGTCGACCATCTGCATCCCGACTCCGGCATCGCCGTGGCGACGGCCGCGGACGGCGAGGCACTCACGAAGCAGATCTTCGGCTCGCGTGTCGCCTGGGTGCCGTGGCGGCGTCCCGGCTTCCAGCTCGGGCTCGACATCGCGGAGGTGCGCCGCAGCAACCCGGACGCGATCGGGGTCATCCTCGGGGGCCACGGCATCACGGCGTGGGGAGCAACCAGCGACCAGTCCGAGGCGAACTCCCTGTCCATCATCAGGACGGCCGAGCGTTACATCGCCGAGTACGGCAAGGCGGAGCCGTTCGGTGCCGAGCTTCCTGACCACCGCCCGCTCAGCGAGCAGGAGCGGCGTGCGCGGGCAGCGGCGCTCGGGCCGGTCATCCGCGGGCTCGCTTCGACGGACCGCGCACAGGTAGGGCACTTCACCGACAGCGCGGAGGTGCTCGACTTCCTCTCCCGGGAGCGGCATCCGGAGCTCGCGGCGCTCGGCACGTCCTGCCCCGACCACTTCCTCCGGACAAAGGTCCGGCCGATGGTTCTCGACCTGCCACCCACCGCCGCTCTGGACCAGGTCGTCGACCGCCTGCGCGAGCTGCACACGGCTTACCGCGAGGCCTACCGCGCCTACTACGAGCGCTATGCGGACGACTCCACGCCGCCCATGCGTGGCGCGGATCCGGCCATCGTCCTCGTGCCGGGCGTGGGCATGTTCAGCTTCGGTGCCAACAAGCAGACCGCCCGGGTGGCGGGGGAGTTCTACGTCAACGCCATCAACGTGATGCGAGGCGCCGAAGCCATCTCGACGTACGCACCGATCGACGAGCGTGAGAAGTTCCGCATCGAGTACTGGGAGCTCGAGGAGGCCAAGCTCCGGCGGATGCCCAAGCCCAAGCCACTTGCGACCCGCGTGGCGTTCGTCACGGGCGCAGGTTCGGGGATCGGGCGGGCGATCGCGCACCGCCTCGCCGCCGAAGGCGCCTGCGTCGTCGTGGCCGATCGTGACGAGGAGTCTGCGAGGAACGTCGCTGAAGAGATCGGCAGCACCGACACGGCCATCGCCGTCACGGCGGACGTCACCGACGGGATCGCGGTCGCCGCGGCTTTCCGCGAGGCGGTGGTCGCCTTTGGCGGTGTCGACCTCATCGTCAACAACGCCGGCCTGTCGATCTCCAAGTCGCTCCTGGAGACCACCGAGGACGACTGGGACCTCCAGCACGACGTCATGGCCAAGGGCTCATTCCTCGTCTCCCGGGAAGCAGCCCGCATCATGACCGAACAGCAGATGGGTGGAGACATCGTCTACATCTCCAGCAAGAACTCGCTGTTCGCCGGGCCGAACAACGTCGCGTATGGCGCCGCAAAGGCGGACCAGGCGCACCAGGTCCGCCTGCTCGCCGCCGAGCTCGGTGAGCACGGCATCCGCGTCAACGGGGTCAACCCGGACGGCGTCGTGCGCGGATCAGGCATCTTCGCCGGCGGCTGGGGTGCGCAACGCGCCGCGGTGTACGGCGTGCCGGAGGCGGAGCTCGGTGCGTACTACGCGCAGCGAACCCTGCTGAAACTGGAGGTGCTTCCGGACCACGTCGCCAACGCTGTCTTCGTGCTCACCGGCGGAGAGCTGTCGCACACGACAGGTCTGCACATCCCAGTGGACGCCGGGGTAGCTGCCGCGTTCCTTCGGTGACCACCGTGTCGCGAACGGTGGACGTCGCTGCTGCGGACCTGGGGGCATCCAGCGGTCGCGTCATGGTCGGCCACGTGGGTGCCGATCGACTCGACCTCACCGAGGTGAACAGGTTCGTCAATCGGCCGGTGCGCGTGGCTGGAACGTTGCACTGGGACATCCTCGGGCTGTACGCCGGCGTACTCGACGGACTGCGGGCCGCCGGCCGGCAGCTCGGCCGGCTCGACGGCGTCGGCGTTGACGCCTGGGCGGTCGACTACGGCCTGTTGGACGCGGCGGGAAACCTCCTAGGCAACCCGGTGCACTACCGCGACAGCCGCACCGACCGCGTCATGGATCGGCTGGTGGCCGAGGCAGGCGCGGAAAAGCTCTACGAGCTGTCGGGGTTGCAGTTCCTGCCGTTCAACACCATCTATCAGCTCGCGGCCGCCCGGGACGACACACAGCTGGCGGCGGCCCATCGACTCCTTCTGCTGCCCGACCTCATCGGATACTGGCTCACGGGGGAGCAGGTCGCCGAGATCACCAATGCCTCGACGACCGGCCTGCTGGACGTGCGCGCGCGCACCTGGTCCCTTGACCTGGCACGCCTCGCGGGGACGTCGGCCGCCCTGCTTCCTCCGCTGGTCGAGCCGGGAGCTCGGGTCGGCGAGCTGCAGAAGGAGGTGCTGGAGGCGACCGGGTTGCCCGGACCGGTGCCGTTGTTCACCGTGGGATCACACGACACGGCCTCGGCGGTCGTCGGCGTACCCGCAGCGACCGAGCGGTTTGCCTATATCTCCTGTGGGACGTGGTCGCTCGTCGGCCTGGAGCTCGACGCGCCGGTGCTGACGGCGCAGAGCAGGGAGGCCAACTTCACCAACGAGCTGGGCGTCGATGGCACGGTTCGCTACCTGCGCAACGTGATGGGCCTGTGGCTGCTGCAGGAGTCGTTGCGGGTGTGGAACGTGGCGGGGCTGCCGGCCGACCTCGAGACCCTGCTGCACGCCGCTTCCCACGTGCCTGCCTTCTCGACGGTGGCCCCTGTCGACGACCCAGTTTTCCTGCCACCGGGGGACATGCCGGGCCGCATCGCAGACATCGCCCGGCACACCGGTCAGGCGCCGCCGCAGAGCCAGGCAGAAACCGTCCGCTGCATTCTGGACAGCCTCGCTCTCGCCTACCGCGCCACGGTTCGTGATGCGCAGCGACTCTCGGGGCAGGACGTGGACGTGGTGCACCTGGTCGGCGGTGGTGCGCGCAACGAGCTGCTCTGCCAGCTGACGGCTGATGCCTGCGGCCTACCGGTCGAGGCCGGGCCGGTCGAGGCAGCAGCACTAGGCAACGTCCTGGTGCAGGGCCGGGCCCTTGGCGTGACCCCTGACGACCTCGCAGGGATGCGGGCGCTGTTGCGTTCCACGCAAGCAATCCGCCGCTACGAGCCGTCGGGACGGGCCGCCGACTGGGCGGCGGCCGAGGCCAGACTCCAACGACCGACTGACAGGGAGACCGCATGAACCTCCTCGGCGTGCACGCACTCGTCTGGGCAGGCGACTGGACCGAACCGTCTGCCCGCTTCGCCATCGAGTCGACCCGCGAGGTCGGGTTCGACCTCATCGAGCTCGCGCTGCTCGACCCGGCCGCCACGGACGTCGCGATGACGAAACGGCTGCTCGCTGACAACGGCCTCGCCGTCACGTGCTCTCTCGGACTCGACCAGGACACCGACGTGTCCAGCGAGGACCCGACCGTCGTGGCTCGTGGACGGGATCGTCTCGCGGCGGCGCTCGAGGTGGCGCACGGCATCGGCGCGACCCACCTGTGCGGGGTGCTCTACTCCGCCTTGCGCAAGTACTCGCAGCCGGCCAGCCCGCGATCGCGCGAGAACAGCCGGGCCGCGATGGCGTGGCTTGCCGAGCAGACGTCGGCTGCCGGGGTGACGCTCGCGCTCGAGGTGGTCAACCGTTACGAGACCAACATCGCCAACACCGCAGCGGAGATGCTCGCCTACATCGATGAGTCGGGCGCCGACATCGCGCTTCACCTCGACAGCTATCACATGAACATCGAGGAGAACGGGCTCGTGGAGCCGGTGCAGCAGGCCGGGCCCCGCCTCGGCTACCTGCACATCGGGGAGTCGCACCGCGGCTACCTCGGCACTGGCAATGTCGATTTCCGCTCACTGTTCGCCGCTGTCCGCGACAGCGGCTACGCCGGTCCCGTGACCTTCGAAAGCTTCTCGTCGGCCGTTGTGCACCCGAGTCTCAGCAACGTCCTTGGCGTCTGGCGCAACCTGTGGGAGGACAGCCGCGACCTTGCCGCTCATGCGCACGCATTCATGGCGGAGGGGTTGGCCCCTCGATGACGTCGCAGCCCCGTCGCGTGTGCTTCACCCTGCAGGTCCACCCGGCCAGGCTGGAGGAGTACCGCACCAGGCACCGTGAGATCTGGCCGGAGATGCTGGAGGCGTTGGCCGCGACGGGGTGGGACGACTACTCCCTGTTCCTCCGCGAGGACGGCCTTCTGGTGGGCTGTCTCGTGACCGAGGACTTCGACGCGGCGAAGGCGGCGATGGAGGCGACCGACGTCAATCGTCGTTGGCAGGCCGAGATGGCGCCGTACTTCGTCGGCCTGGCCGACGGACGACCTGACGCCGCGGCGCAGCCGCTACGCGAGATCTTCAACCTTCGCGACGCACTGGCGAGCATCCCTGGTCACGACGTGGCTTGAGGCCCTGGCGGCCCGGCAGCGCCCACGCAAGCCGGTGTGACGCACACGCGGAAGGCGGCCGGGCCTCCCCAGGAAAGAGGAGAGCCGGCCGCCTGCCGATCGTCAACGCTTCTTGCTGGGCCGCTTCTGCTTCTTTGCCTTGACCATCTTGACCGTCGTGACCTTGCTTGTGGTCGCCCGGCTGTTCTTGTCGCCGGCGAAGCGCGCAGTGACCCTGATGCCCGTGGCCCGTGCGGGGAGCTTGACCTTGACGGCGAACTTGCCCTTCTTGTTCGTCGTGGTCCGGACCTTCCTCACCCCGACCGGCTTGCCCTTGCCCTTCTTGAACGTGACGGTCACCGTGATCGGCGCCCCGGCCCGCGCGGGCGTGAGGGTGCCGGAGAGGGTGACCGCTCCGCCGGCTGCGGGCGCCTGAGCGACCCGAGCCAGCGTCACCGTGGACGCGACGGCGGTGGGCTGCCCAGCGTCGGGCGCCGCCGCAGCGACCTCCGGCACAGCCGGCGGCGTCACGTCGTAGGAGTAGCTCACCGTCGTGCTGTTGCCCGCCGCGTCGATGGCCACGGCGTTGACCGTCACCGGTCCGATCACCTGGATAGGAGCGGTGTAGGCGGTACCGTTCGCGCTCGGCGCCGACCCGTCAACGGTGTAGTAGATGCGCGCCGTTGCGTCGTCCGAGGTCAGCGTGACGTCGTACGGGCCTGGAAGAGTCGTGACCCCGTCACCCCCGGGCGACGCTGTCAGCGACGGCGCCATGAGGTCGAGCGTGTAGCTGCCCGTGAGGACATCGCTCTCGACTCCGTCCTTGGTGGCCAGCGCCTTCAGCGTCCACGATCCGTTGTCGGCAAACCGGACCGGACCGGCGTAGATCTCGCCGTGGGTGTCCGTCGGTGTGGAGCCGTCGGTCGTGTAGCGGATGGTCGCGCCCGGCTCGCTCGCCTTCAGGGTCACCGAGAACGGGTCCTTGAACAGTCCCGTCCGCGGCGAGGCAGTGAGCCCGAGACCGACGATCTTGCCCAGGATGACGAACTCGTCGGTCTCGCCGATCGACTGCGCACCGCCGACCAGCGGCACGCCGGAACCATTGGTGACCTGCTCGACCTTGAAGAGGTTCTGGTCAAGCGGGCTGCCCACGACCTTGTGCGGGGTGGCTCCGTCGCCGACGAAGCCGTCAGGGGCCGCCGGGGCCACGTCCGGATCCCACTGCAGGAACGGCCCGATCTGACCCTTCAGGGTCCGCGACCAGTCACAGTTGGCCGAGAGGCAACCCATGTCGTCGGTGTAGAAGATGGTGCCGTCCGCCTCGGCGGTGAGCGTCTCGACACCGTAGGGGTACGTGACTCGGTACCGCGCGTTCGGCACGAGCTGGTCGACGCGGATCCGGATCCGGTTGAACGCCACCTGGTCGCCGCGTCGTGCTGCGCCCGCGGCAAAAGCCGCCTCGGCGGCCATGGTGAGCCGGGCCCTCCGGCCGGTCCCGTCGTCCGGCAGGCTTGCGTCACCGGACCACCAGAACGCCTCGTCCGGGAAGTTGTCCGGGAAGGACAAGGGCTTGCTCGGGTCCGGCAGTGCGCCGGCAGCCGGGCACGTCGCGATATCGACGCAGAGCCCCAGGCGCACCGAGGTCTGCGCGCCATTTCCGAAGTCCTGGAACCATGCGGGGAAGCCGTTGGCCGGGTCGACCGGTCCGACTGCCTTCAGGTTCTGGATGACGTAGTCCAGCTGCGCCAGCGGCCCGCCGACCTCCGTGCCGTCGGCCGCGGAGCCGAGCACGGCGACCGCACGGACACCGGTTGACCTCTGCACCCGGAACCGGTCGGTGTAGCGGAACGTGCCTTCACGTGGCGCGCCGTCGGCGGCGTACGCCGGGGTGCTGCCGTTGACGGTGTAGTAGATCCGCGTGCCGGGGGCTGACGACAGCGTCACCCACTGACCACCCTGGTGCTCGCCCGGTGCGGGCGAGGCGGTGACGGCCGGCAGGTCCTGGTCGATGGTGTACGAGTTCTCGTAGACCTCTGACCTCGTCGACAGGTCCGTGTTGTCGACCGCGACGAACTTCAGCGTCGTCGTCGTCCCGACGGTGACCGGCGTGCTGCCGTCACCCGCGAGTCGCGTGGTGCCTCCACCAGGGGAGTGGTCGTCGTTGATGGTGGGTGCCGAGCCGTCCGTCGTGTAGTAGACGTCCGCCTCGTCCGGGAACGAAGCCTGCAGCCGGACGGCCTTGGTCGTCTCGTACGCGCCGGACGGCACTGAGGCGGTAGCCCGCAGCTTGGCGATGCGTCCCTGGACGGCGAACAGGTCGGTGCGGATGGAGTCCACGCCCGGGCCGCCCACGTCCGGGCCGTCGATCTGGAAGTAGTTCGTGCCGGTCGGGCTGCCGATCACGGTGTGCTCGACCGTCGGGTCTCCCACGTGGCCCACAGGTGCGGCTGGTGCGGCCGCAGGGTCCCAACGGAGGAACGGTCCGACGCGACCGTCGTACGACTCCTCCCAGGTGCACGGCGCCACCAGGCAGCCGATGTCCTCGGTCATCCGGAGGCGACCGCGATCGTCGGACGTGATGACCTCGACGCCGTACGGGTGCGTGACGGTGTACTGCGTGTCGGGCCGCATGCTGTCGGCACGGACCCGCAGGCGCGCGAATCCCACCTGCTGTCCGACCTGGGGCGATCCGAGGCCGCCGAATGCTGCCTCCTGTGCGAGGACGAGCAGTGCCGTCCCGCCGATGGGCCGGGTGATGGACGCCTCACCGGACCACCAGAAGGCCTCGTCCGGCCAGTTGTCGGGGAGGGACGCCGGCGCACCCGGGTTGGGCAGGTCGCCCACCACGGGGCACAGGACCGGGTCGTCGATGCACAGCTCGAGGCGCGTGGTCTCCACGCCGTTCTCGCCCGTCGTCGTGCGGTCCTGGTACCACGTCGGCCAGCCGGTGCCGGGGTCGACCGGGCCGTGGTTCACGAGCTTGCCCTTGGGTCGCCTCTCGACGATGTCGATGAGGTACTTCTCGGTGAAGACGCCGGACTTCCCGGCAGCGTTCACAGCGATGAACTTCAGGACGGTGCTGTCCTCGAGCAGGATCGGCGCGGTGTAGAGGGTTCCAGTGACGAGGCTGGCCGTCGTGGTCCCCGACTCGGCGTCAGTGACGAAGTGGACCTCAGGATTGGTCCCGTCGGTCGTGTAGTAGACCTGCGCGTTGTCCTCGCTCGGCGTGAGCGTGATGTGCTGCGCGGCGACGAAGGATCCACCGGCGGGCTCAGCACTCGCCGTTGGTGCCTTCACCGTGTATGCGGCGGTGGCGATCTCGGACTTGTTGCCGGCGGCGTCGATGGCTATTGCCTTCAGCACGACGGCGTCACCGGCCACGTTTCCGTTGATGACGACCGGCGTGCTGTACGCCGTGCTGTCCTGGGTCGGGGTCGACCCGTCCAGCGTGTAGAAGATCCGTGGACTCGTGTCCTTGGCATCGGTGGTCGCGAGCGTCACGGCAAGCGCTGACGTGTAGGTGCCCTCGGGCTTGTCGACCGTCGGCGCATCGGGCGCCAGGTTGTCGACGACGTACGACCAGGTGAAGACCCTGGACTTCGGGGAGCTCGACGTGTCGGCCACTACTGCGCTGAGCGTCGTGCCGTCACCGACGGCGATCGGGTCGGTGAAGCTGGCCACGGTCTCCGGCACGAGTCCGTCGACGACCGGCGAGTCGCCGTTCACCGTGTAGCGGATGGCTGTGTCCGGCTCGGAGCTCACGAGCGCGACGCTGGGAGCCTCCTGGTAGGACCCCGACCCGGGGGTGGCCACGATGTGGGGTGTGGCGAGCTTTCCCTGGACCGTGAAGTCATGCGTCTCCACGATCTTCTCGGGCTGCTCCAACGGCGCACCCTGCGCGTCCGCGATGCGCTCCACCCGGACGAAGTTGGTGCCCAGCGGGCTGCCGGTCACGCGGTGCGGTGTGATGGCGTCACCGAGGTAGCCCTCCGGTGCGCCCGAGGTCGAGCGCAGGAAGGGAGGCACTGAGCCCAGCATCCCCGGCTGCCCGAAGTCGCACGGTGCAACGGTGCAGCCCACGTTGACTGTGTCGTTGATCTGACCATCGGTGACGTCGATGTCCGCCACGCCGTAGGGGTGGGTCACGCGATAGGTGCCGGCACTGGGCACGTCCTGCTTGAGCCGGATCCGGGTGAACATGACCGGAGCCCCGGTGTCGGGGTCTTGCGCCGCCTCGGTCGCGAAGACGAAGACGCCCCCGTCAACGTTTGCGGTCGCGTTGAACCAGAACGCCTCGCCTCCCGCCGCGGCGAGGTCTGCGGGCGTGGCCAGGCAGCGGGTCGTGCCGTCCAGGCAGAGGTCGAGGCGCTGGCCGACGGCGTCCTGTACCCAGAACGGGTAGCCCGTCGTCGGGTCCACCGGACCGACGCCGGTCTCGTCGCCGGTGACCGCATCGGCCTGCGACGGCGGCGTGGCGGTGCCGAGCGCCACGGCTGCGACGAGCAGCGCGACGAGGACGACGCGACCCTGCGCCAGCGGACGCGCGACAGCGAGTGGTCGCTGGCGTCGTCCGCTGAACGAATGCAGGCTCGACAGAGCAAAGCGGTTCATCATGGCCCCCCCAAGGGCTTGGGCAGGGGGCCTCAGCACCCTCTGCCTTTCCGGGACCTTTGTCTCTCGTCGGCGTGACATATGCGTATCAGCCCCGATTTGAGAAGGGGTTGGGGCACCGCATGGGCGACGTCG
>JAVEDJ010000270.1 GCA_030841025.1 Actinomycetota bacterium
GCGGCATGCAGGCCTACGTCAACGTACGCATGCCCAGCAGCCGCTCCCTGCTCTGGTGCGAGCACCACTTCACGGTGCACGAACGGGACCTCCGCGCCGCCGGCGGCGTCGTGACCGCGGACCACCGCAAGTCGGCGACAGCGATCCCCGTCAAGAAGCTGTCCTGACCGACTCGGCGCCCGCGCCGTGGCGCAACCACCCGGCCCGCAGGGCGCGAGGCAGCCGCTGACCGATGCGTTCCGCGGCGGACCGCCCCGCCGGGCCCGCGTCCAACTGGCTCAGCAACAGGTCGGCGCCGATGCTCTCGGCCACGGCGACTGCCTCGCCCGTTCGGCCCAGTCGGTGCAGCGCGAGCGCCTCGTACTTGGGCGACCCTGCCTTCACGGCCGTCACCAGCAGGCCCTCCGCTGTCTCCGGATGGACCCGGCTGGCGACGTCGAGGACGCGTAGCTCGGCACGGGCGGCGAAGGTGTTCTCGCCCTTCAGCCGCTCCTGAGCCTGAGCCAGCAGGGCCGCCGCCTCCGCTTGCCCGCCCCCTGTCGCCAGCCGGCACTCGGCCAGGGCCAACAAGGCGTGCAGCTCCTGCTCCAGCTCCCGCACCCGACCCTTGGCGCGGCAGGCGTCGAGAGCTCGGTGCGCGAGCTCGTCTGCGCGCCGGAGCTCGCCGAGCTCACGCCACAACCACGAGGCGACGACGTCCAGACCTGGCCGGTAGTAGTCGACCCCTCGCTCGTCCAACAGATCTCGGCCCTGAGCGACCAGCCGCAATCCCCCGGCGAGGTCTCCGGCGTTGCCTCGCGCCATGGCGGCGAAGAACAGGCTCTGCAGCAGAGGCCGGAACTGGCCTGTCTGCGCGCAGGAGCGAGCGGCGCCGTCGAGCATGCGCCGAGCGGACGCGAACTGGTCACGGTGCTCGAGCAGCGCGCCGCGGAACGCCCGCTCGATGGCTCTGTGACGGGGACCCGGCCGCGATGCCAGTGCTTCGTCGTACGCTGCCTGCGCACCGTCGAGATCGCCGTCCCAGTGGCGGACCCTACCCACGAGCAGCATGGCGCCGGCGATGCGCTCCGGAGCGGCCGCCGCGGACTCCGCCAGCTCGCGGGCGCGGTGCGCGAGCTCCAGCGTGGCATCGGCCTCACGGGCGTTCAGCGCGGCCCAAGCGAGCGCTTCGAGCGCCTGCGCCTCGAGCTCCCCGTCGCCGACCCGGCGCGCACGCTCCAGGCCTGCGTTGCCGTCGGCCCACGCATCATCGAAGCGGTCGAGGTCGACCCGTACTGCACACCGCCGCACCAGGAGCTGAGCCGCGAGCCGGACGTCCCCCGCCCGTTGCGCCGCTGCGATTGCTTCGCTGAGCAGGGCCTCGGCAACGTCCGGTCGGTCACCGACCTGTGCGGCCGCGGCCGCCCACGCACGCGCCGCCGCTGCGTCCTGCCCCGATGCCGACCAGTGCCGTGCCTGCTCGACCGGTGGGTTGCCCGGCAGCTCCGCCGCACGTCGGTGCTGCATCGCACGGATCGGTTCGGGCAGCGCGTGGTAGCAGGCGAGCTGGAGGTTGCTGTCGACAAACCCGAAGCGAGCGCCCGACGGTACGACGAGACCGGCCGCATGCGCCGACTGCAGCAGGCGCAACAGGTCCCCCGTCGAGATCGCGGCGAGCTCGCCCAGCTGGTGCGGGTCGAAGGTCTGGCCCAGAACGGCTGCGTTGCCGAGCAGCTCGAGCACCGCCACGTCGAGGCCCGTTTCTGCCAGCACACCGTCACCGGAGCTCTCGAGCTGGCTTGCCGACACGGGCTCCCCTCGCAGCAGCGACAGGTGCAACGCGTTCGTCGCCTTCGACGGATCGGCCCCCAGCTGATCGGCGAGGGCCGTGCGCAGCTGTTCATAGCTGCGCAGCGCGTCCGCGCTGCGCCCCAGCTGGGCATGCGCGACCATGCCGGCGCGCACGGCTGCCTCGTTCAGCGGGTCGCGTGCCAGCGCCGCAGTCACGGCGTCGAGTGCGGAGGCGCGTTTGCCGAGGTGCAGCGCGGAGGTCCACACCAGCTCGCGGGCGCGCCGCAGCATCCCGGCCGCCTCCCGTCGGACCTCCTGCACGAGGCCGGCCGGCGGCTCGTGCGCGAGAGCTTCACCCCCCGACAGCAGCTCGATGACCTTGGTCGCCGACCCGAACACGTCCCGCCAGCCGAGGTGTTCGGCGGCGCTCTCGGCTGACGAGAGCAGCAGCCGGGCGGCGGCCAGGTCCACCGTGATCTCCGGACCGGTCACGAGCCGATAGCTGCGTGGTCCGCCGGCGATGGACTCGCGACCCAGGGCCGCGCGCAGCCTGCTCACCAGCGACGCGACGACCCGGGAAGGATCCCGTGGCGGCGCCTCGCCGGCCCAGAGCACCTCCACCAGGTCGTCGGTCAGGACCTCCTCGTCCGCGAAGGCCGCGAGCAGTCCGAGCAGGCGCGTCGCCCGCCCCCGTGGCGGCGGCCCACCGGCCTCGACGAGCTGCTCACCGACGACCCGCAGCCGCAGCTCAGCTACCTGGCGTGGTGCCAACCCACTCCTCGAGGTAGGGGGCCTGGTCCCACAACGGCTGGTCGCTCCGGTGCGCCATCGTGGGTGCGCCCACGGCCGCGGCGAGGGCCGGCGCCTGGTTCACGTGATTGGCGTGCCCGTGGCTGCAGGCGATCGCGACGCGCCGGCCGCGCACCGCGGCGGTGACCTGACCGACGCCGTGCGCTGCATCGACGACGAGGACTTGGTCCTCATCGGCGATCAGCCGGCTGTTGTTCTCGTTGCTGCCCCCGCCCTCCGGCCCGGACGTCACGACGCGTTCGATGTGGGCGGCCATCACTGCACCTGGGCGTCCTTCCACAGCAGGCGGTACTCCCCCGGCAGCTGCGCGGCGACGTCGTGCCACTCCTTCTCACCGATCGCCTCCCGCAGCACGGTCAGCACCGCGCGCGTGTGCGTGACCACCTCACCGCGCGGGAGGACCTGGCCCGGCAGGACCTTCTCCCGTTTCTTGACCTCCTCGAGGAACCGCTCGAGCCCCATCGGGAGCGCCCGGTCGCCGCGTTTGCGGCCGCGGACCAGCGCCTCCCGCAGCTCGGCCGGCAGCATGGGCAGCAGGTCCTCCACCTCGCCGGCTGTGATGCGCATGCCGAGCACCTGCAGCACGGCCGCGGCGGCCCGCATCGCTTCTTCGCGGTCCAGCTCGGCTCGCTCGGCGACCTTCCGCACGAACTCGTCGTAGGTCATCGTCCCGGTGAACGGGATCTCTTCGAGCGACGGTGTCGGCGGGGCCTCGGCTGCAGCCTCGTCGAGCAGCTGGTGGAAGTCCTGGGGCAGCTGTGCGCGCATGTCGCTGAACTCGCCGGGCCCGACCGCGGCGTACAGCGCCGCCAGCACGGCTCGTGCCTCGCGTTCTGCGGTCGAGTGGTCGGCCCCGAGGTACTCCTCGATGCGCCGGATGAACTCGTCGACGTGGAAGCTCTCGAGGGGCGCCTCAGGTGTCATGCAGTCACGTAGCCGTTCCGGAAGCTGCTGCGCGAGATCCTCCGCCTCGCCGGGACTGATGCGCTGGGCCAGGGTGTGCAGCGTCTGGCAGGTCGCGCGGTGGGCCTCCTGGTCGTCCGAGATGCCCGACTTCTCCTTGACGGTCCCGATGAAGTGCTCGTAGTCCATGGCGGTCCTCGCTCCTCTGGCCACCCACGCTAGGCACAGAGCAAGGCCACGTCATCCCGCGATCGGGCCTACCTGCGAGCGATCGCGTGCATCGCGTTGTCCGGCGAGCCGGCTCGGTGCGGTCGTACGTCGCCGCCCCCACGGTTCACAGGACGCTCGCGAGGAAGGCCCGCACGTCCGCGAGCTCCTCCGCGGTGATGCCGTGACCGACTCCGGGATACAGCCGTTCGGTGAGATCGGCGCCCGACTCGTCGCGCAGCCACGACACCGTCCGCTCGATGAGGTCGGCCGGGATCACCTGGTCCAGCTCGCCCCGGCCGTACAGGATGCGGACGCCGTCCAGCCGGCCGGGCTCGGTGGGGAAGCCGGCCTCCCACGGCAGGGTGCCGGCGAGCAACACGGCGCTCGCGTACCTGTCGGGACCGAGCAGCAGCAGCCCGCCGGCCATCGCCGTACCGCCGGAGAAGCCGAACAGGCTGACGCTCGAGTGATGGGGCTGCACCTCGTCGAGCCACCGGGTGAGCTGGGCCGCCGTGCCCGCGATCGACTCAGCGACCGGCCGCCCGATGCCTCGGTTGGCGAACCAGGCGTACCCGCCGCCCTCGCTGATGGGTGCGCGGACCGACGCGACGGTCACGCCCTCGGGCAGGTGCTGGTGCAGCCCGGCGAACGAAGTCTCGTCGGCGCCGCGGCCGTGCAGCGCCACGACCAGCGGGGTGCCGTCGCGCTCGCCGGGCTCGGCGGACCACAGCACGGTGGGAGAGGCGGGCATGTCCCCAGTCTCCACGCGTGGATCACCGTCCCGTCGTCCGGGGATGCGCAGCGGCCGCCGCGGCTGGGAACGTGAGCAGGTGAGCACCCGGGCGCGCTCCGGACCCCCGCGAGACCCGGCACCACGTCCTGCCGGGGTACCACCCCCACGGTGGCGGCGCTGGCTGATCCCTGTCGGCGTGGCGCTGAGCCTGTTGCTGCTCTTCGGGCCGAGCTTCCTGGGCCCGGACAAGCAGGAGCTCCCCTACTCGAAGTTCCTCAGCGCGGTGAACGCCGACCGGGTGACCGAGGTGACCCTCGCGTCCGACGGCAAGGTCGACGGCACCCTCAAGAACGGTGACGCCTTCACCAGCGCGGTGCCCACCGGCGTCGGCGACCCGCGGCTCCTGCCGGTCCTGCGCCAGCACGTCCCCACGGTGAAGGCCGTGCCGGCCACCAACGGTCTGCTCACCACGCTGCTGGGTCTGCTGCCGACCCTGCTGTTCCTCGCGTTCTTCGTCTACATCGGCATGATGGCCCGGCGGCAGATGGCCGGTCTGGGCGGCGCGCTGGGTGGTCTCAGCGGCCCCAGGACGGAGGTCGTGGAACGGCCCAGCACCCGGTTCTCCGACGTGGCCGGCTACGAGGGGGTGAAGCAGGAGGTCTCGGAGGTGGTCGACTTCCTCCGCCACCCGCAGCGCTACGCCGCCGCCGGGGCGATCGGCCCGCGGGGCATCCTGCTCGCGGGTCCGCCGGGCACCGGCAAGACGCTGCTCGCACGCGCCGTCGCCGGCGAGGCCGAGGTGCCGTTCTTCGCCGTGACCGGGTCGCAGTTCGTCGAGGTCTTCGTCGGTGTCGGCGCCAAGCGGGTGCGCGACCTGTTCGCGGACGCCCGGCGGCGCGCGCCCGCGATCGTCTTCATCGACGAGATCGACGCCATCGGGCAGAAGCGTGGACCGGGCGGCATCACCAACGACGAGCGGGAGCAGACGCTCAACCAGCTGCTCGCCGAGCTCGATGGCTTCGACCCGAAGACCGGGGTGGTCGTGATGGCGGCGACCAACCGTCCCGAGACCTTGGACCGAGCCTTGCTGCGCCCCGGCCGCTTCGACCGTGAGGTGGCCGTCCCGCTCCCCAACCGCCACGAGCGAGCGCTCATCCTCGTCGTCCACACCCGCAACAAGGAGCTGGGCGACGACGTCGACCTTGACGTGGTTGCCCGCGGGACGCCGGGCTTCAGCGGTGCCGACCTCGCCAACCTGGTGAACGAGGCAGCCATCCATGCCGTCCGGGACGGTCGGACCGTGATCGACGCGGCGGACTTCGACCGAGCACGTGACCGGATCATCCTGGGTCATCCAGGCAGCCCTAACGCGCTGCTACCGGACGAGAAGTACCGGGTCGCCGTGCACGAAGCCGGTCACGCGCTCGTGGCGGCGTACAGCGACGAGGCCGACCCGGTGTCGAAGGTGACGATCCTGCCCGCCGGCACGGCTCTGGGCGTGACCCAGCAGCTGCCGCTGGACGACCGGCATCTCTACAACGAGGGCTATCTGCGCGACACCCTCGCGGTCCGCCTGGGCGGAAGGGCGGCGGAGCTCGTCTACTTCGACGAGGGATCCAGTGGCGCGGCGAACGACCTGAGCACTGCCACCGACCTCGCCACCCGCATGGTGCGCGAGTTCGGGCTCAGCCCGGAGATCGGACCCGTGGGCTACCCCGCGTCGGGACCGGGCCACCTCGGTACGACGCTGGGCGCTGGTCGGCCCTACGCGGAGGACACACAACGGGTCATCGACCGCGAGGTCAGCCGGCTGCTGCGCGAGGCGGAACGACGAGCCACCGACATGCTCAGCGAGCACCGTGGCTCCATCGATCGCCTGGTCGAGCGGCTGCTCGAGTCGGAGACCGTCGACGGCCAAGACGTCTACGCCATCACCGGCCGGCCCATGCCTGGTCAGGAGGAGCGGGTCGACGCCGCCCCGATGCAAGCGGCGGCCTCCCGGCTCACTGTCGACCCGGGCCACTAGCTCCGGCAGACCGGCGCGGCGACATCGCTCGACCCGCCTGGATCGCGTGCCCGCTGTCATGCTGCAGCCGTGACAGGTGGACTGACGAACTGGGCGGGGAACGTCGAGTTCGCGGCGGAGCAGATGCACCGGCCGACGTCCCTCGACGATCTGCGGACACTGGTCGCCCGCAGCGAGCGGGTGCGCGCACTCGGCACCGGTCACTCGTTCAACCGCATCGCTGACACCACCGGTGCACTGGTCTCGGTCGCCGGGCTGCCGCCCACCATCGAGCTCGATGCCGAAGGAGCGAGCGTCACCGTCGCGGCCGGCGTCCGCTACGGGGAGCTGGCCGTGGCGCTGCAACGGCAGGGCCGGGCACTGCACAACCTCGGGTCGTTGCCGCACATCTCGGTCGCTGGTGCCTGCGCGACCGGGACCCACGGCTCCGGTGTCTCCCACGGCAACCTCGCCACAGCTGTGTCGGCGATGGACGTCGTCACCGCGAACGGTGACGTCGTGACCCTCACCCGCGCAGCGGACGGTGACCGGTTCGCCGGTGCCGTCGTCTCCTTGGGCTCCCTCGGCATCGTGACGCAGCTGACGATGGACGTCGTGCCGACGTACGACGTGGCGCAGCACGTCTACGAGGGCCTGCCCCGCGAGGCGCTTGATGAGCACTTCGACGACATCCTGTCGAGCGCCTACAGCGTGAGCGTGTTCACCGACTGGAGACACCGGGACCTGCGCCAGGTGTGGCGCAAGCACCGGGTCGGCGACCATCCGACCGTTGCCGCACCGCAGCGGTGGCTGGGTGCGACGCTGGCCGACGGCCCTCGCAACCCGGTGCCGGGGATGTCGCCGGACAACTGCACCGAGCAGATGGGCGTGCCCGGTCCGTGGCACGAGCGGTTGCCGCACTTCCGGCTGGGATTCACTCCCAGCTCGGGCGAGGAGCTGCAGTCCGAGTACCTCCTCCCGCGGGTACGCGCCGTCGAAGCACTACGAGAGCTGGACCAGATCCGCGACCGCATCGCCACCGTGCTGCAGGTCTGCGAGATCCGAACCGTGGCGGCGGACGACCTGTGGCTGAGCCCGAGCAACGAGCAGGACACCGTGGGCGTCCACTTCACGTGGATCAAGGACCCAGGTCCGGTGCTGCCCGTACTGGGTCTCGTCGAGGAGCGCCTCGCGCCACTCGGTGCCAGGCCGCACTGGGGCAAGCTGTTCACCACTGCGCCGGCGGACGTCAGAAGGCTGTACCCACGACTGGGCGACTTCCAGCATCTGCGACACGAGCTCGACCTCACCGGCAAGTTCCGCAACGAGCTGGTCGATCGCTACCTCGGTGTGCCGGGACCGTGACCGGTCACTCTGCCTGCTGGTCCTGTGCCGGCGCATCGTCGGCCGCCCGATAGCCGTACGTCGCCTCGCGGACGGTGATGTCGCTCTCCAAGGCTGCCCCCAGGGCACCACCCAAAGTCGCCATGGAGCTGACCAGCCAGGCGATGCGCACGTACTGCCCGAACCCGACCTCGTGTGCGAGCTCGTGCTCGAGAACGGGTGGGAGCAGAACGGCCGTGTCGCAGATCGTGGTGATGCACAGCATCGCCGCGAACATCGTCAGCACGCCGAGAGCCACCGTCATGGTGGTGGAGAGGTTGATCAGAGCCACCCGGTCGCGGGTTGCGCGCGAGCGGCTGTGCTCCCACAGACGATGGGAGAAGATCAACGTGAGACCGATGCTCAGCAGGGCACCCACCGCGAGAGCCAACAGCCGTGGCCAGCCCATGGCGTCGGCGATGCGCCAGATCGGGGGCGAGGTCAGACCGAACGCAGCCGTGCCGAGCGCAGCCACGAGAGCACGGGACAGGCCGATGATCAGACGCCAGGGCCGGTTGGCGCGGACCATGCCCAGCACCAGGCGGAGTGTTCCGGGAGCCGCCGCGGTCACGTACTGCACCACTTCTCGGTCGGCCACGTGCGGATGCCCCATCGGTGACGCGAGCTCCTGGATGTGGCGCAGCCGCAGCCGGATCCGCGTGCGCCCACCTCGGTCGGCTGGCGCACGGTCGCGCCGGCCGTCTTGTCGGCTCAACAGCTGTTCCAGGACGCGCAGCGCCGCTGTCCGCACCCTGGCCTCGATGTCGAGCGCCCCGAGAGCTGGTACCGAGAGAACTCCCACACCCAGCGACGCAGTGACGTATGCCGTCACAGGCCTTCGGCCGACCCGGAGGGGGAGGTCGGTCAGACAGATCGCGAGCTGCCAGCCTTCTTCCAGCAGCCGCTCGCGAGACAGCTGCACCAGATCGACGTCGATACCCGCTGCACCGACAAGGGGGTCGCTACGGACCTCGAACCGCCAGTCCACGTCGGGAGCGCGCTGGCGCATCACGCCGGGCAGCTGAGCGGCCAGGTCCTGAGCGACATCGGACGAGAGGCCCGGCGCCGCCAGCAGTCCTACGACGAGCTCGGGCCTGGTCTGACGCTCACGCTGTGTCGCCTCGTCGGTGCCCATCGCCGTCCTCCGGGCGGCGTTCGCCCGAGCCCGCCGCAGTCCAGTGTGCACACGAGGCCCGCACCCCCCGCAGCGCGTGAACGGGGGAGGCGAGCGCTTGCCCTCGCGGTCCTAGGGCTTGCCGTCGCGGTCCAGGCGCACCTGCACCTTCTTGCCCTTGATCCGCGTCGCGCGCAGGGCCGCCACGACCTCCTTGGCAGCGTCTTCCGGGACCTCCACCAGCGAGAACCGGTCGGTGATCTCGATGGCGCCGATGTCACGGCCGCTCAGTCGCGTCTCCCCCGCGATCGCACCGACCAGGTCCTGGGGCCTGATGCCCGCGCTCCGGCCGGCCGCGACGAAGATCCGCGTCATGCCGCCTGCCGGCACCCGGCTGCGCTTTCCTGCGGGGCCCGCGCCGCCGGCCCGCGGACCGCGGTCCTGCTGAGCAGGCAGCGGTGCGGACTCGGGGATCTCCTCCTCGTCGTCGGCTCCCGGGCCGCTCGACTCGTGCGCGAGCTTCACGGCCGCGAGGGCCACCTGCATCACGTCGAACTCGTCGGTCAGCGTCTCGACGACGACCCGGAACTGCTCCAGCTCGTCCTCGAGCAGGCTCTCGTGCAGTGCCGCGCGGGTCAGCTCGAGCCGCCGGGCCCGCAGGTCGGCGGTCGTGGGCACCTTCTCCACGGTGATGCGATGCTTGGTGACCCGCTCGATCGTCTTGAGCATGCGGTGCTCACGCGGCTCGGCGAGGGTGATGGCGGCGCCCTCGCGTCCGGCGCGACCTACCCGGCCGATCCGGTGCACGTAGGACTCGGCCGCCGAGGGCACCTCGTAGTTCACGACGTGCGTGAGCTGCTCGATGTCCAGGCCACGAGCCGCCACGTCGGTGGCCACGAGCAGCTCGGCTGTCCCGCTGCGGAGCCGACCCATCACACGGTCCCGCTGCTCCTGGCTCATCCCGCCGTGCAGGGCCTCGGCGCGGTAGCCACGACCGTTGAGCGTCTCGGTCAGCTCGTCGACCTGGTCGCGGGTCCGGCAGAACACGATCGCGGCGGCCGGTGCCTCCACGTCCAGGATGCGGCCGAGAGCCGCGGGCTTGTGCGCACGCGCGACGACGTACGCCGTCTGCCGCACCAGCGGCGACTCCCCCGATCCCGGTACCTCGCGCTCGATCTGGATGCGCACCGGGTCGCGCAGGTGGCGGCGGGCTATTGCATTGATCCGCGCCGGCATCGTCGCCGAGAACAGCACGGTCTGCCGTGTCTCCGGCGCGGCCGCGAGGATGCCTTCGAGCTCCTCGGCGAACCCCATGTCGAGCATCTCGTCGGCTTCGTCGAGGACGACCAGCTCGACGCTGTCCAACGTCAGCGTGCCGCGACCGAGGTGGTCGAGGGCGCGACCCGGGGTGGCAACGACGACGTCGACGCCACGCTGCAGCTCGCGCAGCTGCCGGCCGATGGGCTGGCCGCCGTAGATCGGCAGCACCCGCGCGCCCAGGGCGCGGCCGTAACGGTGCAGTGCCTGAGACACCTGCATGCACAGCTCACGGGTCGGGACCAGGATCATCGCCACAGGTTCGGTGCCCCTGCCCGAGGACGGCAGCCGTTGGAGGATGGGAAGCGCGAAGGCCGCGGTCTTCCCGGTGCCGGTCGCGGCCTGGCCGAGCAGGTCGCGTCCCTCCAGCAGCCGCGGGATCGCCTCCCGTTGGATGGGAGTCGGCTCCTCGTAACCCAACCCGGCCAGTGCCTCCAGAAGCTCGTCGCGTAGTCCGAGGTCGGCGAATGTCGTGGTCTCGTCGGTCGTCACTGCCCCATGGTCGCGCGTCGGCACCGGCGGCCGGTCGGCCGGTCCGCAGGACGGGAGCCGAGCCCCGGTCGAACGGGTCTGCGCCGTCGCGTCGTAGGTTGACGGATGCGCAAGTTGCTCGTCTTCCTGATCGTGCTGGGCCTGCTCGCCGTTGCCGGCGACCGCCTGGCGGAGAAGCTCACCACTGACGAGGCGGAACAACGCCTGACGGCGGAAGGGCTGAGCTCCCCGGCGGTGGATGTCCGCGGCTTTCCCTTTCTGACCCAGCTGTTGGCGCGCCGCTTCGACGATGTCCACGTCAGCGCCGCCTCCGTGCGGGTCGGCCCCGGACAGGCGGAGCGGGTCAGCGCGACCGCGCGGGACGTGGCGGTGCCGAGCGGCGGCCAGGCGACGGCCGGTCGCCTCACCGCCCGGGGCACGATCGCCTACACCGAGGTCCTTCGCCGGGTGAACAGGAGCGG
Organism: Actinomycetota bacterium; assembly: GCA_030841025.1. Taxonomy (GTDB): domain Bacteria; phylum Actinomycetota; class Actinomycetes; order JACCUZ01; family JACCUZ01; genus BP-173. Next base: position 11,199 of record JAVEDJ010000270.1, read on the forward strand.
GCTACGCCTGACCGATGCAGGCTCGGGCCAGGTGCAGCTGCGGCGCCGGCTTGCGGTGCTCGGCCTGACGTACGACGTCGTGGCGCGCGGCCGCGTCGAGTCCCGCGGTAACACGTTGGTGGTCACGCCCACGTCCGTGCGCCTCGCCGGCGGCGGCTCCCTCGACCAGCGGCTCTCGGCGCTCATCGCGGACCGCTTCAGCCTCAGCTATCGCATCCGCGGCCTGCCCGAGGGGATCCAGATCGACCGCGTCAGGCCCGCCCAGGACGGCTTCGTCGTCGACGTCTCCGGTCGCGACGTGCGGCTGGCGACCGCCGCGGCCAGCGCGCTGCGCTGAGTTCTTCCCTCGGAGCCCGAAGGAGTTCACCCTGGACGCGTGAGCCGCATCGTCGAGAAGGGCGAGGTGTTCTTCTTTTACCGGCCCCGGGTCGGCCTCGACGAGGTCCGCGACCTCGCCGACGTACAGCGGTTCTTCTTCGTGATGGAGCCGGATGCTGGCCGGCGGTTCCGCCGCATCGTGGTCGGGCGCAAGCGGTTGCCGGACCCGCTCCAGCACGAGCGTGTCTGGGCGTACGTCGCCGAAGTCGCCGACGACCCGGCCCAGCTGCGGGACGAGCTGGAGCGCCAGACGTACGAGACGCGCACCCGCGGCCTTCGCCTGCAGCCCGAGGCTCGGCCCGCGGGCGAAGGCCGCTACGCGATCGTCGAGCACCACCGTCACTCGCATCTCGCGTACGTGCTCGAGATCCCGCGGGAACCGGGGCCGGCGCAGCTGACCTTCCGCATCCTGAGGGAGGCCAGCTATGTCGTCGCGGTGCGCAACCCCACGGTCCATGTCGCTCCCGGTGCCGGCCTCCGCCCGGGCCGACGCGCGACCTATCCCCCGGCGCTGCTCGAGCGCTTCGGCGAACGGCGCTTCCTCCCCCTCGACGACCCGGCCTTCCTGGACTACGTCGGCACCGAGCTGGTGCTGATCGGCGCCGCCGCCGACGTAGATGCCGAGCTGGGCGACGATATCGGCAATGACATCGGCGAAGGCCTCCGCGAGGACGACGATCTCGAGGCGGACGAGGCGAGCCTGGACAACGCCCGCATCTTCCTCGACCTGCGCATCCGGCCCGACGAGCTGCCGACCGAGCCACTCGAGCGGGGCGAGCTGCGCTAGGCCGACCTGCCGTTCCCGACGCTTCGCCGGCACACCGCTCGCGTGTTGTTCAGGCGCTGCGCCGATGCGTCGATGGCGGCGAGGTCTTGCGCTTCGCATCTGTGGCGGATCGGGGCGGCCGGAGCTCGACGAGCATCTCGGCGGCCGTGACGGACCACCCCAGGTCCGGAAGTCCTTGGCGGTGAAGGCTGCGCGAGTGGGCGCGCCGGGATACGTAGATCAACCCCGCCTCGGCCGACACGTCGGGCGCGGGCCGCGACCGGGTGAGCACGACACCGACGGTAGGTCGGACGGCATGGCCGGGCATCGCCCATCGCGGGGATCTCCACGCCGCCCGGGGCTACAGTCAGGTGCCTGGTCCCCGACATCTGGAGGTGGCCGCGATGGGCGGTCGTGTCGTGCACTTCGAGATCCCCGCCGACGACCTGGCTCGAGCGCAGGAGTTCTACCGCAGCGCGTTCGGCTGGGAGATCAACTCGATGCCCGGCGTCGAATACGCGCTGGCGAGCACCACACCGACCGATGACCAGGGCATGCCCACGGAACTGGGTGCGATCAACGGCGGCCTGCTCACCAGACAGGATCCGGTGACCACCACCGTCATCACGATCGACGTCGAGGACATCGACAAGGCACTGGACACGATCTCGTCGCTGGGCGGGTCGACGGTGCGAGGCAAGGAAGCCGTCATGGACATCGGCTTCGCCGCCTACTTCCGGGACTGCGAGGGCAACCTGATGGGCCTCTGGCAGAGCATCGGCTGACGTCTGCAGGCTCTGCCGGAAGCGGACCACTTCGGAGGCGCGACATGGCCACTGATCTGACGATCTACCTCAACGACCAGCCGGGCGAGCTGGCACGGGTCGGTGAGCTGCTCGGGCAGGCCGGCGTGAACATCGAGGGCTGCTGCGCGGTCAAGAGCGGCGGGGGTCAGGCCGAGGTGCACATCCTGGTCAGCGACCTTGCCGCGGCTTTCACGGCTTTGGCAGCGGCGGGGGTCGAGGTCGCTGGCGAGCAGGAAGTGGCGGTCGTGCCACTCGAGGACCGCCCGGGCGTGCTCGGTGAGATCGGCCGGAAACTGGGCGACGCGGACGTCAACATCACTCTGATGTACCTCGCCACGAGCACGAGGCTCGTCATCGGCGTCGACGACCTCAGCAAGGCGAGGGCGTCGCTCGGCTCGTCCGAGTGACCGGTCTGTGACCCGTCAATGACTTGGACGTCGGCTGGCGGGACTCAGACCACGAGTGCGGCGGCCAGCGACCAACCGCCGAGACACGCCGCCATCGCCACGGCAACGCTGGCGCCGACATTCAGCCCCGCCTTGACCAGCGCGCCCTCTTCCACCAGCCGGACCGTCTCGAGCCCGAAGGTGGAGAACGTCGTCAGAGCGCCGCAGAGGCCGGTGCCGACCAACGTCAGCAGCCAAGTAGGCCCGTCGGCTGCGTGCACGGCGCCCGCGGTGGCCCCCAGGACCAGGGACCCGACGACGTTCACCACGAAGGTGCCCCATGGAAACGCGCCGTCATGACTGGCCCGCACGAACAGGCCGGTCAGGTACCGCAGCAGGGCGCCGACCGCGCCGCCGATGAGAACGAGGGCGATGGTCACGACGTGGACTCCCTCGATGGTCGGACGACCAGCCTGGCCAGGACCATGCCGAGCCACACCGCGAGCAGTCCCGCGATCAGCGTGCCGAACAGGAAGACCACGGCGAGCGGCGCCCGCTCCGCGACGACGAGTGCTCTCGTGTCCAACATGTAGGTGGAGAACGTCGTGAACCCACCGAGGAAGCCAACGCCGAGGAACGGGCGCAGGTAGCGCGACCGTGGCCACCTGTCCAGGGCGAACACCATCAGCACACCCAGCGCGAACCCACCACTGAAGTTCTCGAGAAGCGTCGCCCACGGGAAGCGGCCCGGCGATCCGCCGAGCGCCTCTCCCAGCGCCCACCGGGCGACGCTGCCCAGCGCGCCACCCGCCGCGACGACCGACAGGATGTCCCACCCCGACGCAAGAGCGGGTCGGCGCCTACCGGTCACGGGCCGGTGCTCGGCGCCGGCGGCGTCGGTGAGGTCGCAGACGGCACCGCGGTGCCGGGCGTCGTGGACGGCGCCGGAGCCGTCGTACTGCTCGACGTGCTCGGGGTCGGCGTGCTCGGCCGGGTCGACGTGACACGTGGCGTGGGGGTCCGGGTGGCCCGGCTCTCCGTCGGTGAAGAGGACGGTGTCGGGGCGGGCGGGACGTCGGCGGGCGGCGGAGGACGGACGAGCAAGTAGAGCGTCAGCACGGCGACGAACGCCGCGCTGAGCGCCAGCGTCGAAGGCCGGATCCGCCCGGCGCTCATGCCTGGCCGCTCGGGGCCTCGGTGTCGAGCGTGGGCGCGACGATGATCCCCTCCTTGCGCAATGCATCGGCGATGCGGGCCCGCAGCTCACGACCGACATCGAACTGCTTGCCCGGCAGGCAACGCGCGACGATGCGGATGTTGAGCTGGTCGACCTCGATGCTCTCGACGCCCATCACCGATGGTGGGTCGAGCAACAGGGGTCGCAGCTCATCGTCGCTGTAGGCCGCGGCGCCGACGTCCTGCAGGATCGCCGTCACCCTGCTCACGTCGACAGTGCTCGGAACAGGTACGTCGACGACGGCGCGGGCCCAGTCGCGCGAGAGGTTCGCGGCCTGCACGATCTGTCCGTTCGAGGTGATGACGACCTCACCGTTCACGGTCCGCAGCTGGGTGACCCGCAAGGTGACGTCCTCGACCGTGCCCTGGACCGGGGCACCTGTGCCGGGCACCGTGAGCCGGACGACATCCCCGAAGCCGTACTGGCGCTCGGTGATCACGAAGAAGCCGGCCAGGATGTCCTGGACGATGCGCTGCGCACCGAACCCGAGTGCCACACCGGCCACGGTGGCGGGGGCGACCAGACCGCTGAGCGGCACGCCCAGGCGCTGCACGATGAGCACGGCCGTGACGGAGTAGATCAGCACGAGCACGGACCAGGTCACGACCTGGGTCAGTGCATGCCGGTGCTTGGCAGCCTCCGAGCGCACCAGGGCGTCGGACTCCTGGACGTTGCTGTCGATGCGAGCGGTGATCCGCCCACCGAGCCAGCTCGCGAAACGGGTCAGCAGGACCGCTCCCAGGACGAGCAGGAGGATCTCCAGGCCGCTTCGGCGAGCCCAGAGGCTCACATCGGTCAGCGGCTCGACGGCGGTCAGCACGAACCCATGGTGCTGGATGTCGCCGGATGACCGTCAGCCGGTACGACCGGAACGAGAAAGGCCCCCGCCGTGGCGGGGGCCTTTCCCTTCGTAGAGCGGTGGTGCAGTCAGCGGTCGCTGTCCTCGGGAGTCGCCTCCACCTCGGCCTCGACACGCTTCGCGGTTGCCGGGTTGCGGGCCTCCGCCTCGTCCTGCTTCAGCTCGCGGACGCGCCTCGCGGCGCCCTTGCCCTGCGTGCCCGAGTACCGGCTCATCTGATGCCTTCCACTGTTCATTGGTTGTGCTCGATCCTGCGGCTTCCAGGTCCAGTGTGCGGCCTCCGGCGGAAAACGCCGACCACACGCTCGCCGAGGGCATGCCTCGGCGAGCGTGCGGCCCGGCGGCTACAGCGTGCTGGCCCGGCGCCGGCCCCTCATGCTCGCGACCAGCGCGACGCCGACAGCGGCGAGAACCACCTGGACGAGCAGCTCCACCCAGTCCACGCCATTGGTGTCACGAAGCGACCCGACGATCGCCGACCCGATGAGGGCGGCCACGATGCCGACGACGATCGTGAGCCAGATGGGGATGTCCTGCTTACCCGGCACGATCAGGCGCCCGAGCGCGCCGATGACGAGGCCGATGATGATCGCGCCCAAGATTCCTTCGATGGTCATGATGTCCGTCCTTGCAGGGGTGAGAGTCAGGTCGGCGCAGCCCGTTCCCTCAGCAGAGAGCCCCACACCTCTGGTCGCGAGAGCCGTTCGCGCCAGATCAGGCCTCAGCCATGTGCTCCAGCACGAGTCGGGTCAGCTGGACTCGCGAGTGCAGGCCGAGCTTGGTGTAGATGTGCTTGAGATGCGCGTCCACGGTGTGCGGCGAGACGAACACCTCCTGCGCGATGGCCGCATTGGTCAGGCCGCGCGCGACATGGTCGGCGATGACGCGTTCCGCCGCCGTGAGCCTCGCCCAGTCGTGAGCAACCGATGACTGCGCAGGCGATTGCGCCTTCTTTTGCACAGCCAGGTAGGCCTTGGGAGTCATGTAGTTGGGGTTCGTCAGGACCATGCCTCCGAGCAGCACCTTGGGGTGCGTCTGGAGCAGGTCGACCAGGAGGTTGCCACCGAAGATGTTCAAGTCATAGAGGCACAGCAGGACCGGTGGATGCTTGCTGACGAAGCTGTTGAGCGCCGACTCGTACTGGAAGAACTCCTCGGCTCCGGGTGGTCCCGGCAGCACCCAGGACATCTCACCGACGGCGCGGAGACGGTTGCGCCCGTTGCTGGCCGACGACTTGGCCTTGTCGGCCAGGAAGTCGATCATGTCGTCGGAGGAGAAGCGGCCGGAGCGAAGGTAGGCATTGGTCGCCTTGTCGACCTCGAGCTGGTTCGACTCGACGTACTCGCGGGCGTCGACCCCGTTGGAGACGCGGTCGAGGACGTCAGCCGGCGTGATCTGGTCGATGAGGCACAGACAGTGGTCGCCACTGTGCAGGCCTGCCTGGAGGTAGGGGACAAGGAGCGCGTCCCTCTCGGCCTCACCGCGGTAGAGGCCGCAAACGTGATCTCCGGACTGCAGCTGGTCGATGCCCGGAAGGCCAACAAGGCTGTCCACCATGAACGCCCTTTCCACATCGAAAGGTCGCTCGCTGCCTGTTCAACGTGCAATGCGACGGTACCTCGCCGGGTATCTCCGGCGAAAGATGGAGGCGTCGACTCATACCCTTCGGTTGCAGCCGCTACCCGCTGGACAGGAGCTGCTCGAAGGGCGTCAGGCTGTCGAACGCGTCCAGCGGTCCCTGGGACTCGCGCGCCGCGACGAGCGGCACGAGCTCCGCCGCCGCCCGGTCGACGCGATCGGCGAGCGCCCGCGTGCTCGTACCGTCGCCGTTCCCCCAGTCCTCGGCGGCGGCGAACACGGCCGTCGGCACGACCAGCGCTCGCAGGTAGGCGAACAGCGGGCGGAGGGCGTGGTCGAGCGCCAACGAGTGCCGTGCCGTCCCCGCCGTCGCTCCTATGATCATCGGCTTGTCGACGAGGGTCTCGGGTGCGAGCACGTCGAAGAACATCTTGAACAGCCCGCTGTAGGACGCTGTGAAGATCGGCGTCACGACGATGAGCCCGTCGGCCCGCGCGACCTTGTCGATCGACTTGCCGAGAGCGGGGCTCGGGAATCCGGTCAGCAGGTTGTCGACCAGGTCATGGGCGAGGTCGCGCAGCTCGACCACCTCGATCTGTGGGGTCACCCCGCGTTCACGGAGCCCGCGCTCCGTCGCCTCGGCCAGCCGGTCGGCCAGCAGGCGCGTGGCCGAGGGCTGGCTCAGGCCGGCGGTGACGACGGTCAGGTTGCGGGTGGTCATCGGCTGACCGCTCCCGCCGTACTCAGGGCCGCTGTGTCCGTCGCCCCGGTGTCCGTGGGGGCCGCGGCCCGCACCAGGCTGGCGTGGGTCGGCGCCTCCGGGACGTGCGCCGGCCGCAGCGCGTCGAACTCGCGACGCAGGACCGGCACCACTTCCTCGCCGAGGATGTCGAGCTGCTCGAGCACTGTCTTGAGCGGCAGGCCGGCGTGGTCCATCAGGAACAGCTGCCGCTGGTAGTCGCCGACGTGCTCCCGGAAGCCGAGCGTTCGCTCGATGACCTCCTGCGGGCTGCCGACGGTCAGCGGCGTCTGTCGGGTGAAGTCCTCGAGCGACGGGCCGTGGCCGTAGACCGGTGCGTTGTCGAAGTAGGGGCGGAACTCGCGCACTGCGTCCTGCGAGCTCTTGCGCATGAACACCTGGCCGCCGAGCCCGACGATGGCCTGGTCGGCCTGTCCGTGCCCGTAGTGCTCGAAGCGCTGGCGGTAGAGCGCCACCATCTGCCGGGTGTGCTCCATCGGCCAGAAGATGTTGTTGTGGAAGAAGCCGTCGCCGTAGTACGCCGCCTGCTCGGCGATCTCCG
>JAVEDJ010000027.1 GCA_030841025.1 Actinomycetota bacterium
GGCCGCTGACGCTGCGCTGACACCTTCGTCGTCCACGTGTCAGCGCAGCGTCAGCGCCCTGATCAAGCATCGGCGCAGGCGAGCAACCGGCTCGCGCCGCTGAAGGGCAGACGCCATGACGACCACCCACCAAGCTCCCGATCGGCCGAGCGTCACCCGGCCCAGCGTCACCCGGCCCAGCGTCATGACCCGGTTCGGCCGTTTCGTGGTGCGCCGCCGGCGGGCCGTCATCCTCGCCTGGGTCGTGGCGCTCATCGGGACCGCCGCCGTCGGCAGCTCGGCCTTCTCGGTCCTGTCGACAGACTTCGGCGCCGGGAACTCCACCGAGTCCGGCCGCGTCGCCCACCGGCTGGACGACCTCGCCGAGACCGGCGGCCAGCTGGCCATCGTCGCGGACCGCATCGACATCGCCGACCCGCGGGTTCAGCGCAGCATCACCGCCGACCTGGCCCGCATCGCCGCTGTCGACGGTGTCCTGGACGTCGCTGACCCGTGGACCAGCGGGCCCACCGCCGAGCAGCTGCGCGCCACCGACGGACGCGCGGCGCTGATCGTGGTGACCCTCGCCGGCAACCTCGACGAGAACGACGAGCTTGCCGTCGCCCACCGCGTCGAGCAGATCGCCCGCAACCTGGACGCGCCCGAGGTCCTCGTCGGGGGCGCCGTCCTGGTCGGCGAGACCTTCCAGACCGCGTCCGAGAGCGACCTGCTGCGCGGCGAAGCCATCGCGCTACCCATCGCCATCGTCATCATGGTCCTGCTTCTGGGCGGACTGGTCGCAGGCGGCATGCCGCTGCTCGTCGCACTCGGCGGCGTCATCCCCACCCTGGCCGTCCTGGTCGCCGCAACCCGGCTCGGCGACGTGTCCATCTTCTCGGTCAACGTCGTCAACATGCTCGGCATCGGCCTCGGCATTGACTACGGGCTGCTGCTGGTCAACCGGTTCCGCGAGGAACGCGGCAAGCACACCGACGCAGGCCGCGACGTGCACGACGCCGTCGTCGCCACCGTCGCCTCCGCCGGCACCACCATCGTGTTCTCGGCACTCACGGTCGCGGTCGCCATGTCGGGGCTGTTCGTGTTCGGCATCCCGCTGCTTGCCTCCTTCGGGATCGCCGGCCTCGCCGTCGTCCTGCTGTGCATGTCCGCCGCCATCACCCTCCTGCCGGCGACACTCGCCGTGGTCGGCCGGCGCATCAAGCCCCTGCCGCCGACGCCGGACGTCCGGGGACGCTTCTACCGGCTCGCCCGCGCAGTGCAGCTCCGTCCGGTCGCCGTCGGCCTCGCCGTCGCCGTCGCCCTCGTGCTGCTGGGCATCCCGTTCCTGTCCGCCCGCTTCGAGAACGGCGACGCCCGCACCCTGCCCCGCTCCTCGGAAGCCCGCGCCACCGCGCTCGCCCTCGCGGACCGCTTCCCGGCCCGGGGCACCGACCCGGTCACCGTCATCGCCGACATCGACCCGACCGACCCAGCCGCCGCGGCCTGGCTGGCCGACCTCGCCGCCACTCCCGGCGTAGCCGGCACCGCCATCCGGCCCGGCACCCCCGCCGGCCTGAGCGTCGTCGACTTCATCCCGACCGGCACGTCCCAAGGTCCGGCCGCGACAGCCCTGGTCGAGCGCATCCGCACCAACGCCCCGGCCTTCGACATCCAGGTCGGCGGGCCGGCCGCCGAGCTCGCCGACGTCAAGTCCAAGCTCGGCTCCCGGCTTCCCGTCGCCGCCGCCGTCGTGGCGCTCGCGACGCTGCTGCTGCTGTTCCTGATGACCGGCTCGGTCGTCATCCCGCTCAAGGCCCTGGTCATGAACGTGCTCAGCCTCGGCGCGAGCTTCGGCGCCTTGAAGCTCGTCTTCCAGGACGGGCACCTGTCCGGGCTGCTCGCCTTCGACTCGGTCGGCGCGCTCGACCTGTGGATGCCGGTCCTCGTCCTGATCTTTGCCTTCGGCCTCTCCATGGACTACGGGGTCTTCCTCCTCTCGCGCATCAAGGAGGTGCACGAGGAGACGGGCGACAACGAGACCGCGGTCGCGGTCGGGCTGCAGCGGTCGGGGCGCATCATCACCTCCGCCGCCGCCCTCATCGTCGTCGTGTTCGCCGGCTTCGCACTCGGCGAGGTCCTGGCCGTCAAGCAGCTCGGCGTGGGGCTGGCCATCGCCGTCGTCGTGGACGCCACCCTTGTCCGCATGCTGCTGGTGCCGGCCGTGATGAGCGTGCTCGGCGAGTGGAACTGGTGGGCGCCCGCGCCGCTGCGCCGCTTCCACGCCCGGTACGGCCTGCACGAGGCGCCCTCTGCCCCTGTCACACCTCCGCTCGCCGTCCCGGTCCCGGTCGATGTGCGCATCCCGGCCCAGGACGCTGCGCCCCTCTCGACGAACGCGCAGCGATGAGCACCGCGACCCGCCACCACCCGCCTGCTGATGAACAGGAAACCGCGATGACCAGCCACGCAGCCCCGACCACCCCGCCTCCCGTCACCTACGCAGCTGCCGACGTACCTGCCGTGCGCCGGCTGCGCCGCATCACCGGCGGCCTGTTCGCCGCCGGTGCCCTCACGTTCGGGCTCGCCGCGACCGTGTTGTCCTCGACGTTCAACTGGCCCGACATCCTGCGCGAACCGGCAAGCGTCGTCCTGCCCGAGTTCGCCGACGGCGGCAGCACCCTGGTCTGGACGTGGTTCGCGGTCGCGTGGACCTACGGCATCCTGCTCGTCCCCATCCTGCTGCTCCCTGCGGTCCTCGGCCGGCACGGCGACCCGGTGCTGCGGGCGGCGACGTTCGCCGGCGCCATCTCCGTCGTTCTCTCCATGGCGGGCTTCCTCCGGTGGGTGTTCGTCGTGCCGCCGCTCGCCCGGGACTACGTCGCCGGAGACGAGACGACCAAGGCTGCCGTCGCCGCCGCCTGGACCGCGCAGCACCAGTACGGCGGCGCGCTGCTCGGCGAGCACCTCGGCGAGCTGCTGGTCATCGCGTGGTCGGTGACGCTGTCCGTCGTCATCCTTCGCAGCCGGGTCTTGCCGACCTGGCTGGGCTGGACCGGGCTGCTGGTCAGCGTCCTGTACTTCCTCAACCAGGGCGACATCATGAGTACCGCGATCCCCGGCTTCCCGGTCTGGGATCTCGCCGGCCTCCTCGGCAGCACCGGCTGGGGTCTGTGGGTCGCGGCCCTCGGAGTCACGCTCCTGCTGCGACGACCGACCACCGTGCCTCCACCACGCATCGCACCGTGAGCCGGTCATTCCGTAGCCGTAGACGGGTGACTCTATTGTGGTTCACCACACCGCGAGTGCGCCGCCGACGCGGTCTCTCGGCAAGGAGAGAACACGTGAAGGCGATCGTCCAGGAGACCTACGGCTCGACGGATGTTCTCCAGTTCCGGGACTTCCCGATGAGCCCAGCACGAACGTGAACCAGGTCCCCAGGGTGCCGTTGGCCGGCCGGACCATGCTGGTCACCGGCGCCACGGGCGGCATCGGCAGGGCCACCGCACTGGGCCTAGCCGCCAAGGGTGCGCACCTGGCGATCACGGGACGCGACCGTGAGCGAACCGAAGAAGCGGCGCGTGAGATCCGCGCAGCCGGCAGCGGACAGGTGGACGCCTTCGTGGCGGACCTGTCTTGTCAGTCGGAGGTACGGCGGCTGGCCGACGAGGTGCTGCAGCTCCTGCCCCGGATCGATGTGCTGGTTAACAACGTCGGCGGCTACTGGAACACCCGGCACGTCACCGCGGACGGGCTCGAGCACACCTTCGCCCTCAACCATCTTGCGCCGTTCCTGCTGACCGACCTGCTCCTCGACCGGCTGAAGCAGAGCGCGACAGCCCGTGTCGTCACGGTGTCGTCCAAGGCGCACGCTGCGGGGCACATCGACTTCGACGACCTGCAGGGCGAACGGGCCTACTCCGGAGCGCGGGCCTACAGCCAGTCCAAGCTCGCCAACGTGCTGTTCACCTACGAGCTCGCACGCAGGCTGCAGGGCAGTTCCGTCACCGCCGACGCGCTGCATCCCGGGGTGGTGCGCACCGGCTTCGGCGCGGAGGACCCCGGCCGCACCCAGCGACTGTTCGTACCGCTCCTGCGACCGTTCCTCAAGTCCCCAACCCAAGGCGCGGCCACGTCCATCCACGTCGCATCGGCACCCGACCTCGAGCAGGTGACGGGCCGCTACTTCGCCGACAGCAAGGTCAAGCGCTCCTCCAAGCGCAGCTACGACGGAGCAGTCGCGGCCCGCCTGTGGCAGGCCAGCGCCGAGCTGGTCGGCCTGACCGCGAACCGCAGGCCTGCCCCTCGCCCGGCGGACCGCGACGGTGGGCACCGACCATGACACCCGCAGATCTGTCCACTCCATTCCCCGGGCTCGACGTAATCTGGAAGCGATGGCCAGCGTCGAAGAGATTGACCCGAGGCTGGACCGGATAGCTCGCCAGCCGTTCCGGGCTAAGTTCCACCTGAGGGGCCGCGAACGGTCGACGGTCGAGCTGCGCGGCATGCCGACGATGCGGCAGCACGCCGCCGAGCTGATAGCCCAGCGCCTGGCGCCCGAGTCGCCGTACAAGGACGGAAAACAGACGCCGTACCGCGGCCACCCGGTGTTCGTCGCCCAGCATGCAACGGCGACCTGCTGCCGCACCTGCCTGCAGCGGTGGCACGACATACCCAAGAGCCGCATGCTCAGCCCCGACGAGCGCGCGTACGTCGTCGAGGTGATCTGTCGGTGGATCGAGCGCGAGTTCAGAGCCAATGCCTGACGACGGACCACCAACGCACGAGCCGCCATGCTCTCCTCAGAGGTCGGTCTCCGTGGTGAGAATGACGTCGTTGGTGGCGAACTCCTCGTGCAAGCGCACCACCGGAATGCGTTCCGTTGCGAGCGGCACCAGCCGGCCAGAGTGCGCGGCATAGCACCGGTACCCCAGCTCTGCACAGAGCCGAACGAGCAGGTCACGCAGCTTCGGTGTCCCTGGCAGCACCTCGACGAAAATGGTTGGCCGGTGCAGCAGGAGCTGAGGCCACGCACCAAGCAGCAGGGCATGCTCCTGTCCCTCGGCATCGATCTTCAGCAGGTCCACTACATCGAGCAGCGATCCGACGTCGATTGTGGGCACGGTGATGCTGGTGGTGGGCCGGTCGGCCATCCGCCGCGGGAGCTCGGACCCGGCGGTCAGGAACGCGACCGCAGGGCTGCCGAGCTGCTCCCACGGGATGACCAGCTCGATGGATGACGCGGTGGCATCAGACACGGCCGCTGCCTCGATGACCTGTACCGAGTCGATCTCGTTGAGTGCCACATGCGTGC
>JAVEDJ010000034.1 GCA_030841025.1 Actinomycetota bacterium
AGGGCGTGCTCGCGGGCACCCGACCCGAGGACCAGGACCTTCACCGCTTCCAGAACTCCCACCAGCGGCGTGGCTCCGCGACACCGCCGGCGTGCTGCAGCTCACGCCGCGGCCGTGCGGGGGGCAACGTCGTCGAGGTGCCGGTGGACTCGCCGTCGTCGTCCTCGTCCTCCCAGCCGGACCGGCGGGAGCGCCCCAGCGGTTCCCCGCCGGCGCGACTGTCGCTGACCGCCTCCTCGAGCTGCGGGTCGTAGCCCTCGAGGCCGGTCAGCCGCTCGATGGCGCGCGCCAGCTCGTAGACCTTCGACATCACCTCGACGCTGCCCTCGCCGAAGTCGCCGTACGGCACGCGGATCGCCATCTCGCCGTTGAACAGCGAGAGCTGGACGCCGGTCGCCGGGTTCGTCAGCTCCCGGGTCGTCTCGTCGCCGAACTCCTGCACGTCACCCAGCACGTCGCGGGCCACCGGCAGCACCTCGTCCCACTGCTCCAGCTCCGCGGCGCTCAGCGGCCCGGGATCGCCCTCGAAGCCGTCCTCGGTCTCTTCCAGCGCGTCGTCGAACGACTGACCCGGGTCGCGTCGGACGAAGAAGATCTCGTAGCTCACGAGGAGGCTCTGCCCGTTTCAGCCGGAGGTGTAACTGTCGGCGACGGCCAGCGCCTCGTCCAGGACCGCCAGGCCCTCCTTGGCCTCGGTCTCCGAGACCGTGCACGGCGGTACGACGTGCAGCCGGTTGAAGTTCACGAACGGCAGCAGCCCACGCTGCTTGCACGCGGCGACCAGCTCAGCCATCGGCTTGTTGGCCGGACCCGTCGCGTTGTAGGGCACCAGCATCTCCCGGGTCGACTTGTCGCGCACCAGGTCGAGTGCCCAGAAGACACCGAGCCCGCGCACCTCGCCGACACTCGGATGACGGTCCGCGATCTCGCGCAGTCCCGGGCCCAGCACCTGCTCGCCGATGCGGCGCGCGTTCTCGATGATCCCCTCGTCGTGGAAGGCGTTGATGCTTGCCACGGCCGCCGCGCAGGCCAGTGGGTGACCCGAGTAGGTCAAGCCTCCGGGGAACACGCGCTCGGCGAACGTCGCCGCGATGGGCTCCGAGATGATGACGCCACCGAGCGGGACGTATCCGGAGTTGGACCCCTTCGCGAACGTGATGAGGTCGGGCGTGACGCCCCACTTGTCGACCGCGAACCACTCACCGGCACGGCCGAAGCCGGCCATCACCTCGTCGGCGATGTAGACGATGCCGTAGCGGTCACAGATGTCCCGCACACCCTGCAGATAACCGTCCGGCGGCACCAGGATGCCGGCCGTGCCGGGGATCGTCTCGAGGACGATCGCCGCGATGGTGGCCGGGCCCTCGAAGGCGACGAGCTGCTCGAGGTGCTCGAGCGCACGCTGACCCTCCTCCTCGGGACTGCTCGACCAGAACGGCGACCGGTAGGGATAGGGCCCGAAGAAGTGCGAGACGCCGGTGGCGCCGCCGTCGTTCGGCCAGCGGCGCGGGTCACCGGTCATCTGGATCGCGGTGGTCGTGTTGCCGTGATAGCTGCGGTACGTCGCCAGCACCTTGTGGCGGCCGGTGTGCAGCCGGGCCATGCGCACGGCGTTCTCGATGGCGTCCGCGCCGCCGTTGGTGAAGAACACCTTGTCGAGCCCCTCGGGAGCGACCTCGGCGATCAGCCGCGCCGCCTCGGAGCGCGCGGCGTTGGCGTGTTGCGGCGCGATAGTGCACAGGCGGGCGGCCTGCTCGCGGATCGCCTCGACGACCTTGGGGTGCTGGTGGCCGATGTTGGTGTTGACCAGCTGCGACGAGAAGTCGAGGTAGCGGTTGCCCTCGTAGTCCCACACGTAGCTGCCCTCGGCACCCGCCAGGGCCATCGGGGAGATGAGCGCCTGCGCCGACCATGAATGGAAGACGTGGGTCCGGTCGAGCTCGAACACGCGCCGGCCCTCCTCGGGGTCGGGCACGGGCGAGGACGCGGCAGGGGTCACGGCAGTCATGGCCGAAGCCTACGAGCGACGACCGTGGTGGTGCAGCCGGTGTCCGCTCCTCGCCCCCTACCCTCGGCACGTGAACCCCTCGGCCGGAGCCCTGCTGCTCGACCTCGTAGGCGTGTTCGTCTTCGCGCTGGCCGGCGCCCTTGCGGCAGTGGCCAAGCGTCTGGACATCGTGGGGGTGGCCTTCCTGGGCACGGTAGCGGCGATCGGCGGCGGCCTGCTGCGCGACCTGCTGCTCGGCGACGTACCCCCGCCGGCGCTGGCCGACTGGCGCTATGTCGCCGTCTCCACGGCTGCGTCGGTGCTGGTCTTCTTCTTCCACCCGCAGGTGAACCGGCTGACGCGTGCGGTCCGGATCTTCGACGCCGCCGGCCTGGGGCTGTTCGCCGTCGCCGGCACGGCCAAGGCGCTGGAGGCGGGACTCGGGCCCATGCCGTCCTGTCTGCTCGGCGTGCTCACCGGCATCGGCGGGGGGCTGCTGCGCGACCTGCTGCTCGGGGAGATCCCGCTGGTGCTGCGCACCGGTGAGCTGTACGCCGTCACGGCCCTGGCCGGCTCGCTCGTGGTGGTCGCTGCGGACGCCCTCGACGTCTACGGCGCGGCCGCTGCCTCCTGTGCCATCGCGCTGGTGTTCCTGCTCCGGATCATCGCGATCCGGCGGCAGTGGTCGGCACCGCTGCCGCGCGGCCTCGAGGACCATTGACGGCACCGTGCCCGGTCGAGGAACACACAGAAGGCGCCGGTCGGCAGCTGTTGCGCGGCACAGCCGGCCCTTCTGTGTGCTCCTGGGTCGATCTTGGTGACGGGCGTGGCGAGGTGGCTGGCCACGGCGGGCGCGGCGGGTAGCGGGCTCAGCGGGGGGAGTGGAGCCAGGGCTGCTTGAGGTCGAAGAACTCCGGCTCACCGACGCTGAGCGCGTCCATCTCTTTCATCAGCGCCGCGATCTCGGGCGGCGGCTCCTTACGCTCGCCTTCACGCGCCGCCTCCTCGGAAGTGAAGTAGAGCGCCATCGTGAAGGCCCCGCCGTCGTGTTCGACCTCCATGCTGCCGATCATGTCGGGCCGGAAGGAGGCCCAGTCGGACGAGTCGTCCCCCATGAGCTCACGGGCGCGCGCCGGGTCGCTCGTGCGGCCCTGCATGACCTGGACGAAGCCGGCATCGTCCGGGTCCCCGTTGACGTCGAGGACGACGTCGCGGCTGTCGCTGAAGCGCGCCTCCCCCGCGAGCGCCTTGGCGGTCTCGGCCCACCACGAGCCCTGCTCGGGCCGGTCACTGTTGCGCCGGGCCGCCTCGTCGGACTCGAAGCGGGCGAGCGCGATGAATCGGCCGTCCTCGGTCACGCCGGCGGTCGACCCCAGCCACCCCGACGCGCCGGGCGCCAGCTCCTTGGTCCACCGATCGAGTGCCGCGCGCAGCGCCTCCGCGTCGGATACCTGGCCCTGGATCACCTGAACGAACATTCGAGCCTCCTCTGGTCGACGTGCCGCGGGCGGACCCGTGACCGCTGCTCCGACGGTAGGACTGCCCGGCGCCCGCGTCGAGGCCGTCAGCCGCACAGACCGGGTCGGAGTGTGGGCGGCCTCACCCGGAGGCGGCGAGGGCTGCGCAGTCCGACGGCCCGGGTGCGGCCACCGGACCGGCGGCGAGGGCGCGCAGCACCAGGCCGCCGACCACCTGGTCGGCCGGCAGCTGACCGTGCCCCACCGAGCGTCCCGCGCAGACGTCCTGGACGACGACGTTGCGCGCACCCGAGAGCCGGGCGCTGTCCGCCGGGATCACCACCTGGTCCTGCGTCGTCCAGATGCTGACCCAGAGCGGTCCGTCGGGCGTCTCGTCGCCCTGGTTGAGCTCGGTGATCAGGTCGCTGCCGGGGGCCAGCTGCCGGCACGCCAGCGGGCACTGATCCGGCGCCAGGGCACCGGCGAAGGTGGCCAGGTCGGTGCCGTGGTGCGGCGATCCGAGGGTCACGATCCGGCGCGCGTCCGCCGCCCCGCCGTCGTTGGCCGCCCAGAGCCGCGCGACCACGCCCCCGGCCGAGAAGCCCACCACGTCGACGGACGCGGCCCCGGCCGCCTTCGCTGCGAGCACGGCGGCACCGAGGACGAGGGCCTGGGCCCGCAGGTCTCCGGTGGCGTCACCAGGCATGGGCACGACGGTCGCCTGCCGGCCCGCGGCGCGCAACCGGCCGGCGAGCTGCTCCAGAACAGCCGTGCCGCCGCCGTACCCCGGCACCAGCAGCACGGGCCCCGGCTTCTCCTCTGCAGCGGACCGCTCCCGCGGGGGTACGACGTCGCCGCCGCGCGTCAGCACGAAGGCGGCACCGCCGGCGGCCAGCAGCAGGCACACCACGGCAGCCGCCAGCATCCGCCGGCGTCGGCTCATCGGCGTGCCACTCAGACCAGCGAACGCACTTGCACCGTCTGGTCGCGGCCGGGACCGACCCCGATCGCCGACATGGGGGCCCCCGACATCTCCTCGAGGGCCTTGATGTACTGCTGGGCGTTCTTGGGCAGGTCCTCGAGCGTGCGAGCGGCCGAGATGTCCTCGTCCCAGCCGTCGAGGAACTCGTAGACCGGCTTCGCGTGGTGGAAGTCGGTCTGGGTCATCGGCATCTCGTCGTGACGCACGCCGTCGACGTCGTACGCCACGCACACCGGGATGCGCTCCCAGCCGCTGAGCACGTCGAGCTTGGTCAGCACGAAGTCGGTGACGCCGTTGACGCGCGAGGCGAAGCGAGCCACGACTGCGTCGTACCAGCCGGTCCGCCGCGGACGCCCGGTCGTCGTACCGAATTCGGCTCCGTCCTGGCGCAGCTTCTCGCCGTCGGCGTCCAGCAGCTCGGTCGGGAAGGGCCCGGAGCCGACGCGGGTGGCGTAGGCCTTGACGACGGCGATGACCCGGTCGATGCGGGTCGGCGGGATGCCCGAGCCGGTGCAGGCGCCGCCGGTGGTCGGGTTGGACGAGGTGACGAAGGGATAGGTGCCATGGTCGACGTCGAGCAGGGTCGCCTGGCCACCCTCGAGCAGCACGGTCTTGCCGGCGTCGAGCGCGTTGCTGAGCAGCAGCGCGGTGTCGGCCGTCATCGGCCGCAGCCGGTCGGCGAACTCCATGAACTCCTCCACCACCTCGTCGACGGTGATGGCGCGGCGGTTGTAGACCTTGACCAGCAGGTGGTTCTTGAGCTCGAGGGCACCCTCGATCTTCTGGCGCAGGATCTTCTCGTCGAACAGGTCCTGGACCCGCACGCCCACGCGGGACATCTTGTCGGCGTAGGTCGGGCCGATCCCACGGCCGGTCGTGCCGAGCTTGGCGTTGCCGAGGAAGCGCTCCGCGACCCGGTCGATGGTGCGGTGGTACGGCGCGATCAGGTGCGCGTTGGCGCTGACGACCAGTTGCGAGGTGTCTATGCCGCGCTCCTCGAGGGCGTCGATCTCCGAGAAGAGCACGGCGGGGTCGATGACGACTCCGTTGCCGATGACCGGCACCACCCCGGGCGTCAGGATGCCGCTGGGCAGCAGGTGCAGGGCGTACTTCTGATCACCGATGACGATGGTGTGGCCAGCGTTGTTGCCGCCGTTGTACTTCACGACGTAGTCGGCAGAAGGGCCGAGCAGGTCAGTGGCCTTGCCCTTACCCTCGTCGCCCCACTGGGCCCCGACGAGCACGATCGCGGGCATGCGGGTACACCTACTCCCAGAATGAGACCGGAAAACCGGCGCCCTCGGCGCAAGCGCGTCCGAGGGCTCCTGCGAGGAGAGATTACTTGACCCGCTTGCTGGTGGTCACCAACCCGTCCGCCGGGACGGCCGACGACGACACCGTCGCGGCCGCCCTGGACGTGCTCCGCGCAGGGGCCGACGTGCGCGTCGAGCAGTCCGGCTCGCCCGAGGAGCTCGACGACCTGCTCGCCCGGCGTGACGGGCGGACCCTGGTGCTCCTCGGCGGCGACGGCTCGCTGCACCTGGCGGTCGGCCGGCTGCGGGCGCGCGGCGAGCTCTCCCCGGACGACCCGCTCGGCCTGTTGCCGCTCGGCACCGGCAACGACCTGGCCCGCACGCTCGGGCTGCCGCTCGACCCACGGGCGGCCGCCGAGGTGCTGCTCCGGCACCGGCCCCGGACGCTCGACCTGATCGTCGACGACGCGGACGGCGTGGCGGTCAACGCGGTGCACGTCGGTGTGGGCGCCGAGGCGGCCGAGCGGGCCACGGAGCTCAAGGACCGGCTGGGCAAGGCGGCGTACGCCGTCGGGAGTGCCGCCGCGGGGCTCCGAGCATCCGGGTGGGACCTCACGGTGGAGGCGGACGGTGCCGTCGTGCACGAGGGCTCACCGGTGCTGATGGTGGGCGTCGCCAACGGCCGCAGCATCGGTGGCGGCGCCGAGC
>JAVEDJ010000074.1 GCA_030841025.1 Actinomycetota bacterium
CGGCTCCGGCGGCACGTCGGCGAGCACGGGGTGGAACGTCAGCTGGGCGGTGCGGCCGATGACCTCGGCGGCCTCGCGCGGGTCCTGCAGACCCGGCAGCTCGACGATGATGCGGCGGTCACCGGACCGCGTGATGGACGGCTCCGCCACACCGAGGGCGTCGACGCGTCGGCGCAGCACCTCGAGGGCCCGCTGCGTGGACTCGGCGTTGGCCTTGACCGTGGGCGCGTCCTGGGTCTCAAGGACGATCTGGGTGCCCCCGCGCAGGTCGAGACCCAGGCGGGCGGGGGTGGTGATGGCGAAGAACAGCGCGGCGCCGATGACGCCGAGCGCGACGAGCGCGCGGACTACGGGTGCGGACACGAAAGGCCTCCTGCGGGTGCGTCGGCACGTGGATCACGAGATCACGGGGACGCGGGGATGACGGGGGTCGTCAACTGCCGCAGGTGAACGGGGGTGCGCGTCCGGCCCCCACCGGCAGGAACCGGTGGTGGGCAGGGTGATCGGGTCGGTCGCAGGAGTACCTGCGACCAGTGCTCGGCGGACCAGTCGGATCTGCCCCACCGGTCGCCGGGTGTGTCGGGTGCGTGTCGACCGTCCGCCGCGACGAGTCGCCGTGATCGACGGCCCCCTGGTCGGCGTGCAGCCGTCTGGTCAGGCCGGCCGTGCTCGCGCGGGCAGCCGGGCCGGCAGTGCGCCGACTCTCGCTGCCGGCCGACTGCGGCGACACGGTCCAGGCGCTCGAGAACGTCGGAGCCGCCGCGCGCGATGCGGAGCGGGCACTGGCCGACGCGCTGCCGAGCAGCGGCACCAGGGCGGTCAGCGCGGCGAGCACCACCACGAGCACCGGCCGAAGGACGGCGGCGAGTCCGAGTCGTCGTACGGCGAGTCGTCGTACTGCAGGGGAGGGCGCCGGCATGACCACGCGCCTCCAGTGGATGTCGGACCGGACATGTCGACGACGGCCGAGGCGCACGTCGTGCGGCCCGGCCGGGACCAGTCTATCGGGCGAGACCGGGCAAGTCTCCGGCTCGCGACTGCGGCGGTCAGGGCCGGCGCTGGTGCCAGCCGCCGAGCCGTCCCCCGCGCGACACCTGCCGCAGCCGCCGCTCCACGTCGCGCCGTACCGACTCGACCGCCACCAGGATCAGGTCGTCGCCGGCCCGCAGCGGGGTCCCGTCCTGCGGCACGAAGGCCCGTCCTTCACGCACGATGAGGGAGACGGAGGCACCCGGTGGCAGCCGCAGCTCGAACACCTCCACACCGGCCATCTGCGAGCCCTGGTCGACGTGCACCTGGAGCAGGTCGGCGTCGAGGCGCAGGAGCGGCGAGGACTCGATGTCCAGTCTCGTGGTCTCGACCGCCGACGTCAGCCCGAGCCGGCGGGCCACCCACGGCAGGGTCGGGCCCTGCACGACCGTGAACACGACCACCAGGACGAAGACGAGGTTGAAGATGTCCTGCTCGCCCGGCACCGTTGCGAGCACGACGGGCACGGCTCCCCGCAGACCCGCCCACGAGAGCAGCGCCATCTCACGCAGGCTCGACCCGATCCAGCTGACCGACGCGAAGACGGCGAGCGGACGCGCGATCAACAGCAGTACGACGCCGACGCCCAGCGCCGGCAGGATGGACGGACCGAGCTCGGACGGCGTGGCGAGCAGGCCCAGCATGACGAACAGCCCGATCTGCGCCAGCCAGGCCATTCCCTCGACGAAGCCGCGGGTGGCCGGCCGGTGGGGCAGGCGCGCGTTGCCGAGATAGAGCGCAGCGAGGTAGACAGCGAGGAAGCCGCTCGCGTGCAGCACCGCGGCCAGGCCGTAGGCGGTGACGCACAGCGCCAGGACGGCCAGCGGGTACAGACCCGACGACGGCAGCGCGATCCGGCGTACCCCCCAGGCGCCGGCCCACCCGACGACCAGCCCCACGACCGCACCGGCGGCGAGCTCGAAGACCAGCAGCCCGAGCAGCTCCCACGCCGACACCGCATGGGCGCCGGCCAGCGTCACGACCAGGATCACGACAGGTGCGTCGTTGAAGCCCGACTCCGCTTCGAGCAGGCCGCGCAGCCGGGAGGGGAGCGGCACCCGTCGCAGCACCGAGAAGACCGCCGCCGAGTCCGTCGGCGCCAGCACGGCCCCGACCAACAGCGCATCACGCCAGCCGATGTCGAGCAGCGCGTGCGCCGCCCCGGCCGTCACCACCACGGACACGGCCGTGCCGATCGTGGCGAGCGCCGCGGCGGCCGGGACCACCGGCCGGATCTCGTCCCACGAGGTGGTGAGGCCGCCCTCGGCAAGGATGATCACCAGCGCGGCGAAGCCGAGCGCCTGCGCGATATCGGTGTTGTCGAAGTCGACCCCGAGCACGTCCTCACCGAGGACCAGGCCGAGCCCGAGGTAGATCAACAGCGACGGCAGCCCGCTGCCGACCGAGAGCCGGACCGCGGCGATCGCCACGAGCAGCACGACGCCACCGACGAGCAGCAGCACGTCGAGCCGGTCGGCGGTCACGGCTGCTCCTCCCCGGGGTGCTCCGGCGCCTGCCGGAGCACCCCATCGTTTCGGATCACGGCGGAGTCAGGCGAACCGGAGCACCCCGCTGGGGGTCACGAGGGTGGTGACCCGGCGGTCGTGGCGCTCCGCAGGTACGGCGGCGCGGCGCTCGCCGTCGTACAGCAAGGCGATGACGGCGCGCCCCGCCGGGACGCGCGCGAGGGCGCGGTCGTAGGACCCCCCGCCGCGGCCCAGCCGCACGCCGAGGTCGTCCACCGCCAGCGCCGGCACCACCACGACATCCGCGTCCGCGACGGCGTCGACGCCGAGCAGTGCGCCCTCGGGTGTCCACAATCCCCGCAAACCCTGGGCAAGGTGGTTCATCCCGTCGTACTCTGCCCAATCCAGGTCGAGGTCGTCGCGAAGGACAGGTACGACGACGCGCACGTCTCTCGATCGCAACGCCTCCACGAGGTACTGCGTCGCGGGCTCCGTGCCGATGGACAGGTATGCGGCTACGGTGCGAGCGGCGATGACCTCCGCGAGGTCGAGCACGGAACGGGTGATCGCGGCCCCGGCGACCTCCCTCATGTCCGGCGTCATCGCGCGCCGGCCAGCAAGTGCGCGCGCGCGCAGATCTGCCTTGGTCGGGGTCTGGGGTGCTGCCACCGTGGCAGCATCGCAGCCGCAGGACGACGGATGCGCGCCAGCGCACGAGCAGAGAGGGTGGTGGCGGGCGTGAGCCTGCGGACCCGGCTGTTCCTCGTGCTCGGTGCCCTCTTCCTCGTCCCCATCATGGTCGGGGCGCTGGTGCTGGCCCTGGTCATCCCCGGCATCGCCAGCGACCGGCTCCAGAAGGAGCTCGCCGCCGGCAGCGTCGCGGTCAGCAACGAGATCGCCGACGAGTGCCAGCTGCTCGGGCTGGCGGCCCGGACGGTGGCGCTCGAGTCAGCGTCCTCCAGTCCGGCAGAGGCAGTGCGCACCACCGTGCGGTCGGACTATGCGAGCTATGCCGCCGTCCTGGCCCCCGACAAGACCGTCGCGGCCCAGGCCGGGAGCCTCCCCGCGGGGGTGGCGGGCCCCGGTGCTCTCACCTCGTGCACGCGCTCGCGACAAGCCGGGCCGGTGCTGGCCGACAGTGTCCCGGTGACCGGCGCGCCGGGAGTGCAGACAGCCGTGGTGGCCCGAGTCCTCGACCGCGCGTTCCTGGCCAAGCTGGCCGACCGCGCCGGCATGGTCAGCGGGCAGGTGGTGCTGCTGAACGGTGGCCGGGTGCTGGCCTCCAGTCTCCCGCCCGACCAGACCAAGCGGATCGTGGCGGAGACCCGTGGCCGGGACGGCGTCACGGAGGTGGGCGACTGGGTCACCTTCGCGCGGGACGCCAGCCAGGCATCGCCGTACCGCGTCATCGTCGCCGCCGAGGTCCCGGGTACGGCCACCGGCTCCATCCTGCCGTTCGCGCTCATCCTGCTGGCCGGTGCCGTCGCGGCCGGCCTGCTCGTGACCTCGGTCGCCCGAAGCCTCAGCCAGCCCTTCGCCGACCTGACCGCCGCCGCGGAGCGGGTGGCGAGCGGTGACCTCGATGCCCGGGTGGACGGGCTGCCGGAGGGAGAGGCCGGCCGGCTCGGTGACGCGTTCAACCGGATGACCACCGACCTGCGACGCAACATGACCGCTCTGGAGCAGAGCCGCGAGGACCTTCGCGACAGCCTGGAGCGCATCGGCGACACCCTGATGAGCACCCACGACCTCGAGGGCCTGCTGCAGGTGGTCCTCGAGACCGCGACCGTCACCCTGCGGGCCCGGGCCGGTGTCGTGCTCTACGGCGCGCCGGACCAGCTGCGGGTCGTCGCCGAGCACGGGTTGCACGCCGCCGGCCTGAGCGCGCCCACGGAGATCACCGCGGGTGCGGGCGTGCTCGGCCGGGTGGTGGCCTCCGGCGAGAGCATCCGCGGCAGCATCGGGTCTGGTCCCTCAGAGCTTGCCCCCCTCGCCACCGAGCCCGGCGAGGGCGACATCCTGGCCACGCCGCTCCGCAGCATGGGTGCGGTGACCGGTGTGCTGGCGCTCTACGGTCGCGAGAACGGCAAGCCCTTCGACGCGACCGACGACGACGCGCTGCGCACGTTGTCGGGGCAGGCCAGCACGGCCATCGACAACGTGCAGCTGCACCAGGAGGCGCAGCGCCTCTCGACCACCGACGCGTTGACCGGCCTCTGGAACTTCCGCTACCTCTCGATGAGCCTGGCCCGGGAGATCGAGCGATCCACCCGCTTCGAGCGACCTCTCGCGGTGCTGATGCTCGACCTGGACCACTTCAAGCGGGTCAACGACACCTACGGGCACGCCCGCGGCGACGCGGTGCTGCGCGAGCTGGCCCACCGCGTGCAGGAACAGATCCGCGAGGTCGACACCTTCGCCCGCTACGGCGGTGAGGAGTTTGTCGTCGTGCTGCCCGAGACCACGGTCGACGGGGCCGCGCAGCTGGCGGAGCGCATCTGTGTCGCCGTGCGGCGCACGCCGTTCCAGTCCGAGGGTGAGGAGCCGCTGGACATCACGCTGTCGGTCGGCGGTGCCGCCTTCCCGGAGCACGGCTCCAGCGCGGCGACGCTGATGCGCGCGGCGGACCGGGCGCTGTACGTCGCCAAGGGCGAAGGCCGTGACCGCTGGCACGTGCCGGGGCACTCCGAGGTGGTCCAAGGCAGCTGACCCGGCGGGCCTCGGTCGCGGCGCAGCCGCGTCGCGCCGTACCGGCCATTAGGGTGCGTTGCGTGGCAGCCACCCGCAGGCACTCCGTCGTCAAGGCCGTCGTCCCTGTCGCCGGTCTGGGCACCCGGTTCCTGCCGGCCACCAAGGCGACCCCCAGGGAGATGCTGCCGGTCGTCGACAAGCCCGCGATCCAGTACGTCGTCGAGGAGGCCGTCGCGGCGGGGCTCACTGACGTGCTGATGGTGACCGGGCGCAACAAGAACAACCTGGAGAACCACTTCGACCGTAACTGGGAGCTGGAAGCCTCGCTCGAGGCCAAGGGCGACGACGTGCGGCTGAGCCGCGTGCGTGAGTCAGCGGTGCTGGCCGACATCCACTACACGCGCCAGGGGGACCCCCGTGGGCTGGGTCATGCCGTGCTGTGCGCGGCTCGGCACGTGGGCAACGAGCCGTTTGCGGTGCTGCTCGGCGACGACCTGATCGACGAGCGCGACCCGCTGCTCGAGACCATGCTCGACGTGCAGGAGCGCCACGGTGGCAGCGTCATCGCGCTCATGGAGGTGCCGCCCGATCAGATCAGCCTCTACGGCTGCGCGGCCGGCGAGGCGACCGGCGAGCAGGGCGTCGTCCGGGTGCACGACCTGGTCGAGAAGCCGTCGGTGGAGGAGGCACCCAGCAACCTGGCGATCATCGGTCGCTACGTGCTGTCGCCAGCAGTCTTCGACGTGCTGCGCGAGACACCACCGGGCCGCGGTGGCGAGATCCAGCTGACCGACGCGTTGCGGACGCTCGCCGCCTCCGACGAGCTCGGGCCGGTGCACGGCGTGGTCTTCACCGGCCGGCGCTACGACACCGGCGACCGGCTCGACTACCTCAAGACCGTCGTGCGGCTGGCGTCCGAGCGAGAGGACCTGGGGCCGGACTTCCGCACGTTCCTGCGCGAGCACGTCGCCGAGATGCCGGCGGAGCTGTCTGCCGAGTCGAAAGTGGGAAACGCATGACCGGCGCGACGCGCGACGAAACGGAAGCCCCGATGAAGACGGTCGACGAGCACCTGACCGACATCCTCGAGCGCATCGAGGTCATCGCGCCGCTGGACCTGCAGCTGCTTGACGCCCACGGCTGCATCCTGGCCGAGTCGGTGACCGCTGACCTGGACCTGCCGCCGTTCGACAACTCGTCCATGGACGGCTACGCCGTTCGGCTCGAGGACGTCAGGGACGCGAGCGAGCAGACGCCCGCGCAGCTCCCGGTCGTCGGTGACATCGCGGCCGGATCCCAGTCGGCCTACACCGTGCAGCCCGGCCTGACGGTGCGCATCATGACCGGGGCCCCGATCCCGCCCGGCGCCGACGCCGTCGTACCTCTCGAGTGGACCGACGGCGGGATCGCCGGTGTGACGATCACCCGCGCCCCACAGGCCGGCTCGCACATCCGCCGGCGCGGCGAGGACGTGAAGGCCGGTGACGTCGTCCTCGAGGCCGGCACCCGCCTGGGCCCCGGTCAGCTGGGGCTGCTCGCCGCCGTCGGTCGTGACCGCGTCAAGGTGCGGCCACGGCCGCGGGTGATCGTCCTGTCGACCGGCAGCGAGCTGGTCGAGCCCGGCCAGCCCACGACGTCGGGCCAGATCCACGAGTCCAACTCCTACATCCTCACCACGGCGGCTCGCGAGGCCGGCGCGCTGGCCATCCGGGTCGGCATCGTGAAGGACGACCCGCGTCAGCTGATGGACGCGATCGAGGACCAGCTGATCCGCGCCGACCTTGTGGTGACGAGCGGCGGCGTCAGCGTCGGTGCCTACGACGTCGTCAAGGAGGTGCTCTCGCGGCTCGGCACGGTGACCTTCGACCGGATTGCGATGCAGCCGGGCAAGCCGCAGGGCTTCGGCACGATCGGCCCCGACTCGACTCCGATCATCACGTTGCCGGGCAACCCGGTGAGTGCCTACGTGTCCTTCGAGGTGTTCGTGCGGCCCATGATCCGCCGGATGCTCGGGGTCGAGCCGCTGCACCGACCCATCATCAGCGCGGTGTGCGAGGGCGGGTTCTCCTCCCCGGCCGGCCGCCGCCAGTACGCGCGGGGCTGGCTCGATGTGCGTGACGGCCGCTACATCGTCAGACCGGTGGGCGGCCCGGGTTCGCACCTCGTCGGTGACCTGGCCCACGCCAACGCGCTGATCGTGGTGCCCGAGGACGTGACCGAGGTCAAGGATGGGACCGCTGTCAACGTCATGGTCCTGGAGCGCCGGTCCACATGAGCGAGGAATTCACCCACCTCGACGCCGCCGGGGCGGCGCGGATGGTCGACGTGTCCGGCAAGCCGGTGACGGTGCGCGAGGCGACCGCCAGCGGCCGGGTGCTCGTGTCGCACGAGGTCATCCGGCTGCTGCGCGGTGGCGGGGTGCCCAAGGGTGACGCGCTGGCCGTCGCCCGGATCGCCGGCATCCAGGCGGCCAAGCGCACACCCGACCTGGTGCCGCTCTGTCATCCCATCGCCATCCACGGCGTCTCGGTCGACCTGCGGGTCGACGACGACGCGGTCGCCATCACTGCCGCCGTGCGCACCGCGGACCGGACCGGCGTGGAGATGGAGGCGCTGACCTGTGTGAGCGTCGCGGCGCTCGCGCTCATCGACATGGTCAAGGCTGTCGACCCCGCCGCCGTCATCATGGACGTGCGGGTGGAGAGCAAGACTGGCGGTACGACGGGGGAGTGGCACAGGTCCGAGACGGGGACGTGAGAGGCATGCGCGCACTCGTGGTCAGCGTGAGCAACCGCGCGTCCGCCGGCGTCTACGAGGACCGCACCGGACCGGTGCTGGTGGCGGGCCTGACCGATCTCGGCTTCCAGGTCGACGGTCCCCAGGTGGTGCCCGACGGCGATCCGGTCGAGAACACGTTGCGCGATGCGGTCGTTTCGGCGTACGACGTGGTGGTGACCTCCGGAGGCACCGGCATCTCGCCCACCGACCGCACCCCGGAGATGACCCGCAAGGTCATCGACCGTGAGCTGCCGGGCATCGCCGAGTCGCTGCGCGCCTACGGCGTGGCCCAGGGCGTGCCGACGGCGGCCCTGTCGCGAGGGGTCGCCGGCGTGGCGGAACGCACGATCGTCGTCAACCTGCCGGGATCGCCCGGTGGAGTGCGGGACGGGCTGGCGGTGCTCGGACCCGTGCTCGCGCACGCCGTCGACCAGGTGCACGGAGGTGACCATTGAGCGCCGGGGCAGGTACGGGGTGGCCCGCGACCCTGCGCGAGGGCGCCCTGGAGCTGCGCCCGATCCGACGCCGGGACCGCGTGGAGTGGCTGGAGGTGCGCGGCCGCAACCTCGACTGGCTCGCGCCTTGGGAGGCGACGCCGCCGAGGCAGGCACAGCCGATCGCGTTCCCGACGATGGTGCGCAACCTGCGCCGGCAGGCGCGCCAGGGCCGCATCATGCCGTTCGTGATGACGCACCAGGGGCGCCTCGTCGGGCAGCTGACGGTCGGTGGCATCACCTGGGGGTCGTTGTGCGCGGCGCACGTCGGTTACTGGATCGACTCGCGGGTGGCCGGTCGAGGCCTGATGCCCATCGCGCTCGCGTTGGCCACCGACCACTGCCTGACGAGGACCGGCCTGCACCGCATCGAGGTCAACATCCGTCCGGAGAACACGGCGTCGCTGCGCGTCGTGGAGAAGCTGGGGTTCCGGGACGAGGGGCTGCGGCTGGCCTACCTGCACATCGCCGGTGACTGGCGCGACCACCGGACGTTCGCGATGATCGCCGACGAGCTGCCGCCGGGCGGGCTCATCGCGCGGGTCCGGGCGATGCAGTCCCAGCAATCACACTCGTCACAGGACTAACCTCGCGACACACCGGCAACGGTGCGTGTGCGAGGACGATCATCGCCCTACCGTGCAGGCGTGGGGAGTGGGCTGATCTACGCGGCGATCATCGTGATGTGGGCGCTCTACTTCATCCCGCGCTGGCTGCGCCGTCACGAAGAGCTCAGCGAGTCGCGGTCGGTGGAGAAGTTCGACCGCGCGATGCGCATCCTGTCGCGCCGCGAGCCCACGCCCGACCAACGTCAGGTCGTGATGCCGCCACGGCCCGCCTCGTCCACGGAGCCGGTCATGTCCTCGCGCACTCGCACCCCCCGACCCGCTCCGTCCCGGCGCGAGCGGTCGCTCGCCATCCGCCGCCGCCGGGTGCTCGCGGGCCTGGTCCTCGTGACCCTGGCGCTGGCCATCGCGACGCCGCTGTCGCCGGTGCCGTGGTGGGCGCCCGTGGTCATGCTCGGCAGCGTGTTCGGCGATCTGCTGCACCTGCGCATGCAGGAGCGCCGCCGCGCGGAGCTGCACCGCACGCGCACCGCGGTCCGCCGGCGCACCCGCTCGCGGCTGCGTCGTTTCGACTCGGCGGACGGCATCGTCGAGGCGCGCCAGATACTCGCCCGTCAGCGCGAGGCTGCGGAGGCCGAGCGGGTCGAGGCCGAATGGGCAGCGCACGAGGCGGCGCGCCTCGCGGACGAACGGTCCGCCGCGGAGGCGCTCGGCTGGGAGCCGAAGCCGTTCCCGCTGCCGACCTACGTCACCAAGCCGGTGGCACCGCGGGTCGGGCGCCCGATCGACCTCACCCACCCCGGCAAGTGGAGCGAGGCGCACAGCGTGGCGGCCTCGGCCCGTCCGACGGCCGAGGAGCCGTTCGACCAGACGAGCCCTGCCGAGCAGCCCGTCGCCCCGTCCAGGGACGACGGACGCGTGCCGGCCCGGACGACCTCCGCCACTGCGGCGTCGTACGACGATTTCGCGGACGAGCTGGACGCGATCCTGGAGCGCCGCGCCGTCAACGACTGAGCCGGTCTGTCCTACCGCCTCGGGCTCGGTTGCCGCGGCCGGAGCTGGCCCTCGGCTGTTTGGTAGCCTCGTGCGTCTCCACCAGGGGCTGTAGCGCAGCTGGTAGCGCACCTCGTTCGCAACGAGGGGGTCAGGGGTTCGAGTCCCCTCAGCTCCACCCTGCAATGTCTCGGGACACCGTGCACAGGTGTCTCGGGACATCGTTCACGTTTCGGGCTGTGGTTGGTAAGTCACGGTGGGGGTTGGCAACACTCACGTCCACCGCGCCGTCCGCACGCGCTCGGATTTGACACTCCGGCGAGGGGTAGGCCGCAGGCGGCCTGCCGTCGGCAGGGGCATGCTCGTCCCGGCCTAGGAGTGATCTTGGGAGCACCGGACCGGACATACCGGCGCAGCGAGGCGCCGGACCCGGAACGGCTCCTGTCCGTACGCCGTGCGCTGCTGTCCCTCCTGGTCGGGCTGTCGGCGTCCGGCGTCTTGATCGCCGCGGGTGTGCCGGAGCTGGCGCCGCTGGGTGGCTGGATCGTTGGCGCGAGCGTTGCACTCGTGTGGGTGTGGCGCACGTGCTGGCCGCTCGGACCGGACGGCACCAAGCTGCTGGCCGAAGCCGAGAGCCGGTCGGCCTCCACCGATGCCGCGGTCCTCATCTCCTCCGTCGTGAGCCTCGCAGCAGTGGCGCTCGCACTGGTGCGCAGCTCTGGCGAGCACGATGCCGCTTCGGTCGTCCTGGTGATCTCCGGGGTCGTGGCAGTCACCTTGTCGTGGGCTCTGGTCAACACCGTGTTCGCGTTGAAGTACGCGCGGCTGTACTACCGCGATGAGGACGGGGGCATCGACTTCAAGCAGCAGGCGCCGCCCGCCTACAGCGACTTCGCCTACCTGGCCTTCACGGTAGGCATGGCCTTCGCCGTGTCGGAGAGCGAACCGGTGACCTCGCACATCCGCAAGGTGACCCTGGGGCACGCCCTGTTGTCCTACGCCTTGGGCACCGGTGTCGTGGCGGTGGCGGTGAACCTGGTGACCAGCCTGGGCCAGCCGTAAGGCGCCAGCCCGTACCTAGTTCATGGGAAGTTTCCTGCGCCGGCCGCGTGCAGGCTTGTGCGCAGGAGGCAGAGCGATGACCGAAACCGACAAGCGCACCAGGGACGTGGTTGACGTCCTGACCGACGATCACAGGGAGGTCACTGACCTCATCAACCAGATCCGAACGGCGGACGATGCGGACCGCCGCCGAGACCTGGCCGACATCGTGATCACCGAGCTGGTGCGCCACGCGGTGGCCGAGGAGATGCACGTGTACCCGGTGATGCGCAAGCACCTGGCCGACGGTGAGGAGGCGGTGCAGCACGACATCAAGGAGCACAAGGCGATCGAGCGGACGCTGAAGGAGCTCGAAGACGTCCCGGCGTCGGATCCGCGCTTCGCTGCGCTCATCGACCAGCTGGCCACGATCCTGGACGACCACATCCGCGACGAGGAGATGGAGCAGTTCCCGAAGCTGCGTGCCCAGGTGCCCCGGGACAAGCTCGTCGAGCTCGCCGAGAAGGTGGAGACGGCGAAGAAGCTCGCACCGACCCACCCGCACCCCAACGCGCCGAATAATGCGCTCTTCCACAAGGTCGTCGGTCCAGGTGTCGGCTTCGTCGACCGTCTGCGAGACAAGCTCTCGGCCCACACCACGTCGAGGGACTGACACGGCAACGAGATCGAGGGGCCGGCTCGCCGGAAGACTGCGTGCCAGCGGTCAGCAGCCCGGCGACCCGGTGAACTCGTCGTGCGCAGCGGTCACCAGGCCGGTGCAGGGTTGTCCTTCGCGCAGGTACGGTGCGAGCCGCTGGGGGTGGCTGCGCGGCAGTCCCGCACAGGCGGCGCCGATCAGGGGGTCGGAAGCGCGCGCGGGACCCCGCGACGGCGTGGCAGAGCCCGGCTCGGTCAGCACCGTCATGGCCGTGTCTCGGAAGATCCGCCAGCGCGCGGCCAACAACGCCAGCTGCTGGTCGAATGCAGCCGTTCCGATGACGCGCCCCTCGGTCATCAGCAAGGCGTTCCACACAGGTGCCATGGTTTTCTGCAGCTGCTGACTTGTTCCTGCCTTGTCAGTACGTTCCACGAGCACCAGGCAGCGGACCATCTCCAGCAGCACCTTGGGCATGCCTATGCCGCGGAGCTCGCCCGTAACGAGCTGCTTGCGGAACAGCAGGAGCAACAGATCTGTGTCTGCGACGTAGGCGCGCTCGAGATTCTCCGGCGCGACGAACGGGGTTGGCCGACGCCCCCAGAAACGGGTCATGAGGTGTGGTCCCCCCGCCCGGCATGATCGGCTGTCCCGAGCATCTGGTCGAGTGGACCTTCTCCTTGCTGGTCACCTTCAGCGCGAGCTATGTGCGGGTAGTGCAGGTCGAAGGCAGGGCTCTCCGATCGGATCCGCGGCAGCTCGAGGAAGTTGTGCCGCGGCGGCGGGCTGGACGTGGCCCACTCAAGCGACCGGCCGTAGCCCCAGGGGTCGTCGGAGGTGACCTTGGGGCCGTGCGCGCTCTTCCACACGTTCAGCAGGAAGGGCAGGGTCGAGGCACCGAGCAGGAACGAGCCGATGGTCGAGACCATGTTCATCCCGGTGAAGCCGTCGCTCGCGAGGTAGTCGACGTAACGGCGGGGCATGCCCGCCACGCCGAGCCAGTGCTGGATCAGGAACGTGGTGTGGAAGCCGATGAACAGCGTCCAGAAATGGATCTTGCCGAGCCGCTCGTCGAGCATCCTGCCGGTCAGCTTGGGCCACCAGAAGTAGAAGCCGGCGTTCATCGCGAACACCACTGTGCCGAACACGACGTAGTGGAAGTGGGCCACGACGAAGTACGTGTCCGACACCGGCCAGTCCAGCGGCGGCGAGGCCAGGATCATGCCGGTCAGCCCGCCGAACAGGAACGTCACCAGGAAGCCGATCGACCACAGCATCGGGGTCTCGAAGGTCAACGACCCTCGCCACATCGTGCCGATCCAGTTGAAGAACTTCACCCCCGTCGGCACCGCGATGAGCAGCGTCATCCCCGAGAAGAACGCCAGGTCGATCTGGCCCGTGGCGAACATGTGGTGCGCCCACACCGCCGTCGAGAGGAAGGCGATGGCAAGGGTCGCCCCGACGAGCCCGACGTAGCCGAAGATGGGCTTGCGGCTGAAGACGGGGAGTACCTCCGTGACGATGCCGAAGAACGGCAGCGCGATGATGTAGACCTCGGGATGGCCGAAGAACCAGAACAGGTGCTGCCACAGCAGCGGCCCGCCGTTCGCGGCGTCGAAGACGTGCGCGCCGAA
>JAVEDJ010000110.1 GCA_030841025.1 Actinomycetota bacterium
CGACGTCGACACCTCAGCAATCGGCCAGGCCATGCTCGGCACGACGCACCCGGCCAACGCGATCATCCAGCGCAAGGACCTCGACCGCGTAGGCGTGCTGCGGCTTGCCGCACCGTCGTCACTCGCGATCCGTCCGGGAGCCGACTGGCCGAAGGACCTGCTTGCCAACGTGGTCGGTCCGACCGCGATCGTCGGCGGTGGATTCGAGTACGACGGTGCTGAGATCGCTCCCCTCGATGTCGAGGCGGTCAAGCGGCTCGCCGGCGAGTGCGCCGGCAAGGTGAACGCGATCGCCGTCTCCTCGGCATTCGCACCGGCGAGCTACGACCACGAGCTGCGTGCCGCAGAGATCCTCGAGCAGGAGCTGGGATCGTCCGTCCAGGTCTCGTTGTCGCACCAGGTCGGCACGCTCGGCCTGCTGGAGCGGGAGAACGCCACCATCCTCAACGCCTCGCTGTTCGGCGTTGCGCGCCGAGTGGTCGACGGGTTCCACGCGGCGCTGCTCGAGCACGGCGTCCAGGTGGACGGCTACCTCACCCAGAACGACGGCACCCTGATGACCGCCGAGGAAGCCGTGCGGCTGCCGATCCTGACCGTGGGATCCGGACCGACCAACTCGATGCGCGGCGCGTGCGCGCTCGCCGGGCTGAGCGATGCACTCGTGATCGACGTCGGCGGCACCTCGGCCGACGTCGGCATCCTGGTGGACGGCTTCCCCCGCGAGTCCTCCGCGGCCGTCGAGGTCGGCGGCGTGCGCACCAACTTCCGGATGCCCGACCTCATCTCGATCGGGCTCGGCGGCGGCACGATCGTCCGCGGGGGGGCAGGTGACGTCAAGGTGGGACCTGACTCGGTCGGCTACCGCGTCACCACCGAGGCCATCGTGCGCGGCGGGTCGACGCTCACCCTGTCCGACGTCTCCGTGCGCGCCGGCCGGCTGCGTGACTTCGGCGATGCCAGTCTCGTCGCGGACGTGCCGGCCGAGGTCATCGAGCAGGCGCTGGCGTGGGTGGACGAACAGATCCAGATCATGTCCGAGCGGATGAAGGCCACCCGCTCGGCCGTCCCGCTCATCGCGGTCGGTGGCGGGTCGCACCTCGTCCCGGAGAAGGTCGCCGGCGCCGCCGAGGTCATCTGGCCCGCGCACCATGCTGTCGCGAACGCCTTCGGTGCCGCGATCGCCGAGGCGTCGGGCGCCGTTGACCGGGTCTACCGCTACGAGGGCCTGGGCCGCGAGGCGTGCCTCGACGACGCCAAGCAGCTCGCTTCCGAGGCAGCCGTCCGTGCCGGGGCCGACCCCGACAAGGTGCGCGTCACCTCGGTCGTGGAGGTGCCGATGACCTACCTGCCCGGTCAAGGCTGTCGCGTGCAGGTCAAGGCTGCCGGCCCGTTGGCAGGCTGACCGGATGCCCGCACAGGCATCACCGACGTCGACCGGCCGCCCTGGCGCGGTCTACCGCGCCTACAACGACGCGGAGAACGCGCACGATCTCGCGGCCGCCGCACGGCTGGTGGCCGACGACCTGTCCGTCGAGGTGAACGGCCGCCGACAGCTCGGCTCTGCCGAGGAGGACGCGGTCGCGAACGCCGAGCTGCTGCGCTGCTACCCCGACTACCACCGCGAGGTCATCGAGGTCGTCGAAAGTGGTGCGCGCGCGGCGGTCCGGTGGCGCATGGTCGGCACGCCGGCCGCTGATGTCGACCTCCCACCTCTGGAGCTGCACGGCTGCTCCGTGGTCGAAGTCGACGGCGGCCGCATCATCCGCGCGTTCCTGTACGTCGACGGTGGCTTGCTCGACGTGCTGCTGGCGCGGGCCGAGGCCCGAGCCGGGGCAAGGGCAGGGCAATGACAGAGGTCGCCCGCACCGCGCTGCCCATGGCCGACTGCCACAACGATCTGCTGCTCGGCGTGCTGCACCAGCATGAGCGCGGCCTCGAGGACCCCTTCGGTGACTTCTGGCTGCCCCAGCTGCGGGCCGGCGGTGTCGTGCTGCAGGTCCTGCCGGTGTTCACCGAGGAGCAGCACGTCGGCGAGGGTGCGCTGCGCCGCGCCCTGCTGGTCATCGAGGAGGCGCGCCGGATCGCCGAGCTGCACGCCGCCGACGTGGCGATCTGTGAGCGCGGGTCCGACATCCGTTCGGTCATCGAGTCCGGCCGCATCGCGCTGGTTCTCGCGCTGGAGGGATGCGAGCCGGTCGGCCACTCACTGGCCGTGCTGGACACGTTCTTCCGTCTCGGCGTCCGGCTGGCCTCGATGACCTGGAACCGCCGCACGATGCTCGCCGACGGTGTCGGCGAGCAGGACACCGGCGGCCGGCTCACTGGGTTGGGTGTGGAAGCGGTGCACGAGATGGAGCGGCTCGGTCTGGTCCTCGACGTCAGCCACCTGTCCGCCACCGGCTTCTGGCACGTGGACGAGGTCGCCACGCGGCCGTTCGTGGCGAGCCACTCGTCCTGCCGGGCGCTGCAGGAGCACCCGCGCAACCTGGACGACGAGCAGATCCGCGCGGTCGCGGCGCGCGGCGGGTTCGTGGCGCTGAACGGGTTCGGCCCGTTCCTGGCCGCCGAGCCAACGCTCCAGTCGTACGTCGAGCATGCGGCGCACGCCGTCTCACTCGTGGGAGCCGAGCATGTCGGCCTCGGCCTGGACTTCATGCGCGACCTGATGGGAGTTGTCGACCCGATCCTCGGGGCCGCGCTGGTCGACCTCGACGACCTGCCCTGGGTGGACGGCCTGCAGCGGCCCGCGGACCTGGCCGGCCTGGGCCCCGCACTCACCGCGCGGTTGGGCGAGAAGGCCGCGGCGCAGGTCTGCGCGGACACCATGGTCGAGTCGCTGGCGGATCTCCTGCCCGCGTGACCGCCCTCCGATGCGACGATGTCGCCGTGCCGCCCACCCCGCGCCGTAACGGCGACCCGCGCAGAGGCGACACCGCTCCGGTCCTGGTGCGGCAGATCGTGGCACTGCGAGAGCTCGCCGGGGCCACGGTCGCTGGTGGAGATGCGGGGCTCGACCGTCCCGTCGAGGACGTCGTCGTCTCCTCGGGCCGATTCTCCGTCGACCGCCCGCCGCCGAGCCGGTCGCTGGTCGTCATGGATGCCTCCGGCCTCCGGTCGGACACCTACCAGGTCGACGTCGCCCTGCGCGCGGCGCACGACGCGGGGGCCTCGGCCCTGCTCCTGTGTGAGCCCAGTGCCCGGGTCGCGCTGGCGACTACCCGGCTGGCCAACAAGTTCCAGCTGCCGCTGATCGTCATGCCCGAGGGCGACCCGCTGGTTGTCTGCGACGCGCTGCGCCGGGTGGTGCGCGCACCCTTCATGGTGCGCGGCGACGTACTGCTCCAAGCCGTGGCCCGGCTGCGACGCACCGCCAGCACGGGCGGTCTGCCCGCGACGCTGCAGGCGCTCGTCGAGACCCTCGGTGGCCCGACCGCGCTGGTGGGGTTGGAGGGCACCGTCGTCGCGGGAGATCCCGTTGCTGCTCCGGCCGACACCCACGACCTGCTCGAGGTGCCGATGGCGGCGCGCAGCGGCGAGTACGTCCGGCTCGC
Organism: Actinomycetota bacterium; assembly: GCA_030841025.1. Taxonomy (GTDB): domain Bacteria; phylum Actinomycetota; class Actinomycetes; order JACCUZ01; family JACCUZ01; genus BP-173. Next base: position 3,552 of record JAVEDJ010000110.1, read on the forward strand.
CCAGCCGATCAGCCTCGCACCCCGCGAGCGGCCGACCTTCTGGTTGGTGTGCCTGCTGCACAACCCGACCACGGCATGGCAGACGGTCGCCGCGGACGTGCTCGACCTGGCGTCGTGGTCGGTCGCGGTGCGTCTGGTGGCCGACCGGCTGCAGCGGGAACGCGACGCGCGCTTCCGGCTGGGCGTGCTCAACGCTGTCGTGGCCGCACAGGAACGTCCGGAGCCGGCGTTGCTCGAGCAGCTCGGCGTGCTCGGCTGGCAGGTCGACGGCTGGTGCACCGGCGTGTCCCTGCAGGCGACCGGCGACGTCGACCCGTTGCGCGTCCTCACGCTGACCGAGGAGCTGCAGCGACAGCTGGCCACCCACGGGGTCCGCGGTCCGCTGGTCGAGCGGCCGGACGGATGGACGATGTGGACCGTTCACCGCAAGGAGCCACCCCCGGCGTCGTACCGCGATGTCGTCGACGCGTTGACCGCGGCCAGCCAGTCGTTCGTCGGGTCGGTCTCGCGGTTGCGGCTGCACGTGGGTGTCGGCCGCCCGTACGAAGGGCTGGGCGGTCTGCGGTCGAGTCTGACCGAGGCCAAGGAGGCCGTCACCATCGCACAGGCCGCCGGTGGTTCGGTCGCCGTGCAGCACATCGACGACATGGGGATCCGCCGCATCCTGCTCGGCTGGTACGCCTCGGACACGTTCGCCGAGTTCGCGCACGCCCTGTTGGCGCCGTTGCTGCAGGTCGACCACAACGGAGAGCTCGCCGCGACGCTCGAGGCGTACCTCGACCGCGAGTCCTCCGCCACGCTGGCCGCAGCCGACCTGGGTGTGCATCGCAACACCGTGCTCAACCGGGTGGAGCGGTTGCGGTCGCTGCTGACCGTCGACCTCGACGACCCGGACGAACGGCTCGCCGTACAGCTGGCGTGCCGCGTCGCGAAGCTCAAGGCCGAGCTCGCCGAGTAGTCGTTACGGCCGCGGGTCGCGGTCCAGCAGCGGCTCCACCACCGGGACCCACGCGTCCATCTCGGCCGGGTCCGGCTGCTCGTACCCGAGCCGCTTGCTCAGCCCCCAACCATGCCGGTGCTGCAGGTCGGCGAGGAACTCGGCGTACCGCAGGGGCGCGACGATGGCGTCGATGACCGGTACGCCGACCTCGGCCTGCACCTTGGCGTAGAAGCCGAACTCGATCGTGCAGCCGAGCACCACCACGTCGGCGCCGTCGCGCTCGACGGCCAGCCGGGCCTCCTCCATGATGCGTTCCTCGGTGCGGGCAGGGTCCTGCTGGAACTGGTTGACGGTCATCTCCAGCACCCGGAAGGAGGCCAGCCGGTCGGCGAAGCCGTACTTCACCACGTTTTCGTGCATCTCCGGGATCCACTTGGAGCGGCCGACCAGGATGGAGACCCGCTCGCCCAGGGTGCTGGCGATGTGCAGCGATGCCTCCGCCGGTGCGGTGACGGCCATCCGGGTCGCCAGCTCGCGCGCGCCGCGCAGCGCCGGGTCGTAGAAGCAGCCGATGACGGCAGCGTCATAACCGGCCTGCTCGGCCCAGCGGATGGCGCCCATGGTGTGGCCGGCAACGACCATCTCGTAGGCGGAGTACTCGAGGTGCTGCGGCCCGACGTCGGGCAGCGAGCCGACGTCGACACGCGTGTCGGGATAGGCCTCCTCGCGCAGCGCCGCGCCGATCGGCCCGTCGTACAGGCTGGTGCCGACAGGGTTGAGCCAGAAGATCTTTCGCCCCATGATGGACCTCCGCGACCGGTAGGAACCCCGTCAGCCACGAAGGTGGCAGGGGAGGCGGCGCAGCGGAACGGGCTGGCTGCCCACCGGCGCGGCCGAAGGTGTGCGGAACGCCTAGCGCTCGGGCCGCCGAAGGCTGGTAGACCGGGCGCCACCTTCTCGGCAGGGCGAATCGCGCGATGTGTGCGGAACGCCCAGCCCGAAACAATTCTCTGTGCGAGACGCCTCTTTATGGCCGCTGGCGGCCTGCCTACAGTCCGGGCGACAGAGGCACACCAAGCTGCCTCGCCACTCGTGCGGAGGATTTCATGGCTCGCATTCCCACCGTCCGGCGCGCTGGCCGGGCGGTCGCCCTCGCGGCGACCGCCGCGCTTGCGCTCGCCGCCTGCGGCGGCGGCAGCTCCAGCACCGACACGGCCGCCGACCCGTCGGGCTCTCCGGCGGCCAGCGCCGGTGGCGAGACCGTCGAGGTCGCCTACCTGTCCGCCAGCTCGGCCAACACCTGGCTGCAGGCCTCCAAGAAGGAGATGGAGACGGTCGCCGCGGCAAACAACATCAAGATCACCGAGTTCGACGCGCAGTTCAAGCCGGGTGAGCAGAGCAAGCAGATCCAGGACATCCTCTCGTCCGACAAGTACAAGGGCATCGTCATCTCGTCGGTGGACGGCGCGGGCATCATCCCGGACCTGGAGACGGCTATCTCCAAGGGCTTGAAGGTGGCGGTCCTCAACCAGATCATCGGCACCAAGCTGGACACGCCCGACCCGCAGTTCGAGGGGGCGTCGGTGTCGGTGCTGGCACCGCCGCTGCGCTCCGGTGAGCGGTTCGGCAACCTCACGGTCAAGGCCTGCGAGGGCAAGCCGTCCTGCCGGGTCGTGTACTTCTACGGGCTCAAGGGCACCCCGATCGACACCGCGCTCAAGCAGGGCTTCGACGCGACGATCAAGTCGACCCCCGGCATCAAGGTCGTGGCCGAGGCCGAGGGCAAGTACCTCGGACCCGACGTCGCACTCAAGGCGCTGCAGGACGTTCTGCAGCGCACCCCGGACTTCGATGTCGTCGTCGGACCGGACCAGGCGATCGCCGGCGCGGAGCTGGCACTCAAGGACGCCGGCAAGCTGGACAAGGTGGCCCTGATCGGCCTGGGCGGTTCGAAGAACGCCATCGACGGCATCAAGGCCGGCACCTGGTTCGGCGGCGTCTACGGCGCCCCGGCGACCGAGGGCAAGCTGGCCATGGAGGGCCTCGTGGCCGCGTTGAAGGACGGCAAGGAGAGTGGCGGCGTCGACCCGCTGACGACCCTGCCGGACAACGGCGAGGTCACCGGGGAGAACGTCGACAAGTTCACGGCGGAGTGGAACGGCTGAGGCGAGGCATGACCACCACCCCCCACGTCGAGCTGCGAGGCGTCACCAGGCGCTTCGGTGCCACCCTCGCGCTCGCCGACATCGACCTCGAGATCCGACGGGGCACCGTGCACGCCCTGGTCGGCGAGAACGGTGCCGGGAAGTCGACGCTGGGCAAGGTGGTGGCGGGCGTTCACCCGCCCGACACGGGCGAGCTGCTCGTGGCGGGGCGACCGGGGGTACACCGGTCGCCCCCCCAGGCGCGCGACCACGGAC
>JAVEDJ010000163.1 GCA_030841025.1 Actinomycetota bacterium
GAGGACCCGCCGGTCAGGGTCGAGCTCCGCGCGGTCACCTCCATCGCGGAGCCGGCGGCACCTCGCCCGGTGGCCGTGCACTGAGCCCGGCACCGCGCGAGCGCCCGGTCAGCCACGACAGCAGCTCGGCCGCCGGACCGGAGAGCTCCGGTCCCGTGGCCCCCACCTCCCAGGCGCCACCCTCGGAAGCCTGCAGGGTGCGCACCGGACACGTGTCCCGGCTCAGGAACTCCGGCGCCAGCTGGTCGAGCGTCCGCCGGACGAAGGCGTCCGGCCAGTCGCCCGCGGCGTAGCCGGCCTCCAGGTCGACGTGATGGATCTCGACCTCTCGCACGCGCATCAACGGCACCTCCCAGCCCAACCAGGCGCCGCCCCGGGAATGCACCTCGCGCTCGAGCCCGGCCGGGGGGAAGTCGGCGAAGGCGCCCAGCAGGCGCTCCGAGGCGTCGGCCAGGTCGAGGCGCAGGTCGCCGATGTGCCGGCCCGCCCCTGCCTCGATGTCGGCATCCCGGGACGCCGTCCCCCCGGGGTACATCGCCCGCTCCTCGCCGGTGCGCGCCCAGTGCGCCAGGTTGGCGAGCCCGTCAGCGTTGCGCGCGAGATGAGTCAGGACGTGCGCGCGCGACCAGTCCGGAAGCAGCGACGGCGCATGCGCATCGTCGTCGGTCATGCCGTCGACTGTCTCGAGAAGCCGGTCGGTGCTGCGTGCCATCTCGTCCAGGGCACGAGCGAGACCGACAAGATCGGGCTGTTCGGTCGCGGTCACGGGCTGACCATAACGGCCGCGGCCCTAGGGTGAGGGGCACTCGTCGTACCCGTCGAAAGAGTCTGCATGCGCCGCCCGTCCCTCGCCGCCGTCGGCACGGCTCTCACCGTGCTGCTCGGCGGCAGCCTCACGACGGTCGGTGCGGCACAGGCGGCACCCGGACCGTCGTACGCCGCTGCTCGGTCCACGCCCGTCGAGGACCCCTACTACCCGAGCAAGGGCGACCCCAGCGTCGACGCGCTGCACTACGGCCTGGACCTGCGCTGGGCGCCGGGCAGCCGCACTCTGCACGGGACCGCCCGCATCACCTTCCGCGCCGCCACCGGCTCCAGCCGCCTGCAGCTCGACCTCGGTGACCCGCTGCGGGTGACCCGGGTCCGGCTCGACGGCCGCACGGTGCGCCACCGCCACCCGGGCAAGAACCTGGTCGTCCACGCAGGCAGGAACCTCGCCCGCGGCAGCCGGCACGTGCTCATCGTTCGCTACTTCGGCAAGCCGCGGCCCGTCTCGGCCCCCACCACCCGCTCGGACATCCCGCACCTCGGCTGGACCGTGACCAGACGCGGCGAGGTCTGGACGATGCAGGAGCCCTTCGGCGCCTTCACCTGGTACCCGGTCAACGACCACCCCTCCGACAAGGCCTACTACGACGTCCGGATCACTGCGCCGCGCGGCATGGTCGGCGTCTTCAACGGGAAGCTGCAGTCACGGCGTACGACGGCCGGCCGCACCGTGACGCGGTGGCACCTGGCGAGCCCCGCGGCGTCGTACCTCACCACCATCGCCATCGGCGACTACGTCCGCTACACCGACACCGGACCGCGGAAGCTGCCGATCAGCTACTGGGTGCCGCGACGTGACCAGCGAGCCCTGTCCGAGCTGCGACGCACACCGGCGATGCTCCGGTGGCTGGAGAAGCGCCTCGGGCCCTACCCGTTCGACCGCGTCGGCGCCGTCGTCGTGCCGAGCGACTCGGCGATGGAGACCCAGACGCTGGTGACGATGGGCAGCCGGCTGATGAACGACCGGCTGCAGTTCCGGGCCGACCTGCTGCACGAGTACGCGCACCAGTGGTACGGCGACACGGTCACGCCGGACAACTGGAAGGACCTGTGGCTCAACGAGGCGTTCGCGATGTACACCCAGATCCGCTGGGAGGTGTCGCGCGGCTGGCGGACGATGGACCAGTGGCGGGCCGTCCTGCGCGACTCGGACCAGGCCCTGCGCAGGTCCGACGGGCCGCCGGGTGAGTACCACCGCTCCGAGTTCGGGGAGATCTGCGTCTACTACTGCGGGGCGTTGATGCTCGACGAGCTGCGATCGCGGCTGGGGGAGGCGCAGTTCAACGCCATCTGGCGCGGTTGGCCGCAGCAGCACCGCAACGCCAGCGTCGACCGGGCCGACTACATCGGCTGGTTGAACGCCCGCACGGGCCGGGACCTCGGCCCCTTCATCACCAGCTGGCTCACGTCTCCCACCACGCCGGCCGGCTGAGCCGGCGAGGTCCCGGGGCCTGGAACGGGAGCGGCGCCGCGTCTCACCGCCGCGGGCGCCTGCGACCGCGGTTGCGGTCGTGCCGTAACTTTTGGTACTGACCTTTGTCAATCGGGATGCCGGAGGAGAGCCATGGACATCAGCGCGACCATCGCGCTGGCTGGGCTCTTCGTGGGCTTCGTCGTCGGGCTGACCGGCATGGGTGGCGGGGCCCTGATGACGCCCATGATGATCCTGCTGTTCGGGGTCCACCCGCTCGCTGCCGTCTCCAGCGACCTCGTCGCGTCGATGATCATGAAGCCGGTCGGCGGCGCCGTGCACCTGCGCAAGGGCACCGTCAACCGCGGCCTGGTCAAGTGGCTGGTGATCGGCTCGGTCCCTTCGGCCTTCTGCGGTGTCCTGCTGCTGCGCGCGGTCGGCAACGAGGAGGCCACGCAGGCCGTGGTCAAGACGAGCCTCGGTGTGGCCCTGCTGTTCGCGGCGACCTCGATGACGGCCAAGGCGCTGCTGGACCTGCGCAAGACCCAGCGCTCCCGCTCCGCCGGCCTCGTCGACATCGGCCCCGGCGACGGGACCGACGTCCGGGTCAAGCCGGTCCCCACGCTGCTGGTCGGCATCCTGGGGGGGCTCGTCGTTGGCATGACGTCGGTCGGGTCGGGGTCGTTGATGATCGTGGCGCTGTTGCTGCTGTACCCCACGCTGCGGGCCAGCCAGCTCGTCGGCACCGACCTCGTGCAGGCCGTTCCGCTCGTGGCGTCCGCCTCGCTGGGTCACCTGCTCTTTGGCGACTTCCAGCTCGATCTCACGACCTCGCTGCTCATCGGTGCACTGCCCGGGGTGTACGTCGGCGCCCGGGTCTCCAGCAGCGCACCGGGCGGCATAGTCCGGCGGGCGCTGGTTGTCGTGCTCCTTGCGTCGGGCCTCAAGCTGCTCGACGCCGGCACCGGGACGTTGGTGGCCGTGCTGGTGGCCGTGGCGGTCATCGGGCCGCTGCTGTGGGTCTCGATCTACCGCACCGCCGGGGAGGACGGGGGCGCCCGGGCGGGTCGGCACCTGTTCCGGGCCGCGCTGACCGGCCGCTGGGGCCGCCGTCCGGCCGACAGCGAGACGTCGGACGAGGCTCGGGCGCGCCGCTGAGGCCTGGGCCCGCAGGGGCCGCCAGCACGGTCGCACGGTCCGGCGGCGATCGGCCGGTCGGGCACTGTCCGAGGCGGCACATAGCATGGACGGGAGCTCATTTCCGGACCGCCGGCTGGCCCACGCCAGCGGCGACGCGTGACGAACGATGGGGAATATTTGTGGACAAGCTGATCGTCCGAGGGGCGCGCGAGCACAACCTCAAGGACGTCTCGCTCGACCTGCCCCGCGACGCGATGATCGTGTTCACCGGGCTCTCCGGGTCGGGCAAGTCCAGCCTGGCCTTCGACACCATCTTCGCCGAGGGCCAGCGCCGCTACGTCGAGTCGCTGTCCGCCTATGCCCGCCAGTTCCTGGGGCAGATGGACAAGCCCGACGTCGACTTCATCGAGGGCCTCTCACCAGCCGTCTCCATCGACCAGAAGTCCACCAGCCGCAACCCCCGGTCGACCGTGGGCACCATCACCGAGGTCTATGACTACCTCCGGCTGCTGTTCGCCCGCGCCGGACGGCCCCACTGCCCGACCTGCGGGGAGCCCATCAGCAGGCAGACGCCGCAGCAGATCGTCGACCGGGTGCTGGAGCTCGAGGAGGGCAGCCGGTTCCAGGTGCTGGCGCCGGTCGTCCGTGGGCGCAAGGGGGAGTACACCGAGCTGTTCCGTGAGCTGCAGACCAAGGGCTACAGCCGGGCCCGGGTCGACGGCGAGACCGTGTCGCTGGCGGACCCGCCCAAGCTGGACAAGAAGTACAAGCACTCGATCGATGTCGTCGTCGACCGCCTCGCCGTCAAGGCCAGCGCCAAGCGGCGGCTGACCGACTCGGTGGAGACCGCGCTCGGTCTGGCCGGCGGCCTCGTCACCCTCGACTTCGTCGACCTGCCCGCCAAGGACCCCCACCGCGAGCGCAGGTTCTCCGAGAAGCTCGCGTGCCCCAACGAGCACCCGCTGTCGATGGACGAGCTGGAGCCGCGCTCGTTCTCCTTCAACTCCCCGTTCGGCGCGTGCCCCGAGTGCACCGGGATCGGCACCCGGCTCGAGGTCGACCCCGAGCTGATCATCCCCAACGACGAGCTGTCGCTGGGGGAGGGCGCCGTCGCGCCGTGGGCAGCGGGCGCGTCGTCGAGCGAGTACTTCACCCGGCTGCTCGAGGCGCTGGCCGAGGACATGGGCTTCTCCATCGACGAGCCCTACCGGTCGCTGCCCAAGCGTGCCAAGGAGGCGGTACTGCACGGACTGGACTACCAGGTGCACGTCAAGTACCGGAACCGCTATGGCCGCATGCGCAGCTACCACACCGGCTTCGAGGGGGCCATCCCCTTCGTCCAGCGCCGGCACAAGGAGACCGAGTCCGACTGGAGCCGTGACCGCTACGAGGGCTACATGCGCGAGGTTCCCTGCCCGGCCTGCGGCGGGTCGCGGCTCAAGGCGGAGTCGCTGGCCGTGACGCTCGGCGGCCGCTCCATCGCGGACGTCTGCCGGCTGCCGATCCGCGAGGCCGACGCTTTCCTGCGCGACATCGAGCTGACCGACCGTGAGCGGCAGATCGCCGAGCGGGTCGTCAAGGAGATCCACGCCAGGTTGGGATTCCTGCTCGACGTCGGACTCGACTACCTCTCGCTGGAGCGACCCTCCGGGACCCTGTCCGGCGGCGAGGCGCAACGCATCCGGTTGGCCACCCAGATCGGCGCCGGGCTGGTCGGCGTCCTGTACGTCCTCGACGAGCCCTCGATCGGCCTGCACCAGCGCGACAACCACCGCCTCATCGAGACGTTGACGCGGCTGCGCGACCTGGGCAACACGCTGATCGTCGTCGAGCACGACGAGGACACGATCCGCACCGCCGACTGGGTCGTCGACATCGGTCCGGGAGCCGGCGAGCACGGGGGTCAGATCGTGGTGTCCGGCACCGTCGAGGACCTGCTGGCCAGTCCGGACTCCTTGACCGGCGCCTACCTCTCCCGTCGTGCCTCCATCGAGACACCCGCCATGCGTCGGCCCCGCGACAAGGACCGGCAGCTCACCGTCGTCGGGGCCCGCGAGCACAACCTCACCGGCATCGACGTGTCGTTCCCGCTGGGCACCTTCACCGCGGTGACCGGAGTCTCCGGGTCGGGCAAGTCCACCCTGGTCAACGACATCCTCTACACCACGCTCGCGCAGAAGCTGCACGGTGCGCGGACGGTGCCCGGACGGCACAAGGCCATCAAGGGTCTCGAGCACGTGGACAAGGTGGTGCACGTCGACCAGAGCCCCATCGGCCGTACCCCCCGGTCCAACCCCGCGACCTACACCGGTGTCTTCGACCACATGCGCAAGCTGTTCGCGGAGACCACAGAGGCCAAGATCCGCGGTTACCTCCCGGGCCGGTTCTCGTTCAACGTCAAGGGCGGTCGCTGCGAGGCGTGTGCCGGTGACGGCACGATCAAGATCGAGATGAACTTCCTGCCCGACGTCTACGTGCCGTGCGAGGTCTGTCACGGCGCGCGCTACAACCGCGAGACGCTCGAGGTGCACTTCAAGGGAAAGACGATCGCCGAGGTGCTCGACATGCCGATCGAGGAGGCGGCCGACTTCTTCGAGGCGGTACCGGCGATCGCGCGTCATCTGCGCACCCTCAACGACGTGGGGCTCGGCTACGTCCGGCTCGGTCAGCCGGCACCGACGCTGTCCGGCGGCGAGGCGCAACGCGTCAAGCTCGCCTCCGAGCTGCAGAAGCGCTCGACCGGTCGCACGGTCTACGTCCTCGACGAGCCCACGACCGGCCTGCACTTCGAGGACATCCGCAAGCTGCTCGGCGTGCTGCAGGGCCTGACCGACAAGGGCAACACCGTCATCGTCATCGAGCACAACCTCGACGTCATCAAGACCGCGGACTGGATCATCGACATGGGTCCCGAGGGTGGCTCGGGCGGCGGGCAGGTGGTCGCCCAAGGCACCCCGGAGGACATCGCGGCGCACGCGTCGAGCTACACCGGCGCGTTCCTGGCACCGGTGCTCGACAGAAAGGCCCCGCGTGGTCGGGCGGTCGGTGGTCGGCAGGCCAACGCGGCCGCGGCGAAACAGCCAGGGCGCGCGACGAGCACCCGCAAGGTCGCGTCTCCGGCCAAGGCCGGCAAGAAGTCGACGGCTGCGGGTGC
>JAVEDJ010000290.1 GCA_030841025.1 Actinomycetota bacterium
CAGTCGACGTCGCCGGTGTCCAGGCCGCACAGCTCGCTGACCCGGATGCCGCTGGCGTAGAGCACCTCGAGCATGGCGACGTCCCGCACGGCGGTCGGCCGTTCCTCATCAGCAGCCACAGCGGCCACGTCCAGCAGTGCACTCGCCTCGTCCTGGCGCAGCACCCCGGGCAGGGGTCGGCCGCTGCGGGGCGTGGCGAGCAGAGCTCCGGCGTCGGCCTCGACCCGGCCGGTGCGGGCCAGCCACGCGGTGAACGTACGAGCGGCCGCCGCGCGCCGCGCGAGCGTGGTGCGGGCCATGCCGGAGGTGGCCTGCCGGGCCAGCCAGCTGCGCAGCACGGGAAGGTCCAGCTGAGCCAGCTCTCGGCGGCTCATCCGTGCTGCATGGTCGAGCAAGGAGGTCACGTCGGACGTGTAGGCCCGCACGGAGTGCGGCGACAGGCCCCGCTCCGACCGCAGGTGCCGCGCGTAGGCATCGACCGCGGCGGCGAGTCCAACGGGCAGCCCGTCCTCCGCGGCCGCCTCCTCCGCGGCCGCCTGCTCGTCGGCCGGCCGATCGTCGGCCGGCTGCTGGTCGACCGGCTTCTGGTCGACCGGCTGCTGGTCGACCGAGTGGGCGCGCGGCTGGGTCACAGGGACACGGTGCGGCGCGAGGGGTGCAGTTGCAAGCACCTACGCCCCGTGGCGGGCCGCCGCGGCGGTCCGGGGTCCGCCATTGCGGCACTGCCCCCACACCCGCACCGGGACCGACCAGCGCCGTCCAGCGGCACTGCCGATCAGCGTTTCGCTCCCGTCGCGGGCGCCCGCCGCCAGGCTCCGGCCGCGTTGTCCGCCAAGCCGCGCACCGACAGCACGGCCAGGGCCCGCAGCACCGACGCAGCGTCGAGCCCAGCGACCCGCGCGATGCTGGCCGGCCCGGCGCGCTGGCGCACCGGCAGCGCATCCAGCACCCGCATCGTCAGGTCGTCGAGCCCGTCGTGCGGTCGGACCTCGCCGCGCCGGAGCGGACCCGCATCGACGCCCATGTCGCCCACCAGGTCCAGGACGTCGGCGGCGTCCGTGACCAGCGAGGCGGCGGCCCCCCGCACTAGCTCGTGACATCCGGCGGACATCGGCGAGGTCACCGGGCCCGGCACCGCCATCACCTCGCGGGACAGGTCTGCCGCGTGCCCGGCGGTGTTCATCGCGCCGCTGCGCAGTGCCGCCTCCACCACGACGGTCCCTCGACCGAGGGCCGCGATGACCCGGTTGCGGCCCAGGAACCGAGTCTTGGTCGGTCGGCAGCCCGGGGGGAGCTCGGACACGACCACGCCCGCCCCGCGCACCGCAGACAGCAGCCGGGCGTGGGCGCTGGGATAGACCACGTCGGCACCGCAAGCCAGCACCGCGACGGTCCCGCCGTCGACGGCGAGTGCACCGCGGTGGGCCGCCGCGTCGATGCCGAACGCGGCTCCGGACACCACGGTCCACCCGCGCTCGCCCAGCCCGGCAGCCAGCTCGGCGGCGACGTGCTCGCCGTAGGCCGTGCACGCGCGAGCTCCCACGACCGCGACCGCCCGTCCGCCGAGGTGAGCGAGGTCGCCGCTGCCGGTCACCCAGAGCGCCAGGGGGCGCCGGGGACCCAGGTCGTCGAGCATCACCGGCCACTCCTCGCTGCCCGGCGTCACCAGGCGGGCGCCGAAGCCGGCGGCCCGCTCCAGCTCCGCGTCCGGGTCCAGGCCGGTCAGCCGGGCCTGGTAGGCCGCTAGCCGGCCGGACGGCAGCTCGCCGGACCCGATCTGGGCGAGCACCTGCTCGGCGCCCAGCCGGTCCACCAGCTGTCCCAGGCCGACGTCGTCCGGCTCGCACAGCCGGCTGAGTGCCGCTCGCGCCCGGTCGTCACCGCTCAACGCCGAGAGTCGCTCCCTGGCGCGAGCACCGGCGGTCGTCACGATCGGTCCCTTCCGTGCCGGGTGCCCGGCATCATGCAGCCCGCTGCTCGACGCCCCGGTAACCCAGGGCGACCGCCATCTCGCCGCCGCCGGGCCGATCGAGGCCACTGAGGTCGGCGAGCGTCCAGGCCACCCGGAGCACTCGGTCGACGCCGCGCGCGGTCAGGGCGCCCCTGTCGAGCTCCCTCTCGGCCACGGCCACCACGTCCCAGGGCAGCGGCCAGTCGCGCCGCAGGACATAGCCCGGCACCTCGGAGTTGGACCGCCACGGCGTGTCCGCCAGTCGCCGCACCATGCGGTCCCGGGCCGCCAGCACCCGCTCGGCCACGACCGCGGTGCTCTCGGCCTGTCCGCGGTCGGCCCGCAGCTCACGACGCGTCGGGGAGCTCATCTCGTGGCGCAGGTCGACCCGGTCGAGCAGCGGGCCGGACAACCGGCCGAAGTAGCGCAGCTTTGCCATCGGCGCGCAGGTGCAGGCCAGCCCCTTGCCGACGCCCTGACCACAGGGGCACGGGTTCGCCGCGAGCACCAGCTGGAAGCGGGCCGGAAAGCGCACCTGGGCGGCCAGCCGGGAGACGCAGATCTCGCCGGACTCGAGCGGCTCACGAAGTGCGTCGAGCACCGCCGGTGAGAACTCGGGCGCCTCGTCCATGAAGAGCACTCCGCGGTGCGCCAACGACGCCGCACCAGGACGCACGTGTGACGAGCCACCACCCACGATGGCGGGCACCGACGCGGTGTGGTGCGGGCTCTGGAACGGTGGCCGCGTCACCAACGGCGAGCCCGGCGGCAGCGTCCCGGCCACCGAGTGCACCGCCGTCACGTCGATGGCTGCGTCGATATCGAGAGGCGGCAGCAGTCCGGGCAGCCGCTCGGCGAGCATCGTCTTGCCGGCGCCCGGCGGCCCCACCATCAGCAGGTGGTGGCCGCCCGCGGCCGCGACCTCGAGCACCGTCCGAGCGCCCGGCTGTCCCAGCACGTCGGACAGATCCAGCCGCGCCGGGTCCTCGAGGTCGGCCGGCTCCGGCGCCGCCTCGTCGTCAGCCTCGTTGAGGTCGAGCGGCACCGGCTCGCCGCGGGCGAGTGCGATCAGCTCGCCCAGGGAACGGACCGCAGTCACGCGCAGGCCCGGCACGAGCGAGGCCTCCGCGGCGTTGGCGGCTGGCACGACGACGCTGCACACCCCGGCCTCGGATGCGGCGAGGACGGCCGGCAGGACGCCACGAACTGCACGCACCCGCCCGTCGAGTCCGAGCTCGCCGAGCAGCACGGCATCGGCCCCGACCGAGGGTGGCACGACATGGTCGGCGGCCAGCACAGCGAGCGCGATGGCCAGGTCGAAGCTGGAGCCCCGCTTCGGCAGGCTGGCCGGCGAGAGGTTGACCGTCGTACGACGCGTGGTGGACGGCCAGCGCTGCCCGCTGTTGACGATGGCGGCCCGCACCCGATCGCGGGACTCGGCGAGGGACGTGTCCGGCAGCCCCACCAGCGAGTACGACGGCACCCCCGGGCTGATGTCGGCCTCGACCTCGACGAGGTGACCGGTCACCCCCACCAGAGCGACCGCGCGAGTGCGCGCGAGCGCCACTAGGCCACCCCACGCACGTGCTCGACCTCGGCGGCACCGCGCCGCGGCCGCAGCACGCCCACGATGTCGATCCGCACGTCGAGCGGATGGATCTGCCGGTCGTGCATCCATCGCGCGGCCAGCCTCCGCAGCCGCGCGGCCTTGAGCGGCGTGACGGCCTCGAACGGCGACCCGAACCCGGTCCCCGACCGCGTCTTGACCTCGCAGACCACCAGCGTGTCGCCGTCGCGCGCCAGGATGTCGATCTCCCCGAAGTCGCAGCGCCAGTTGCGCTCGAGGATCGTCAGCCCGGCCGCCACCAGGTGCGTGGCCGCCACCCGTTCGCCGTAGGCACCCAGTGCGTCGCTCGCCCGCATCGCCCACCACCTCCGCCGACAAGCGTCGACGCCGGCAGACCGCAGGAGCAGGGACGGAGCCTCATCTGTGGACTACCCAGCCGGACGCCGACCTGTGGACGAGCCCCGGCCGACCGGCCGACCCGAACAGTGACCTTCGGACGGGACACGCCGGGCGTGTTGCACCCAAAGGTCGCTCGAGGCCACCGACCGACACGACCAGCGACCTTCGGACGAGACACGCCGGGCGTGTTGCACCCAAAGGTCGCTCGGGTCGGGTGCGGGGCCAGGCGAGCGCCGCAGCGGTTGGTCAGCGAGTCAGAAGCCCTGGTCCTTGGGCAGCTCGAGGTCGCTGCGGGCCAGCTCCTCCACGTTGACGTCCTTGAACGTCACCACGCGGACGTTCTTGACGAACCGCGCCGGCCGGTACATGTCCCACACCCAGGCGTCCGCCATCGTGACCTCGAACCAGACCTCACCGTTGTCGGTGCTGCGCGTCTGAACGTCCACGGAGTTGGTGAGGTAGAACCGACGCTCGGTCTCCACCACGTAGGTGAACAACCCGACCACGTCGCGGTACTCGCGATAGAGCTGCAGCTCCATCTCGGACTCGTACTTCTCGAGGTCCTCGGCGCTCATCCGGGACACACCTCCTCGAGGGTCCTGACGTCGACCGTCTCGGCAGCCTCGAGAGCTCCCAGCGTCTCGACATCGACCATGCTGTCCAGGTCCACCACACTGTCCACCACCCCGTCGGTCCCCTCATCGTTGCCCACCCGCACCAATGTCCGCGACGGCACCCGGGCGTCACCGGGCACCCGCCGCGCAACGTTGACGTAGGAGAAGCGGTGCTCCGGACAGGGGCCGACCGCGTCCAGCTCGGCGTTGTGCACCGGTGTCACGTAGCCCTTGTGGCCGGCGAAGTCGTAGGAGGGGAACCGCTGCTGCAGGCCGGCCATGATGCGGTCCCTCGTCACCTTGGCTATCACGGACGCGGCCGCGATCGACGCGCTGACCCGGTCACCCTTCCAGACCGCGAGGCCCGGCGCCGGCAGTCCCGCCACCGGGAAGCCGTCGGTCAGCACGTAGGCCGGCGACGCCGTCAGCCGGGCCAACGCCCGACGCATGCCTGCGACGTTGGACACGTGCAGCCCGACGCGGTCCACCTCGCCCGGAGGGATCACGACGGCGCTCCAGCTCACGGCGCGGCGCACGACCTCGTCGTACACCCGCTCACGGGCTGCGGCGGTCAGCAGCTTGGAGTCCGCAAGGCCGGGGACCTGCCCGCGCGCGCCGGCCGGCAGCACCACG
>JAVEDJ010000167.1 GCA_030841025.1 Actinomycetota bacterium
CGGCCCAGGCTCCGGTTCTCCATGTCTGTCACGTCCACCACCGCCGCGGTGTCATTCCTCGTGTCGTTCCGCGTGTCGTTCCGACCGTAGGTCTTTGGGCCGGCCGTGACACAGGAGCGTCCGTGTCCCGTCGACCTAGCCGTAACAGACCGCCCAGGAGCACCCAGGAGCGATAGCCCGGTCGGGTTTGGACCGATGTGGGATGACCCTTGACGTCCGCGACGATTCCGCGTTGGACAAGTAGTTGCTGTGCGGAGCAAGTTGAGGCCACCACCCCGGTTCAACAGCGAGCCGAGACGGGGCGAGGCCCAGACCTCCATGGTCTGGGCCTCGTCGCCCCACTGGCCAGGCGTCGGCTAGCGGGCATCGAGCCGGGGAGCGGCTTCGGGCTCCAGCCCCTCGTCCAGCGAGGCCTTCGGCTTGCCGCGCTCCACCCGCCACGCGTTGAACGCAGCCGCCATGGCGAGCACCCATGCCCCGCCGAGGACGTAACCGGCGAGGACGTCGGAGACGTAGTGCACCCCCAGGGCCACCCGGGAGAACCCGATCCCGAGGACCATCAGCACCGCAACGGCCACGGCTGTTGGCCGCCAGGTGCCGCGGAGCACCGGAAGGAACACCAGCAGCAGGACGGAGTAGGCCACGACGGCGGACTGGGCGTGCCCGCTGGGGAAGCTCATCCCGTTCGCGTGCGCGACCGGGTCCGGAAGCACCGGCCTCGACCGGTCCACCGCCACCTTCACGACCTGGTTGAGCAACGAGCTACCGGCAACCGTGACGACTACGAACAGCGCCAGGCGCGGCAGCCGGCGCCACAGCAGCCACCCGACGACCACGGCGAACACCGCGATGTACACCGGGGCCGACCCGAGGGTGCTCAAGGTGTTCATGGCGGTCACGAACGGGCCATGGCCGACGGCGTAGGAATGCAGGTCGTCCCGGGCACCCGCGTCGGCGCGAGCCAGCGGGCGCCACTTGTCCTGGACGAGGAAGAGCAGCAGCGCGAAGGGGACCGCGACAAGCACCAGTGCCACGCCAGCGACCAGCGCCCTCATCCCGAAGCGTCGCTCGGGTGCCCCGGCTGCTCCGTTCCGGTCGTGCGTCAAGGAAGCCATCGTCAGGTGCTACCCGCGCCAGCCGCTGCTACCCCTGACGCCCTCAGCCCGACCTGGTGAACCGTGCTGGGCCCGTCTGGCAGGTGACCGCCCCGGTTGGGTGGGAGTGCACTTCTGATCACGTGCAGTCCGCAGCCGCTTGGGGGGCGATACCGTGATCCGGCCATGACGTCCGATGCGCAGGTCTTCGTGCGCGGCGACGGTCGGCGGCTCTCGGTGCTGCCTGGTTTTCGGGAGCGGGTCCTCGGTGGGCGCAGGTCCGTGACGCCGCGGGACGGGTGGTCCGACGACGAGTACGGCGCGTCGGCGGACCGCAAGCTGGCTCGTTTCGCACGGCTACGTGCGGAGTTCGAGGGCAGGACGGGTCCGCTCGAGGACGCCCGCGTGCTCGAGATGGGCTGTGGTGACGGCATCAACTGTCTGCTCCTCGCGCATGCCGGGGCCGGCTTCGTGCAGGGTGTGGACCTGGCCCCGGCACTGCTCGAGGACAGCGACCGTGGCGAGCGGGCCCGCCGGCTGGCCGACGTGGTGCTCACGCGGGCCGGCTTCGGCGGCGACCACGAGGCGGCGCTAGCCCAGCTACCGGTCGACGTACGGAAGATGGACGTCACCGCCCTCGACCTGCCCGACGCGTCGTTTGACCTCGCGTGGTCGCGGTCGGTCCTGGAGCACGTCATGCCGGTGGGCCGGGCACTGGCCGAGGGGCTGCGCGTTGTGCGGCCCGGGGGGCTGCTGCACCACCGCATCGACCCGTTCTACGGGATACGGGGCTGTCACAAGCGGGGGGTCGTGGACATCCCGTGGGCCCACGCGCGGCTGGACCTCGAGGACTTCCGGCGCTTCGTGGCCGAGACCGAGGGTGAGGACAGCGCGACCCAGCGGCACACGCGATTGCGGACGTTGAACCAGCTCTGCACGCAGGCCTGGCACGCCGTCGTCGTGGCGGGGGAGGTAGAGCTGCTGGACTGGACGCCGGTGCGCTCCGAGCAGGCCGACGAGGTGCTGGCCGAGCTGCCAGGACTGACCGATGACCTGCTCGACGGGCTGAGCGAGGACGACCTCGTCTACTCCGAGCTGAAGGTCTGGCTGCGCCGTACGCCCGACTCCCCATGACAGGTCAACCGGCCGTCGGCATCTCGAGCCGGTAGCCGTGTCCCCGCAGGGTGGTGATGACGGGTAGGTGAGCCGGCGGGTCCTGCGCGGCAGCGGCGTCGGAGAGGCGCCGGCGCAAGGAGGCCATGTGAACGTCGAGCGTCTTCGTCGAGCCGAACCAGTTCTCGTCCCACACGTCGGCCATCAGTGACTCACGGCTGACCGCGCGGCCTGGCTCTGCCGCCAGCCGGGCGAGCAGGTCGAACTCCTTGGCTCGCAACGCGACCTCCGTGCCCTTGACCTTGCAGCGGCGCGTCGAGGGATCGATGCGCAGATCCCCTGACTCGAAAGAGGGCGCCGTCACGCCCGACGTGCCGGACGCGCGGCGAAGGTGGGCCCGAACCCGGGCGAGCAGCTCGGTAAGACCGAAGGGCTTGGTGAGGTAGTCATCTGCCCCGGCCTCGAGGCCGACCACCACGTCCATCTCGTCGCGCCGCGCGGTCAGCATCACCAGCACGCAGTCCGGCTGCCGGAGCCGGATCTCTCGACACACCTGAACGCCATCGACGTCGGGCAGCCCGAGATCGAGGAGCACCAGATCGAACGGTTGCTTGTCCAGCAGATCGAGCGCCGTCGTCCCGGCCCGCTCCCAGCTCACCGTGTGGCCGTTGGCGCGCAGTGCCGACTCCAGCAGGGTGCCGATCTGCTGGTCGTCCTCCACCACGAGCAGCCGTGACATGCGGGCACCCTACGTCCTGTCGCCCGCCCGAACCGTCACAGTCTCCGGAGCTGCTCGATCGCCGGCTGCAACGCTTGGCGCGTCGCGACGGCCGCCCCGACGGCCATCGCGGCCACCGCGATCAGCACCACGGAGGTCAGGTACGTCCAGGGCACGGCCAGGTGCGCCGGCGGCGGGTCGAACACGCCGGTGAGCACCTTGATCAGCATCTCGGTCAGGGCCCAGCCGGCGATGGCCCCGCCGATGACGCCCCCCAGAGTGACCACGACTGTCTCGCTGGCCACGAATCCGCGCAGCTGCCGGCGGTTGGCGCCGAGGGCGGCGGCGATCGCGAGCGACCGTCGGCGTTCAGCGAGACCGAGGCCGATGACCAGGCCGCCGGCAGCAGCCACGAGGACAAGTGCGAAGCCCAGCTCGACCTTGGTAAGACCGGCGAGGTCGACGGCCGTCAGGCTGGACGCGATGAGGCCGCGCGTGTGCGCGATGTCCGTGACCTGCGCGGACGACCCGACGAGCTGTCGCATCCGGTCGGCGACGGCCACGGGGGAGCTGCCCCCGGTGGCCACCAGGAACGTGCCCACGGCGTCGTTGTGCGTCTGCGCCGAGACGTAGCTGGCATTGGCGACGAAGAAGCTGTCCTTGGGGGCGGTCGGGAACTCGTTGACCACGCCGACGTAGTGGAAGGGAACCTTGGTCTGCTGGCCGGTGCGCCCGTCGATCAGGCGGAGGTTGAGCCGGTCGCCCACGTGCAGCTGGAAGTCGTGGACCGTCTCGGCGCTGACGAGCAGCGCGTCGGGTGTGGCGGCCAGCCTGCCCAGCAGCTGACTCGCGGATCCGCCTTGGAAATAGGCGTCCTGCAGCGATGTGGCGCTGCCGATGGTGGCCGGCTGGACGCCGTAGAGGTCCTGCAGGTCCGAGCCGACGTAGGCGAAGCGGTGCTGCACCGGCTCGACATGACGTACGCCGGTCACGTGTGCGAGGCGAGCCGTCTGGTCCGGGCCGACCCGGACCCCAGGTGACTCCGTGACCGTCACGTCCGCGCCGGCGGTGAGGCGGGCGTCGACCTCGGCCTGCTGCCGGTACGTAGCGTTGAACGTCGCGGTCGAGGCGGCGAAGGCGATGGCGAGCGCCATCAGGACGATGGCCCGGGCCAGCAGGTGACGTTGGCGGCTCATGGTCGCGGCCACGGTGCCCGAGAGGTTGCCGGTGATCGGCCGGAGCGCGCGAGACAGCAGGGTCCGCCGGGCCAGCAGCGTGTCGACCAGGCGCCAGGACAGCAGCCCAACGCCGAGCCACAGCAACGCCGGACCGAGAAACGCCCAATAGCTCACGGAGATGGTCGGCACGCCCTCGGGGGCCAGCACCAGCGCGTAGTGGTTGCGGCTGGTCGCGTAGAAGATGGCGAGCGACGCGGCGATCACCACGAAGTCGGTGCCGAACCGCATCCAGCGAGGTCGCCGTGCCCGCCCGACTTCCGCGCGGCCGGTCGACACCGAGCGCTCGCGCAGGTCCCGACGCACTGGCAGCACCACGGTTGCGGCCGCCACGGCGATGCCGATCACCACAGACACCGTGGCCCACGCCACGCCAGCGGCGCGCGTGGTGCCGAAGGCGGGGGACCCGAACATGGTCTGCCCCACGACTGCGGCGGCGACCAGGCCGACGAGGCTGCCGACTACTCCGACGGTGGCTGCTTCTACGAAAGCAAGTCGCAGCACCGCGGCGCGCGAGCCGCCGCGGGTGCG
>JAVEDJ010000222.1 GCA_030841025.1 Actinomycetota bacterium
CCACGCACCTTGGCCCGGAGCGCCAGCACCGCACCCCCGACGCGGCCATCATCGACGCGACCGGTGCCACGGCGCCGGCCTTGCGCACAACCTCCGGGTTGCTGTTGACCGCCGCGGTCGCGAGCGAGGCACTGGCACGGCGGGCGGCCGAATGCGGACCCGCCGCGGCTGGGCCCTCTCCGCCGGTGCAACGGATCCGGCGCGAGGGCTTCGCCCTTGTTGGTCCGGCCGCGCAGCTGCACGACCGAGCCCGCGACCTCACCGCCATCGGCGCTGACGCACTGGGCCCGCTGGCGGCCGCGCCCACGCTGACCGTTCCGGAGAACAAGCACGAAGATCCACGGGTACGGCTGCATGCCGCTCTGGCCCGGCTGCGCGTCGCCGCACACCTGCAGGGTCGCGGCGAGCTCGTTG
The DNA here is from genome assembly GCA_030841025.1 of Actinomycetota bacterium. GTDB lineage: Bacteria > Actinomycetota > Actinomycetes > JACCUZ01 > JACCUZ01 > BP-173. Next base: position 415 of record JAVEDJ010000222.1, read on the forward strand.
CCGGCGTCCGAACGATCCGGGCGGTCAGCGCGGTCGCCGTCGGCCTGGTCCGTCACGAGCTGCAGGGGAGTGCAACGGTGCGACCTCCGTAGATCAACAGGCCTTTGACGGCTTCATCGGGTCCTCGTGGGTCAGCGCGGGTCGGGGCGGTCGATGTTCCAGTGCCGCGCCGGATTCGCGAGCCAGGTGCCGTCTGTTCGGGCCATCAGGCCGAACCGGCTGATCATGCGCTGGCCGCCCTCGATGTCGCCGTATAGCAGGTCGAGAGTCATGATCCCCCTGCTCTCTATCGCGCGCCGGACCGGACCGAATTCCTCGGCATGCGGGTCCCGGAGCGCGCCCTGCCAGAAGCCGATGTCCCCTGCCGCCACGTAGATGTCGCGGGTCAGCGCGTGGAAGTCCTCGAGCGCCGGATGCGGCACCGCGCTGGTGAGCTGTTCCGGGTGCACCACCCAGCCGTGCAGGATCGCGAGCCCTGTCCCCACGTTGCGAAGCGACATCGCCAGGTAGATCGCCTCGTCGGTGACCTCTGCGCTTCCGCCGCTGCCCGCGATGTGGACGAAGTGCTGGTCGACGAACGTGATCTTCTGGTCCGGATCCTGCGTGCGGGAGGCGAGCAGCAGCGGACGCACGCCGGCGAGCAGCGAGCGCTCCGCCGTCCGCGCGCTGCGGTTCGACGACCGCACGGCGCTGTATGTCGCCAGGGCCAGGACGAACGTTCCGCCTGCGGTTGCGAATGAGGAGATCGTCGCCCAGTCGGCCATGACGACACGCTAGCGGCGCAGCACGCTGCGCAGCCTGGCCGAGGCGACCGCGCTGTCCGTGCCCGCCGTGCAGGGCGGGTCGGCCGCCTCGAGGCCGACGGCGTGATCCGTGGCTACACGGCGCCCGATCGATCCGAAGTCGGTCGGCCTGCCGCTCGCGGCGATGATGGGGATCACGCCGCTCGACCCGGCGCACGACGCAGCCTTGGCGTTGAGCTGGCCTGCATAGCGGGCAGTTGGAGTCGAGCCGGTCGCGCTCCACGCGTTTTGGCGGCAACTTCCACCCCTCATCGTCGGGGGACGACCGTTGGCGACTGGCCGCTGAACGTCTTCAGCGACGAGGATGCCGCGGGGCAACTATCGGCCCTGCGGGCCATCGCGGCCGATCTTCTGGCTCGCCCGACGGCGATGCCGGTGGACGACGGCGCGAGCCGTCTCGTTGGATCAGGCGGGCAGTGTTCCGCCGTCGACCACGCCGACCGTGCCGGTCAGATAGTCGCTTTCCATGAGATGTACGAACGCCATAGCGACGTCCTCCACCTCGGCCACGCGGCGCAGCGGCAGCCCCGCAGCGACCGACTCGAACATGGCTTCGCGGTCCGCCTCGGGCAGCCCGGTCCACAGCGGGCTACGAACCACGCCGGGCGCCACGACGTTGACCCGGATGGGCGCCAGCTCCACCGCCAGCGAGCGGGCTGCCGAGACGATCGCGCCCGAGGCGGCCGAGCCGAGGAACCAGCCGGCGCCGCCGCGGTACGCCGCGGTTCCGCTGGTCAGCGTCACCGACCCATCCGGCCGCAGGTGCGGCACCGCGAGCCGGACCGCTTCGAATGCACGGACCACCCGAGCTGCGCGCCATGGACGGGGTTGGCGGCAGGTGCACGGCTCACCGCATTTGGGGATGGGAGCTCGGGGAGGGGCTGGGGCGCGAGCGGGCCGCGCAGCGCCGGCTCACTCAGGAGCGCCTGCGGTGGACGTCAATCAGCTCCAGGCCGAGCCGCTCGATCTGGGCCAGGACCCCGTGCAACGCTGACTGATCGGGCAGCGCCCCGGCGAGCAGGGTCTCACCCGCCTGCACCTCCGCGCCGAGACCAGGGAAAGCGCCGAGCAGCGTCTCGCCGAGGACCCCACGGATGCGGAACTCGTAGTACATGGATCCTGCCGGCTGTTTCATGAGGCGATCGTCGCTCACGAGCGGGTGAGCCAGCATCGCACCGATCGTGTGAGGGCGGACGGTCAACTACCGCGCCATCGAGCCCCTCCCGTCACCCGGTGGGCGATCAGACCGCCGGCGCACTCAGAGCGCGCGGCGGAACGCCACCGCTGGCCGAGTCCTGGACATTTGCGCCGAGCCGGCGCCTGTGGCCCCGGCCGTTTCAGTCGAACCGTGTGACGACCACTCACCTCCGCCCCGATGAACCTGGAGGTGCTCATCGCGGTCCCCACGCATGACCACACGAGAGGGAACGGACAATGCACACCTCAATCGTCCGCACGCAGGATCGTCGGCGCAGGGCGGTCCTCGCTCTGCCTCTATTCGCGGCCGCCATCGCGCTCGCGGCCTGCAGCGCGTCGCATGCCGCAAGCCCCGGGGGCTCCTCGGGAGGCGGCGGCGGCCCGTACGGGAGCTCGACACCGACACAGTCCAAGGCTGCTACACCGGCAGGTGGCGGCACCGCTCTAACCGTGCGCAGTACCTCCCTGGGCAAGATCCTCACCGACGGTCGAGGCTTCACCGTCTATGCCTTCCATGCCGACAAGGGAACCAAGTCGGCCTGTTCCGGCGCCTGTGCCACGGCGTGGCCACCGGTGAAGGCCACGGGTACGACGCCCCACGTCGGTACCGGGGTCACGCAATCCCTCGTGGGGAAGGCCACCCGCGTCGACGGCACGCGACAGCTCACCTACGCCGGCCATCCGCTGTACCTCTACCAGGGGGACAGCGCGCCCGGAAGCGCTAACGGCGATGGTTCTACGGCGTTCGGCGCCCGTTGGGACGCGCTCACCGCAAGCGGCGGGGACGCTACCGGTGGCTCATGACCTCGGCGACGCCACCGCCATCGGGCGGGGGCGCCACGGAATGCCGCCTTCGATCACCATCCGTCTATTGGGGGTGGCGACCGCTGCCATGCTGGGCATCGACGCCTTTGTTCACGCCCGGGACGCGCACTTTTACGACGCCGTGCGGACCTCGGTGATCAGCCAGGGCACCTTGTTCCGGCTCGAAGCCGCAGTTGCGGCGCTGGTCGCTGTCGCGCTTCTCATCCGCCCGTCGCGGTTCTGGTGGGCTGCCGCGTTGATCGTCGCCGTGAGCGCATTCGGCGCGGTCGTGCTCTACCAGTTCGTCGACGTCGGCAGGCTCGGTCCGCTACCGAACATGTACGAGCCGACCTGGGCGCTGCCCGGCAAGTCCGCGTCCGCCTGGGCGGAAGGCATCGGCGTGATCCTGGCCGCCGCCGGACTGCTCACGACCCGCGCACGAACGCGCGGGCAGGCGGGCCGCATCTCCCGCTGGACCCCCCAGACCCCGACATCATCCGCGCCAGGCAACTGACGCGCCGACCGCGGCGGCCGACCCGCTGCAGCAACGAGAAAGGCACACCCCATGCGAACAACACGTCGAACGGCCCTAGCACTGGCCGGAGTCGCCGCCGCGCTGGTGGCGGGGCTGGCCGGCTGCGGCAGCAACAACACCCCCTCGACGACGACCAAGGGCAGTCCGGCCCCCGTGAACACGAAGGTGGGCATCCTGCTGCCGGACACGTCTTCTTCGCCGCGCTGGGTCTCGGCAGACCCCACCGAGCTCAAGAAGCAGTGCACCGTCTACAAGCTCACCTGTTCCATAGACAACGCCAACGGCAGTGCGACCACGCAGCAGTCGCAGGCCCAGGCCCTCATCAACGCCGGCGTCGGTGTCCTGCTGCTCGTAAACCTGGACTCGGGCTCCGGCAAGGCCATCGAGACCCTCGCGCAGCAGCACAACGTCGTCACGATCGACTACGACCGGCTGACCGCCGGCGGCAGCGCGTCCTACTACGTGTCCTACGACAACGTGAAGGTCGGCGAGGACCAGGGCACCGCGCTGGCCCAGTGCCCGCAGGTGAAGGGAAAGAGCGCGGTCAACTACGTCGACATCGATGGGGCGGCGACCGACAACAACGCCACCCTGTTCGCGCAGGGCTACAACGCGGTGCTGTCGAAGCAGGCCGGATGGAAGAAGTTCGCCGAGCAGAGCGGCAACTGGGACGCAGCGACCGCGCAGACCGTGTTCACCACGATGCTGGGCCAGCACCGTGACATCAACGCGGTGATGGTCGCCAACGACACCATGGCGCAGTCGGTCATCAACGTGCTGAAGTCCCAGGGTCTCGCGGGCAAGGTCGCGGTGTCGGGGCAGGATGCCAGCGCCGGCGGTCTGGACAACGTCATGTCCGCCACCCAGTGCTTCACCATCTACAAGCCGGTCGCGGGTGAGGCGGACGTGGCGATCAAGCTGGCCAGCGAGATCCTCGCTGGCAAGAAGCCCACCGCGCCGGCGACGACCAGGGACCCGACGACCGGCCGCGAGGTCCCCTCGTACCTGGCCTCGCCGACCGTCATCACCAAGGCGAACGTGGCACTGCCGGTGACCGACGGCTACGTGACCGCCGCGGCCGTCTGCCCAACCGCCGCGCTCGTGAAGCTGTGCACGGCCAACGGCATCACGGCCCGGTAACCCGATCGACCGTGGGGTTAGGGGCCAGGAAGGCCCCAACCCACCGCCCAACGAGGCAGGTGATTCGACATGACCGCCGTTCCCATGCTGGAGCTCCGGGGCGTCGACAAGTCGTTCGGACCGGTCCACGTGCTGTCGTCCGTGGACTTCACCGCGAGGGCGGGGGAGGTGACCGCGCTGGTGGGCGACAACGGGGCAGGGAAGACGACGCTGGTCAAGTGCATCGGCGGTATCCATCCCGTCGACGCGGGCGAGCTGATCTTCCAAGGGACGGCGCGGAGCGTCCGCGGGCCTCGGGACGCCGCGCTGCTCGGGGTCGAGATCGTGTATCAGGACCTGGCCCTGGCCGACAACCTCGACATCGTCGAGAACATGTTCCTCGGCCGCGAGGTGCTCACCCGGCTGCGCACGCTGGACGAGAACTCGATGGAGAAGCTGGCGGAGCAGGCGCTGGCTTCGTTGTCGGTACGCACGGTCCGATCGGTACGACAACACGTGGTGAGCCTGTCCGGCGGCCAGCGGCAGACTGTGGCGATCGCCAAGTCGGTGCTCTGGAAGTCGAAGGTCGTCATCCTCGACGAGCCGACCGCCGCGCTCGGCGTCGCCCAGACCGAGCAGGTTCTCGACCTGGTCCGCCGGCTCGCCGGACAGGGCGTGGCCGTGATCCTCGTGTCGCACAACATGAACGACGTCATGAAGGTCGCCGACTCCATCGGCGTGCTCTTCCTGGGCCGGATGGCCGCACAGGTCAGACGCAAAGACGTGACCCAGACACAGGTGGTCGAGCTGATCACCGCCGGCCGGTCGGGTGAGCTGGGGCTGTCGCCCGCCGAGTCGTCCGGAGCGGCCGTATGAGCGCGCAGACCGACGAGATCGTCGAGCAGGACCAGCCCGAGGGTGGCGAGCCGGTCGAGGGACTGGCCGCGCTGATCCTGTACACCAGGCGCTATGCCGCCCGGGTCCGGGGCGGCGAGCTGGGCTCCATCCCCGCGATGCTCGGCCTGATCGTCATCACCGCCGTCTTCGCCGTGGTGCACCCGGGCTTCCTGAGCGCGTACAACATCGAGGCGCTGGTGATCCAGGCGGCGCCGATCATCGTCATGGCGATGGGCCTGGTATTCGTGCTCTTGCTTGGCGAGATCGATCTCTCCGCCGGCACGACCGGGGGCTTGTGCTCGGCGATCATGGCCGTGCTGACGCTCAGGCACGGGGCGTCCTGGTGGCTGGCGCTGATCGTCGGCCTGCTCGCGGGCCTCCTCATCGGCTTCGGCATGGGCTGGCTGCGCGCCCGGGTCGGCATCCCGTCGTTCGTCATCACGCTGGCGACCTTCCTGGCGTTCCAGGGCGTCACACTGATCCTCATCGGCGGCCAGGGTGCCGTGATCCTGCCCGACAGCTCGCCACTGATCAAGCTGGAAAACGGCTTCGTGCCGCTGCGGCTCGGGTGGACGCTGCTGGCGCTGTTCGTCATCGGGTAAGCCGCGGTCAAGCTCAACGACGCGCTCGGACGCCGCCGCGCCGGCCTCTCGCGCCCGCCGTTCACGGTGATCGCGGCGAAAGTCCTCGCGCTCGCGACGGTCGGCGCGACCTTCACCTACGAGATGGGCATCAACCGCAACCTGACCACCAACGCGTTCTCCAGCAGCAAGGCCCAGGGCATGCCGTTGGTCGTCCTCCTGCTGGTGATCCTGTACGTGGTGTTGCACTTCGTCCTCAGCCGCACACGGTCCGGCCGGCACGTGTACGCCGTCGGTGGCAACGCGGAGGCCTCGCGGCGCGCCGGCATCGTCGTGTCCCGCATCCGGATCTCCGTGTTCGTCATCTGCTCGGGCATGGCCGCCGTGTCCGGCATGATCGCCGCCTCCCTGCTGCAATCCGTGCAGTCCAACGCCGGCGCCGGCAACACACTCTTGTTGGCCGTCGGCGCGGCGGTCATCGGCGGCACCTCCCTGTTCGGCGGCCACGGCGGCATCATCGACGCCGTCCTCGGCGGCCTGGTCGTCGCGGTCATCGTCAACGGCATGAGCGACCTCATCCAGGGCTCGAACTCAGCGGGCTACGAATACGTCGTCACCGGTGCCGTCCTGCTTCTCGCCGCCGGCTTCGACGCGGTCGTCCGCCGCGCACGCTCCCACTAGACGGATTCAGGC
>JAVEDJ010000209.1 GCA_030841025.1 Actinomycetota bacterium
CCTCGCCGCCGGCGTGGCCAGGCCGGCGCCCGTCGCGTCGCAGACGAGCCAGGCTGCGGCGAGGTCGCCCGCTCCCGATCCACCGGGAAGACGGCCGAACCGGCGCAGCGCTGACGGCACGTCGCCCGCCGGAGAGCGCGCTGCGACAGCAAGGTCGCGCAGCAGGGGCTCGTCCTGGGCGGCCCGCTGGATCGCGGCGCGCGGCGTGGCGCCCGCTCGCAGCTCGGACGCCAGTGCGTCGCAGAGGTCGACGAGCGCGGTACCGCGGCGGCGGGCGACGCGGCCGTCGCGTACCCAGCGCGGCCGGGCACCGCGAGACTGGTTCGGCCGACGAGTCGACGGTGCGCGATGGCGGACCGCGGGCCGGGGCGAGAGCCGACTCAGGGCCACGTCGCGACGGCTGGGCGACACGAAGCCCACGGCCAGGGCACAGGCCACAGCTGCGAAGGCCCATCCGTTCATGACTGGGAGGGTGCGGCGGCGGCCACGTGTGCGCGCAGCACGTCGAGCCCGGCCCCGGCCACCACCCCGTCGGCTCGAGCCGTCAGGGCAGGCAGGCTCCGCACCCATCCGTCGCGGTCCCGGTGCAGCGCGGCGACCATCTGCACCCGGCGTACGCCGTCGCGTCCGCGCACGAGGTGCACCACGGCCTGGACGGCGGCGGCCAGCTGGCTGTGCAACGCCTCCCGACCGAGACCTGCGGCGAGGGCCAGGGCTTCGAGTCGCGCCGGGACCGCCTCCGCCGAGTTGGCGTGCACCGTGCCGCAGCCACCGTCGTGGCCGGTGTTGAGCGCAGCCAAGAGCTCGACCACCTCCGCGCCGCGGACCTCGCCGACCACGAGGCGATCGGGCCGCATCCGCAGCGCCTGCCGGACGAGGTCGCGCAGGTCGACCTGGCCGGTCCCCTCGACGTTGGGCTGTCGGGCCTCGAGCCGGACGACGTGCGGATGGTCGGGCAGCAGCTCGCCCGAGTCCTCGACCAGGACCAGTCGCTCTCGGGCGGGGACGAGCGAGAGCAGCGTGGACAACAACGTGGTCTTGCCCGTGCCCGTGCCACCCGTGACGAGAAAGGCGAGCCGGGCCGTCACCAGCTCGTGCAGGGCAGCGGCCACGTCGGGAGTGAGCGACCCGGCGGCGACCAGCGCCTCGACCGTGAAGGCACGGCGGGGTGCGACGCGCAGGCTCAGCAGCGTGCCCGCCGGCGAGATGGGCGGCAGCACGGCGTGCAGCCGCACTCCCCCGGCCAGCCGGGCGTCGACGGTGGGTTGCGCGGTGTCGAGGCGTCGTCCCGCGGACGCGGCCAGGCGTTGGGCGAGACGCCGTACCGCGGGCTCGTCGGCGAACCGCACCGCGACGCGTTCCAGGCCGTCGCCGCGGTCGAGCCACACGTCCGACGGACCGTTGACGAGGACGTCGCTGACCCGTGGGTCGGCCAGCAACGGGTCGAGCGGACCGGCGCCCGCCAGCTCACGAGTGACGGCTCCCACGACGTCGAGCACGGCCCGGTCGCCCAGAACCGCCCCCTCGTCACGCAGCGCCGCCACGACCTTGGCCGCTGTCGGCTCTGCACCATTGCGGACCAGGCGGGACGAGACCCGTTCGACCAGGCGCCCGTCGACCATCAGGCGGCCCGGCGGCGCACCGCCAGCAGATCGCTGAGCAACGAGCCGCACAGCGACGCCAACGGTCCCTTGCCCTCGGTGGGGGGTGGCCGGCCGTGCTCCTGCGCGCGGGCGAGATCGGGCTCGGCATCCATCCAGCCCGCCAGCGGCAGCCCCAGGGCGTCTGCCACCAGCGGACCGGTCAGTCCCGAGGGCGCCGGACCCCGCACCACGGCCCGCACGTCACCCGCCAGCAGGCCCACACCCACCGCGACCCGTCCGGCAGCGGCGGTCGCCCGCACCTCGGCCGGCACCACGAGCAACGTCGACGTGGCGGTGGACAGGACGAGCTCCGCGACGTCGTCGAGGTGGCGCGGCAGGTCGACGACCACCAGGTCGTGGGAGCGCCGCGCGGCCGCCAGCACCGCCCGGACCGCGTCGAGCGGAAGCTGCAGCGACTCACCGCGACCACACGAGAGCACCGAGAGCGGGCCCACCCGAGGAAGCGCTGCCCGCAGGCTCTCCGCGCTCAGCCGGCCGGCCGCAGCCGCCAGATCGGGCCACCGCAGGCCCGTCGCGTCCTCCCGGCCGAGCAGCATGTCGATGCCGCCGCCCAGGGGGTCGGCGTCCACGAGCATCGTGGTCACCTCGCGCCCGGCTGCCGCGCAGGCCAGCGCCGCCGACAGCGTGCTCGCCCCGGCACCGCCGCGACCCCCGAGCACCGCGACGGTGACACCCCCGGAGACGGGGCCGTCACCCGCCTCGCCGAGACGATCGACCAACCAGGCCTGCGCGTCGGGGAGGAACACGACGGTGTCGGCTCCCACCTCGACCGCGAGGTCCCACACCCCGGCGTCGTCGAGATCGAGACCGACCAGCACGACACCGGCACGGCGCGGCACCCGGGCGCGCACCAACCGACGCACGAGATCGCTGCCGACGACGACCAGCGGTGCCTCGGCCCACGCACGGCGCGCCGGCGCCTCGTCGTTCGCGACGTCGGGTTCGACGCCGGCGGCTCCGCACAGGCGCAGCAGGTCGTCGAGCAGCTGGGGGTCAGCCGTGACGAGCAACGGGCGGCGCGGCGGGGCATCGGAGCGAGGATCACGCATCGGCTCTCCAGCAGCAGGGACGTACGAGGGCGTCGGAAGAGCTCACGGTGTCCGGTCGCACCGGCGGGCGAAAGGCCGCCGACCCGGTCTGTGGACGGCTCACCCCCGGCGAGGCCCTGTGCACACCGTCCGAGCGTTCGCGTCGTCGTACGCCAGCGAGCGACCTTCGGCTGCGACGCGCCGGGCGTTTCGTGGCGGAAGGTCGCGGGCCCGGCGTTCGCGGGCGGATCCCGGACGTACGACGGCCCCCGCTGGGGGGGATAGCGGGGGCCGTCAGGTGGTCCGTCCCGGGGGGATGGGCCGGAGCCACAGCGGCTGCGAGCTGCGCGAGCAGGCCGCAGGTTCCAGCATGGACCCGGCCGCGCGACATGGCAAACACTCTGAATTTCTTGACGAAGTCATGGGCGAATGCTGTCCATAGCCACCCGCTGCTGCCACCCGCGCGGCACTACCTATGCTCGGGACGGATGGACGACGCCCGCCCTCCCCGCATGGCCGCGTTCTTCGACCTGGACAAGACGATCATCGCCAAGTCGAGCACGCTGGCCTTCAGTCGGTCGTTCTACGCCGGCGGGCTGATCAACCGCCGGGCGGTCCTCCGCAGCGCCTACGCGCAGTTCGTCTACCTCGTGGGAGGCGCGGATCACGACCAGATGGAGCGGATGCGGCAGTACCTCTCCTCGATGGCCACCGGCTGGGACGTCCAGCAGGTCAAGGACATCGTCTCGGAGACGCTGCACCAGCTGATCGACCCGATCATCTACGACGAGGCCGCGACGCTGATCGAGGAGCACCACCTGGCCGGCCGGGACGTCGTGATCGTCAGCACGTCCGGCGCGGAGGTGGTCGAGCCCATCGGCGAGATGCTCGGCGCCGACCGGGTCATCGCCACCCGCATGGTCGTGACCGACGGCCGCTACTCGGGCGAGATCGAGTACTACGCCTACGCCGAGACCAAGGCCGAGGCGATCCGGGAGCTGGCCGAGCGGGAGGGCTACGACCTGTCCCGCAGCTACGCCTACAGCGACTCGGCCACCGACCTGCCGATGCTCCAGGCCGTCGGGCACCCTTCCGCAGTCAACCCCGACCGCGCGCTGCGCCGCGAGGCGGTCGCCCGCGACTGGCCGGTGCTCGTTTTCACCAAGCCGGTCCGGCTGCGACACCGCATCCCGAGCGTCTCGCTCCCGGCCCGGCCCGCGCTGGCCGCCGTGGCTCTCGGCGCGGGCGCGGCGACGGCAGGGCTCGTCTGGCTGGCGGCGCGGCGACGTACCCGGCGCTCCGGCGTACTCGCGCGCATCGGCTTGTGACGTCCGCTCTCCGAGGCGCACGGGGGACACGCCGGGGCAGCCAGGAAACGTCACGCGTAGCAAGGTAAAGAAGGCCCGAAGCCTCTTCCCTTTTGTGCACCCAAGGGTCTACACAACAGGTAAGGACCGCGACGCCCGTCGGTGGCACTGAACTGGTGAGGCCGAGGGGCACCACGGAACGAGCACGGCAGCCGGAAACCCACGCGGCGACCTGCCCATGTACGGGCCGTTCGGCCAGGCTTGTCCTGGACCGGCGACGAATGGTGCACGCCTGGTAACTCGGCTTGACGTGCCGGAGCGGCGTCCCGCGAGCGGGGCGCCGCTTGCCGTTGGCCCGCCCATCCGCGGCAGGACGGCGGTGGCCGCCCGCGGCGCCGTACGACGGCGGGTGTCCGCCCCGGTCAGGCGCCGCGCTGGATCGCCTCGCACACCGCGACGCCTTCGCGGGCGCCGAGCACGACGGCCTCGGCGCAGTGCCGCACCCACGCAGCCACGCCGTGACCACCGGCGGCGTAGGCGTCGAGCGCCGCGGCGTAGGCCTGTTGCCCGAGCTCGGCGAAACCCACCTCCGGCACCGAGATCGCGGCCGGGTCGAGCCCACGCGTGATCAGCACCAGGCGCCCCGCGGCCCGGGCCACCACGCCACCAGCGACCGCGAAGGCCCTCGTCGTCACCACTTCTGCGTGCACCACGGCGCTGACGACAAGCGCCGGCGCCTGGGTCGGAGTCGCGAGCAACCCGGCGAGCTCGGCAAGCCGGGCTGCGGCTTCGGGACGGGGGCGGCCGAGCTCGTCGTCGGGCACCTGGCCGGCGGCCGCGAGACTGTGCAGCCGCGCGAACACCTGCAGCGGCGCCCGCCGCCAGGTCTCCTGCAACGCTCCGACCTCGGTCGCGACCCGCAGGGCCCCCTCGACGACCGGCCCACCGCTCTCCGGCAGGTGACCGCTGGCCCGGACCGTGCGACGGACCACCTCGAGGGGCAGATCGGCTGCCTCGAGCGCGGCCGAGGCCCGGGCGCCGCGCAGCATCGACTCGGCCGTCACCTTCTCGGCGGAACTCCGCAGCACGCGGTGTCCGCGCAGCCCGTCGACGGCGGCACGGGCCTCCGCCACGGCCTCGGCGACCCCGGGCAGGCCCGCCACCGCCGCGAACGGGTCGCCTGCGTTCGGTCCCTGGATCGGTCGCTCGGCCACGGGCGCCGACCCTAGAGGCCCGAGGACGCCCGCACGGCGCCGGGTGCAGGTTACGGTCAGCGCCGTGGGCGACACGCTCACCGTCGTCGCCATCGGCGCCGCGGTGCTCCTGCTGGTCGCGCTGCTGTGGCGGGCCGGCCGCAGCCGGCGCGACTTCGGCACGCCCGCCGACCGGGCGACCTTCAACACCCTGCACACCGCGTCGCTCGCGGCACCTCCCCTGCGCTCCGGGCTCACCGCGGCTGGTGCCACGCGCGCCGCGCGGCACCTGCGGACGCTGCTCGGGACGTCGGCCATCGCCCTGAGCAATGGCGGCGAGCTGCTCGCCTGGGACGGCGCCGGCGACGGTCACGGGTCGCGCGCCGTTGCGCACGCGCGCAACGCCACCGAGCACGCGCGCACCGAGCTCATCGGTCCTGACGGAGTGGCGTGCAGCGACCCCGACTGCCCCATCAAGGTCGGGGTCGTCGCACCGCTGATCGTCGAGGAACGGGTGGTTGGGAGTCTCGCTGCCTACGGCGAGACCACGTCGGCGGGACTCGTGCGCGCCACCAACGAGGTGGCCCGGTGGGTCTCGGCACAGCTCGAGCTGGCCGAGCTCGACCAGTCGCGCACCCGGCTGATGGAGGCGGAGGTGCGCGCGCTGCGCGCCCAGATCAGCCCGCACTTCATCTACAACTCGCTGACCGCGATCGCGTCCTTCGTGCGCACCGACCCGGAGCGGGCCCGCGAGCTGCTGCTGGAGTTCGCCGACTTCACCCGCTACTCGTTCCGGCGGCACGGCGACTTCACGACCCTCGCCGAGGAGCTGCGCTCGATCGACCGCTACCTGTTGCTGGAACGGGCTCGCTTCGGTGACCGGTTGCAAGTGACCCTGCAGATCGCCCCGGAGGTGCTGTCGGTTTCGGTGCCGTTCCTGTGCGTGCAGCCGCTGGTGGAGAACGCCGTGCGCCACGGCCTCGAAGGGCGGCCCGGCGAGGGACACGTGACTATCGTGGCGTCCGACGCAGGGTCGGAGGCGGTCATCAGCGTCGAGGATGACGGCGCGGGCATCGACCCCGCCGTCGTACGGCGAACCCTGGCCGGCTCACCGGATGGCGACAGCGTGGGCCTGGGCAACGTCGACGAGCGGCTGCGCCAGGTCTACGGCGACGAGTACGGCCTCGTCGTGGAGACCGCGCCGGGAGCGGGCACGAAGGTGAGCATGCGGGTGCCGAAGTACCGAGCGGGGGTGCACGGATGACGGCGCCGAGCAGCCACGGTCTGCGAGTGCTCGTCGTCGATGACGAGGCACCGGCCCGCGAAGAGCTGGGTTACCTTCTCGGCCGCGACCCACGCGTGACCGCGGTGCGCACGGTGGGCAGCGCGGCCGACGCGCTGAAGGCACTGGACGCCGACCCCATCGACGCGCTGTTCCTCGACATCCGCATGCCGGGGCTCGGCGGTCTCGATCTCGCCCGCACGCTGACGCGTTTCCGCGACCCGCCGCGGGTCGTGTTCGTGACCGCCCACGACGAGCATGCGGTGGAAGCGTTCGACCTGCGCGCGGTCGACTACCTGCTCAAGCCGGTGCGCCAGGAACGACTGGCCGAGGCAGTGCGCCGGGTCAGTGACAGCCTCGGCTCGACCGCGGCCAAGGAGACCGACGACGACGAGACGATCGCGGTGGAGCTCGCCGGCGTGACTCGGTTCGTGCCGCGCAGCGAGGTGCGTTATGTGGAGTCGCAGGGTGACTACGCGCGGCTCTACACCGCGGCGCAGAGCCACCTGGTCCGGGTGCCGCTGACGACACTGGAGGAACAGTGGGCGGGCGCGGGGTTCGTGCGCATCCACCGCAGTCATCTGGTGGCCCTGCACCACATCGATGAGATGCGGGTCGATGCCGGCAGGTGCACCGTGCGCATCGGCGACGACGTCCTGCAGGTGAGCCGGCGGCACGCACGCGAGCTGCGCGACATGCTGGTCCGTCGCGCACGACCGGGCAGGGATGCGTGACCGAGCAGCCGCCGCGCCGGATCCGCATCGAGTCGCCGCGCAGGTCCGCAGCCCGCGCCCCGGTGTCACGGACACGACCGGTCAGCCATGACATCGATGAGCAGACGCACGTGGGCGAGGTCTACATGGGCTCACTGCTGCGCACGCAGCTGCGGCTCGCCGTCGGCATCTGCCTGATCTTCGCGGTGCTGCTGGGCGGGCTGCCGTTGCTGTTCGCGATCGAGCCGGGGCTCGCCGACGTACGCGTCCTGGGCGTGCCGCTGCCCTGGCTGCTGCTCGGCGTGCTCGTGCATCCGGTGCTGATCGGCGGCGCGTGGTTCTACGTGCGCCAGGCGGAACGGAACGAGCGCGACTGGGTCGAGCTGGTGGAGCGGTCGTGAGTGACGCGGCGTTCGGGGTGTCCGCCGTCGCCTCGGTGACACTCCTGACGGTGCTCATCGGCAGCTTCGCGCTGCGCTTCTCGCGGACCACCAGCGACTTCTACGTCGCGTCGCGCAGCGTCTCCCCGCTGTGGAATGCGTCGGCGATCGGCGGTGAATACCTCTCGGCCGCATCGTTCCTCGGCGTCGCCGGTCTGATCCTGACCTACGGCGTCGACATGCTGTGGTTCCCGGTCGGTTACACGGCGGGCTACCTCGTCCTGCTCGTGCTCGTCGCGGCACCGCTGCGCCGCTCGGGTGCCTACACGTTGCCCGACTTCGCCGAGGCACGACTCGAGTCCATGGTGGTGCGCCGCATCGCGAGCGTCATGGTCGTGCTGATCGGCTGGCTGTACCTGCTGCCGCAGCTCGTGGGCGCCGGCCTGACCCTGCGGCTCGCGACCGGCGTCCCGGGCTGGCTCGGTGGCCTGCTGGTTGCCGCCGTCGTCGTGTTCAGCGTGGCGACCGGCGGAATGCGCTCGATCACGTTCGTCCAGGCTTTCCAGTACTGGCTCAAGCTCACCGCCCTGGCCGTCCCCGTCGTGTTCCTCGCGCTGGCGTGGCGCGGTGACGGCAGCCCGTCGCTCGACGGCACGAGCGCTCCGACCTTCCGCGAGCGCACGACCGTCAACGTGTCGGAGGGCACGACGTTCCTCGTCACCTCGCCGGTGCGGGTCCGCGTGACCGGCGTGCTCGACGGTCAGCCGTACGCCGGCGTCGGCCTGCGTCTCGCGCGCGGCTCGCACGTCGCCGGCAGGGGCGCTCGGCTGACGTTCCCGGCCGGGACCGCGGTGCCGCACGCGGAGTCGATAGAGCCGAGCGCCGGCGGCGACTGGGCCACACCGCTGTCCGGCGCGGGTGGGCGGGAGCACCCGCTCTACTCGACGTACTCACTCATCCTGGCGCTCTTCTTCGGCACCATGGGACTGCCGCACGTCCTGGTGCGCTTCTACACCAACCCCGACGGCAGGGCAGCGCGGCGAACGACCCTGATCGTGCTGGCGTTGCTGGGCGGCTTCTATCTGTTCCCGACCGTCTATGGCGCCCTCGCGCGTCTCTACACCCCCGACCTGCTGCTGACCGGCCGCACCGACGCCGCCGTACTCCTGCTGCCGCAACGTCTGGTCGGCGGCCTGCTCGGCGACCTGCTTGGAGCGCTGGTGACTGCCGGTGCGTTCGCTGCGTTCCTGTCCACCTCGTCCGGCCTCACGGTCTCGGTCGCAGGCGTCCTCTCGCAGGACGTGCTGCGTGGGACGGTGCGCGACTTCCGGCTGGCCGCCGCGCTGGCCGTGGCTGTGCCGTTCCTGATCTCACTCGGCGCGGCGTCGTTGGCGGTCGCCGATGTCGTGGGCCTGGCCTTCGCGGTCGCGGCGTCCTCCTTCTGTCCACTGCTGCTGCTCGGCATCTGGTGGCGGCGGCTCACCGATGTCGGCGCAGCTGCCGGACTCCTCGCCGGCGGCGGGCTGGCGACGATCGCCGTGAGCGCCACCATCGCCGGCGCCTCGCGCGACGGTTGGCTCGGCGCGCTGCTTGCGCAGCCGGCCGCGTGGACGGTTCCCCTCGCGTTCCTCGTGATGATCGTGGTGTCGATGCGCACGCCGGGCCGAGTGCCGCCCAACGTGGCCCGGACCATGGTGCGGCTGCACGCCCCCGAGGCCCTGCCGCTACGCCGCGATCCGCCGGCCCACCGCCGACCTGTCTGAGCCAACCGTTCGGCGCGTCATCCGACCGTTCGCCCGTTTTGCGCGCGTCGCTACTTCTGCTCGAGGGGCCCGCTCGCGCACAGTCGTGCGCGGTGGGCCGCTCGGGGGACGGCCGACCTACTCACGGCCGTGCGCGGCACGGTCTGCGTCTGACGCCGTGCACCGCACGGCAGGAACCCGGAGGTCGCCGTGAGCAGCTCGCTCGAGGGCACATCACGCGCCGGGCACGACCCGGCTACCGAGGATGACTATGTCCGCATCCAACAGTCCGAGAAGTTCCAGGAGCTACGCCGCCGGCACCGCAGCGTCGTGTTCCCGCTCGCTGCTGTGTTCCTGGCGTGGTACTTCGTCTATGTCCTGCTCGCTGACTACGCCCACGACTTCATGAGCACGAAGATCGGCGGTAGCAACATCACGGTGGGCCTGATCATGGGTCTGCTCCAGTTCGTCTCCACGTTCATCATCACGACCGTCTACGTGCGGCTCGCCAACAAGAACCTCGACCCCATTGCCAAGGAGATCCGCGAGGAGATCGAGGGAGCTGACCGATGAACCTGCTCGCAGCCGAGACCGTCGGCAAGCCCGCTGTCAACATCACCATCTTCCTGTTGTTCGTCGCGGTGACCCTGGTCATCGTCTACCGCGCCTCGCGCAACAACGCGACGGCCTCTGACTACTACGCAGCCGGCCGTGCGTTCACCGGCCCACAGAACGGCATCGCCATCTCCGGCGACTACCTTTCCGCCGCGTCCTTCCTCGGCATCGCCGGTGCCATCGCCCTCAACGGCTACGACGGCTTCCTCTACTCCATCGGCTTTCTCGTGGCGTGGCTCGTCGCCCTCCTGCTGGTGGCAGAGCTGCTGCGCAACACCGGTCGCTTCACGATGGGCGACGTGCTGTCGTTCCGCATGAAGCAGAAGCCGGTGCGGGCCGCGGCCGCAACGACGACGCTCGCAGTGTCGTTGTTCTACCTCGTCGCACAGATGGCCGGTGCCGGTGGGCTCGTGGCGTTGCTGCTCGGCGTCGAGGGCAAGGCCGGCCAGAGCCTCACCATCGCCGTCGTCGGTGCGGTCATGATTTTCTACGTGCTGGTCGGCGGTATGAAGGGCACGACCTGGGTGCAGATCATCAAGGCCACGCTGCTGATCGCAGGCGCGGCGCTGATGACCGCCTGGGTGCTCGTGAAGTACGGCTTCAACCTGTCCGAGCTGCTCGGCGATGCGGTTGCCAAGGGTGGCGAGACCGGTGAGGCGCTGCTCAGCCCCGGCAAGCAGTACGGCCTGTCCGGAACGACCAAGCTCGACTTCATCTCGCTTTCGATGGCGCTCGTGCTCGGCACCGCCGGGTTGCCCCACGTGCTGATGCGCTTCTATACGGTGCCGACCGCCCGGGAGGCACGCCGCTCGGTCGTGTGGGCCATCTGGCTGATCGGCATCTTCTACCTGTTCACCCTCGTGCTCGGCTATGGCGCGGGTGCGCTGGTCGGTCCGGAGAAGATCGCCAGTGCACCGGGCGCGGTCAACTCCGCCGCACCGCTGCTCGCCTTCGAGCTGGGCGGCACCCTGCTGCTCGGCATCATCGCGGCGGTCGCCTTCGCGACGATCCTCGCCGTGGTCGCGGGACTGACGATCACGGCGTCGGCATCGTTCGCGCACGACGTCTACGCCAACGTCATCCACCACGGCAAGCAGACGACGGAGGGATCCGAGGTCCGCGTGGCCCGGATCACGGCGGTGGTGATCGGCATCCTGTCGATCCTCGGCGGCATCCTCGCCCTCGGCCAGAACATCGCCTTCCTGGTCGCGCTGGCGTTCGCCGTCGCGGCCTCGGCGAACCTGCCGACGATCCTCTACTCGCTCTACTGGAAGCGGTTCAACACCCGCGGCGCGCTGTTCAGCATGTACGGCGGGCTGCTGGTCTGCGTGACGCTGATCATCTTCTCGCCGGTCGTGTCCGGCAAGCCGATCGTGCCGGCCACCGGCAAGAGCGGATCGATGATCACCGACCCGTCGATCGACTTCCACCTGTTCCCGCTGGACAACCCCGGCCTGATCTCGATCCCGCTGTCCTTCCTGCTCGGCTGGATCGGCACCGTGACCAGCCGGGAGTACAACGCGGCGAAGTACGCCGAGATGGAGGTGCGCTCCCTCACCGGTGTGGGCGCCGAGAAGGCCAGCTCGCACTGAGCGGACCTGCCGTCCCGCACAGGACGCCGGAGAGCTGACCGCGCGGTCGTGGGTCTCGAGCCCGCGCCCGCGCGGTCTTCTCACCGCTCCTCCGGACGGCGGTCCCCCACCCCGCCCTTGCCCGGATGAACACGCGCTGATGGAGTAGGCCTCAGCCAGCCCGCCGGCCAGCCACGCCCTGGCTCTGAACGACGCGAAGGAGACCCCGTGAGCAGTGACGCCCTCTCGAACCTCATGCACGAGGAGCGGCGGTTCCCGCCCACCGAGGAGTTCGCGGCCGACGCCGTCGCCAAGGCCGACCTCTACGACGACGCAGCCAAGGACCGGCTCGGGTTCTGGGAGGAGCAGGCGCGCCGGCTCGACTGGGACACCCCGTGGGACGAGGCGCTGCAGTGGGACCCGCCGTACGCCAAGTGGTTCGTCGGCGGCAAGCTCAACGTGGCGGTCAACTGCGTGGACCGGCACGTCGACGCCGGTAACGGTGACCGAGTCGCGTTCCACTGGCAGGGCGACCCAGCCGACGACAAGCGCACCATCACCTACCGCGACCTGCAGAAGCTGGTCAACCAGACCGCCAACGCCCTGACCGAGCTCGGCGTCAAGGCGGGTGACCCGGTCGCCGTCTACATGCCGATGATCCCCGAGACGGTCGCCACACTGCTGGCCTGCGCCCGCATCGGTGCACCCCACACCGTGGTCTTCGCGGGCTTCTCGGCAGACGCCCTCGCGAGCCGCATCCAGGACGCCGACGCGCGCGTGGTGGTCACGGCCGACGGACAGTTCCGCCGCGGCGAGCCGGCGAGCCTGAAGCCCAACGTCGACGAAGCCGTGGACAAGTGCCCCGACGTGCGCAACGTCCTCGTCGTACGCCGCACGGGTGGTGACGTGACCTGGAACGACGACCGCGACCTGTGGTGGCACGACGTGGTCGACCGGCAGTCCGACGAGCACGAAGCGCAGGCCTTCGACTCCGAGCACCCACTGTTCATCCTCTACACCTCAGGCACCACCGCGAAGCCCAAAGGCATCCTGCACACGACCGGTGGCTACCTGACGCAGGCGGCCTACACGCACCGCAACGTGTTCGACCTGAAGCCGGACACTGACGTCTACTGGTGCGCGGCCGACATCGGGTGGGTGACCGGTCACTCGTACATCGTCTACGGCCCTCTGGCCAACGGCGCGACGTCGGTGATGTACGAGGGTGTGCCGCACCCCGGTGACAAGGACCGGTGGTGGAAGCTCATCGAGGAGCACAAGGTGTCGATCCTCTACACCGCTCCGACGACCATCCGCACCTACATGAAGTGGGGCCCGGAGCCGCTGCAGCAGCATGACCTGTCCTCGCTGCGGGTGCTCGGCTCCGTGGGTGAGCCGATCAATCCCGAGGCCTGGATGTGGTACCGCGAACACGTCGGCGGCGGGAAGGCACCGATCGTCGACACGTGGTGGCAGACCGAGACCGGCGCCATCATGATCAGCCCGCTGCCGGGCGTGACTGCGACCAAGCCGGGCTCGGCCATGAGGCCACTGCCGGGCATCGGCGCCGACGTCGTCGACGACCAGGGCAAGCCCGTGCCCAACGGCGGCGGCGGCTACCTCGTCCTCACCGAGCCGTGGCCGGCCATGCTCCGCGGCATCTGGGGCGACGACGAGCGCTACAAGGAGACCTACTGGTCGAAGTTCCCGGACATGTACTTCGCCGGCGACGGAGCCAAGAAGGATGACGACGGCGACCTGTGGCTGCTCGGACGCGTCGATGACGTGATGAACGTCTCCGGGCACCGCATCTCCACGACCGAGGTCGAGTCGGCGCTGGTCTCGCACCTCAAGGTCGCCGAGGCCGCGGTGGTCGGCGCGACGGACCCGACCACCGGACAGGGCATCGTCGCGTTCGTCATCCTGCGCGGCAGCGCGGCCGACGAGGGCGACAGCACCGTGCAGGAGCTGCGTCAGCACGTGGCCAAGGAGATCGGTCCGATCGCCCGGCCGCGGCAGATCCTGGTGGTGGCCGAGCTGCCCAAGACGCGGTCCGGCAAGATCATGCGCCGCCTGCTGCGCGACGTCGCCGAGCACCGCGAGGTCGGCGACGTGACCACCCTCGCCGACTCGACGGTCATGAACCTGATCAGCGAGGGCTTGGACAAGGGCAGCGCCAAGGACGAGGACTAAGCGCTGCATCCCGCCGAGCGACTCGTCGTCGGGATGCGCCACGACGACGAGCAGCCGAGGATGCCGGCCGGGTGGCGCCGCTGATCATGGCGCGCTCCGGCCGAGCACCGGCTCGGGGGTGTACTCGCCCACCGCGGCTAGCCTGCGCGCATGCGGATCGGTGTCGTCGTGCTGCCCGAGCTCCGGTGGCGAGAGCAGGTCACGCAGTGGCAGCAGCTCGACGAGTGGGGCTTTCACGCGGCCTACACCTACGACCATCTCGCCTGGCGCACGCTGGCCGACTCACCGTGGTTCGCGACCGTGCCGACCCTGGCCGCCGCCGCCCTGGCCACCAGCCGCATCCGCATCGGCACCTGGGTCGCGTCGCCGAACTTCCGACACCCGGTGCCGTTCGCCAAGGAGCTGATGACCCTCGATGACCTGAGCGACGGTCGGCTCGTCCTCGGGGTCGGTGCGGGCGGTGGTGGTTTCGACGCGACGGTCCTCGGTGGCGACGAGCTCTCGCCCGGCCAACGGGTGGCGCGCTTCGCTGCGTTCGTCGAGCTGCTGGACCGGCTGCTCACGCACCCGCGGACGTCGTACGGCGGCGAGTGGTTTCGCGCCGTCGAGGCCCGCACGATCCCCGGCTGCGTGCAGCAGCCCCGGCCGCCATTCGTCGTGGCGGCCAACGGACCGAAGGCAATGCGCGTCGTGGCGCAGTTCGGGCAGGGCTGGGCGACCACAGGTGTCACGTCGCCGGACGAGGGCGAGCAGCGCTGGTGGGCCGCCCTCCCCGACGCGATCGGGCGGCTGGACGAGGCGCTGCAGGCGGAGGGTCGCGAGCCGGCTGACGTCCAGCGCTACCTCAGCGTCGATGCCTCGGCCCAGTTCGCGCTGTCGTCCATCGAGCAGGTGCGCGACGTGCTGGGTCGGGCGGGGCAGCTCGGCTTCAGCGAGGTCGTCGTGCACTGGCCGCGACCCGAGGGCGTGTACGCCGGTGACGTGAAGGTGCTCGAGCAGGTGGCCGCGGAGGTCCTGCCGACGCTGTGACGGTTTCGCCCCGACCGCCCCCGCTGCCGGACTGCTGGTCCGCGGCACCTACCTGACGTGGTCGAGTCGCGCGAGTGGTCGGGGCCGCGGGGGGCGGTAGAGTCGCTGCCGGTGCGCCGGGAAGTCTGGTCGGCAGTCGTGTTCGCCTGCCCGAGGAGCCGCCCGTGTCGCCCCGATCACGCCCGACCCGTCCGGTCCCCACCGTGCTGCTGCGGCGGCTGCCAGGGGCCGAGACCAGGTACGTCGCCGCGCTGCTGCGCCAGGAGACGGTGGGCGGCGCGTTGCTCCTGGCCGCGGCCGCGGTTGCGGTGGTCTGGGCGAGCTCGCCCTGGGCCGATGGCTACGAGCGGTTGCGGCACACCGTCGTCGGGCCCGCGCTGCTGCACCTCGACCTGACCCTCGAGCAGTGGACTTCCGACGGACTGCTGGCCGTCTTCTTCTTCGTCGCCGGGCTCGAGCTCAAGCGCGAGCTCGTCCTCGGTTCCCTGCGCGACCGGGCGGCTGCGGCTCTACCAGTAGTGGCCGCGTTCACCGGCATGGTCGTGCCGGCCCTCGTCTACCTCGCGGTGTCCCAAGGTGACCCGTCGGCACGCATGGGCTGGGCGATCCCGATGGCCACCGACATCGCGTTCGCCCTGGCTGTGCTCGCCGTCCTCGGCTCGGCGCTACCGACGCCGCTGCGCGCGTTCTTGCTCACCCTCGCGGTGGTCGACGACCTCGGTGCCATCCTCGTGATCGCCGTCGCCTTCACGTCGCAGCTACGACTGCTGCCCTTGGTGCTCGCGGGGCTCGGGGTCGCCCTCTGGGCGTTTCTTCAGCACCGCCGCCTGACACCCGGGTGGCTTCTGGTGCCGCTCGCGGTCGTCGTCTGGGCCCTGGTCCACGACAGCGGCGTGCACGCCACCGTCGCCGGGGTCGCGCTGGGCCTCCTGACCCGGGTACGGCGCGACGACGGCGAGGACGAGGCGCCTGCCGAGCGGCTGGAGCACCTCGTCGGTCCGGTCAGCGCCGGCATCGCCGTACCGCTGTTCGCCCTCTTTGCGGCGGGTGTCTCCGCGCGCCCGGCCGACCTGCGTTCCGCCGTGGCAGACACCGCTGCCGTCGCCGTGGTCGCGGGCCTTGTCGTCGGCAAGTTCGTCGGTGTCCTGGGTGGTGCCTATCTCACCGCGCGGTTCACCCGAGCCCGGCTCGATCCGTCGCTCAGCTGGTCGGACCTGGCCGGGGTCTCACTGCTGGCGGGCATGGGTTTCACGGTCTCGCTGTTGATCGCGGATCTCTCGTTCGACGAACCGAGCCGCGGTGCGCACGTCACGACGGGGGTGCTGGTCGGGTCCCTTCTCGCGGCCACCCTGGCGGCGGTCGTGCTGCGGGCCCGACAACGTCATTACCGACGTGTCGGATCCGGCTGACTGCAGGCCCGCGGCAACAGGCGGGATGGTGCGACAAGAGGCCTCTACGCCTGTTGTCGCACCATCCGGCCTACCCAACGTGGTCGAATCGCCAGGGCCGGGGCGGCGCGCGGCGGTATCCCGAGGTGGATCAGACCAAGATCGAGGGGCAGACTGACCGCAGCGATCGCTGACAGGCAGTCGCGACCGAGCAGAGCACGGGAGGGCCGGACATGACCGACACCACGCCTGGCAACGGTTACCGGGCCGAGCCGACGCTTGGCGCGCTGTTCGCCAACGCCAGCCGCGACCTGTCGACGCTCGTGCGCGACGAGATCGAGCTCGCGAAGACCGAGATCAAGGTTGACGTGAAGCACGGTGTGATGGGCGGCGTGATGTTCGGCGCAGCCGGTTTCGTCGCCGTGCTCGCGCT
>JAVEDJ010000394.1 GCA_030841025.1 Actinomycetota bacterium
CGACGTCACGCACCTCGCGCCCAAGGACCGCGACATCGCGATGGTGTTCCAGAACTACGCGCTCTACCCGCACATGACTGTCGCCGACAACATGGGGTTCGCGCTCAAGATCGCCGGCGAGCCCAAGGACAAGATCCGCGAGAAGGTCGCCGAGGCGGCCAAGATCCTGGACCTCGGGGAGTACCTCGACCGGAAGCCGAAGGCCCTCTCCGGTGGCCAGCGTCAGCGCGTGGCCATGGGACGGGCGATCGTCCGCTCACCGCAGGTGTTCCTCATGGACGAGCCGCTGTCCAACCTCGACGCCAAGCTGCGGGTCCAGACGCGCAGCCAGATCGCCGCCCTGCAGCGCCGGCTCGGAGTCACGACCGTCTACGTCACCCACGACCAGGTCGAGGCCATGACGATGGGCGACCGCGTGGCCGTGCTCAAGGACGGCATCCTCCAGCAGGTCGACACCCCCCGGAACATGTACGACAGCCCGAACAACGTCTTCGTCGCCGGCTTCATCGGCTCCCCGGCCATGAACCTTCTTCAGGTCGATGTCGAGGGCAACACCATGCACTTCGGCGGCGCCGACACGCCCATCCCGCGCGAGACCGCCGAAGAGGCCGGCAAGGGCGACCGGCAGATCACCGTGGGCGTGCGTCCGGAGGACATGGACATCGTCGAGGAGGGCAAGGGCCTCAAGACCACGATCAACCTCGTCGAGGAGCTCGGCGCCGACGCTTACGTCTACGGCGTCGCCCAGCTCAACGGCAAGGACCACGACATCATCGCCCGCGTCGACGGCCGCCGGCCACCGATGAAGGGCGACGACGTCTGGTTCGCTCCGAAGCAGGGCCACGTCCACCTGTTCTCCACGGTGAGCGGGGAGCGCCTGCCCACCTGATCCACCGCCGTCGCATCTCTGCCAGGGGCGGCCGCCTCCGCATCGGAGCGGCTACCCCTGGCAGAGTTGTGTCATGGCCCTGCAGATCCTGGCGGCACCAGGTGATCCCGCCCTGCTCGACCTGCCATGGTCCACGTCCCTCGAGCGTTGGCCCGAGGACCAGCTGGTGGCGCTGCCTCGGGGCATCTCGCGTCACGTAGTGCGCTTCGTCCGCTTGGAGAACTCGGTCTACGCGGTCAAGGAGGTCGGCGAGGCCCTCGCCCGCCGCGAGTACGGCCTGCTGCGCCAGCTCGAGCGCAAGGACATCCCGTGTGTCGAGGCGGTGGGGGTCGTCCTCGGCAGGGTCGACGCCTCCGGTCGGCCGCTCGACCCCGCCCTCGTCACCCGGCACCTGCAGTTCTCGCTGCCCTACCGTGCCCTGTTCTCGTCGACCCTGCGGCCCGACACCGCCGACCGCCTGGTCGACGCACTGTCGGTCCTGTTGGTCCGGCTGCACAACACCGGCTTCTACTGGGGTGACTGCTCCCTGTCGAACACCCTGTTCCGCCGCGACGCCGGCTCCTTCGCCGCCTACCTCGTCGACGCGGAGACCGGGGAGCTGCACAACGCGCTGTCCGACGGCCAACGCGGCTACGACCTGGACCTGGCCCGCACCAACATCGCGGGCGAGCTGCTCGACCTCGAAGCGGGCGGGCTCCTGCACCCGTCCATGGACCCGGTCGTCATCGCCGACCAGGTCGCGCACCGCTACGGGATGCTGTGGGAGGAGCTCACCCACGCCGACGTGTTCGACGCGCACGAGCGCTACCGCGTCAACCAGCGGGTGCGGCGGCTCAACGAGCTCGGGTACGACGTCGCCGAGCTGGCGTTCGTCACGGGTGAGGACGGCAGGCGCGTCGAGCTGTACCCGAAGGTCGTGGACGCCGGCCACCACAGCCGCCGCCTGCTGCGGCTGACCGGACTCGACGTCCAGGAGAACCAGGCCCGCCGACTGCTCAACGACCTCGACCACTTCAAGGCCGAGGTCTGTGTCGACAAGAAGAACGAGGACGAGGAGATCGTCGCGCACCGGTGGCTCACCGAGGTGTTCAACCCGGTCGTGTCCGCCGTGCCGCGCGAGCTGCGCGGCAAGCTGGAGCCCGCCGAGATCTTCCACGAGGTGCTCGAGCACCGCTGGTTCCTGTCCGAGCGCCTCGGCCGTGACGCCGGGCTGCTGCCGGCGGCCCGCTCCTACGTCGAGGACGTCCTGAGCCACAAGCCCGACGAGGCGGCCGTGCTCGGTTCGCGCATCGGCAGCCCCACCGTCGAGGCACCGCCGTACCTGGACGACACGTCGCCCTAGCCGTCAGCCCTCATGCCGAGGCATTGGCCAGGATCGGCTCACGCAAGCCCGATCAGGCGGTACGACGCGCGCGGGCGACCTCGTAGAGGGCGATTCCGGCCGCGACGGCGGCGTTCAAGGACTCGGTCGACGCCGTGATCGGAATGCTGGCGATGACGTCGCAGGTCTCGCGGACCAACCGCGACAGCCCCTTGCCCTCGGACCCCACGACCAGCACCAGCGGACCCGTGCTGATGTCGAGCTCGTCCACGGTCGTGGCGCCGTCGCCGTCGAGACCGACGACGAAGAACCCCGCCTCGCGATAGCTCTCCAGCGCCCGGGTCAGGTTGGTCGCCCGGGCCACGGGCACCCGCGCCGCGGCACCCGCCGACACCTTCCAGGCAGTGGCCGTGACGCCGGCCGCCCGGCGTGCGGGCACCACGACACCGTGACCGCCGAAGGCTGCCGCCGACCGCAGCACCGCACCCAGGTTGCGTGGGTCGGTCACGCCGTCGAGCGCGATCACCAGCGCCGGGTCGGCACCCCCCACGGTCAGGAAGTCGTCGGGGTGCGCATAGTCGTAGGCCGGCACCTGCAGCACGAGGCCCTGGTGCGGCGCGCTACCGCCGAGCCTGTCCAGCTCGCCGCGGGGAGCCTCGAGCACCGGCACGTGGAGCTCGGCTGCCAGCTTGAGCGCCTCACGCACCCGGTCGTCGCTGTCGATGCGCTCGGCGATGTACAGCGCGGTGGCCGGCACCCGGGCGCGCAGGGCCTCCACCACGGGGTTGCGCCCGCCGACGGTCTCGGGACCACTGCCGGCCTCACCCCCGCGGGAGCGCGGCGCGGCGGACCGGGTCGAGGGCCGGGTCCCCGAGGTACCGGCGTGCTTGGCCACGGCCCGCGCACGGCGGGCCGCGGGGTGCGCAGTGCGCTCCGTGGCCTTCGGCGTCGGACCCTTGCCCTTCAGCTGCTTGCGACGCTGACCACCGGAGCCGACGACCGAACCCTTCTTCGAGCCGGGGGTGCGCTTGGCACCCCTGCGTGAGCTGTTACCGGCCATCACTGCACCTCATCGGTCGTCAAGTCGTCGGTCGTCAAGTCGTCGGTCGTCAGGTCGTCGGTCGGCGCCGAGCCGCTCAGCGTCCAGCGGGGACCGTCGGGCGTGTCCTCGACAGCCACACCCGCCACCGTCAGCCGGTCCCGGATGCGGTCAGCCGCGGCGTAGTCCTTGCGCGCCCGGGCTGCCGCCCGCTCCTCGAGTGCGACGGCGACGAGCCGGTCCACCACGTCGTGCAGGTCTGACCCGTCGGCAGCCTCCGACCAC
This sequence comes from Actinomycetota bacterium, assembly GCA_030841025.1. Classification (GTDB taxonomy): domain Bacteria; phylum Actinomycetota; class Actinomycetes; order JACCUZ01; family JACCUZ01; genus BP-173. Next base: position 3,535 of record JAVEDJ010000394.1, read on the forward strand.
GGCGGCGAGAGCGGGTCGACGCCGAGTACGTCGAGCATGGCGCGCACGGAGGCGAGGTTGCCGCGCAACGCGTCGGATGCCCCGTCCAGCACCAGCTTGTTGCCCTCGCGGATCACGCCCTGCAGGGCCGCGAGGGCGGCGGGCACCGACAGGTCGTCGTCCATGGCCTCGGCGAACTCGGCACAGAGCACGCCGTCGGAGACGTCTCCGACGAGCTCCGTAGCGCGCCGTACGTAGCCTTCGATGCGCCGGAAAGCAGCTGCCGCCTCGTCGAGCGCGTCGAACGAGAACTCCACGTGCGAGCGGTAGTGCGCCGCCACCAGGTAGTAACGCAGCTCGATCGGCCGCACGCGCTTGACGACCTCACGCACCAGGAGCGAGTTGCCGAGCGACTTGCTCATCTTCTCGCCCGATGTCGTGACCCAGGCGTTGTGCATCCACCACCGTGCGAACCTCTGCCCGGCGGCCTTCGACTGGGCGATCTCGTTCTCGTGGTGCGGGAAGCGCAGGTCGATGCCGCCACCGTGGATGTCGAACTCGTCACCGAGGTACTTGCCCGCCATGGCCGAGCACTCGAGGTGCCAGCCCGGGCGGCCGCGACCCCACGGCGAGGCCCACGACGCGGTCACCGGCTCGTCGGGCTTGTGGCCCTTCCAGAGCGCGAAGTCACGGGGGTCGCGCTTGCCGCGCGGGTCGGCGTCGGCCGCGGCCTCCATCTCGTCGATGCGCATGCCGGACAGCTCGCCGTACGACGGCCAGGAGCGCACGTCGAAGTAGACGTCGCCGGAAGCGTCGTCAGCGGGGTAGGCGTGGCCGCGCTCGATGAGGGTGTCCATCAGCTCGATCATCTCGGGGATGTGCCCGGTTGCCCGCGGCTCGTAGGTCGGCGGGAGGCACCCCAGCACGTCGTACGCCCGGTTCAGCCAGCGCTCGTTCTCGTAGGCGTGCGCCCACCACGGCCGGCCCTCCTCTGCCGACTTGGCGAGGATCTTGTCGTCGATGTCGGTGATGTTGGCGATGATCGTCACGTCGTATCCCAGGCGGGTGAGCCACCTGCGCAGCACGTCGAAAACGACCTCTTTGCGGATGTGCCCGACGTGCGGCTCGGCCTGCACGGTGAGCCCGCAGTGGTAGATGCTGACCGCGCCCTCGCGAAGGGGTTGGAAGTCACGAACCGACCGGGTCGCGGTGTCGTACAGGCGCAGGCTCACCGGTCAAGCCTACGGGGTGGCGGAGCGCTCGCCCGCCGTCGTCGGTGCGACCAGGGCGGTCGCGACAGCCGCGAGTCCCTCGCCGCGTCCGGTCAGCCCGAGACCGTCGGTCGTGGTGGCCGACACCGCGACCGGCGCACCCACGGCTGCGGACAGCGCCCGTCCGGCCTCTGCGCGGCGCGCACCGATCCGGGGCCGGTTGCCGATCACCTGGACCGACACGTTGCCGATGACGAAGCCCGCGTCACGCACCAGCCGGGCGGTCTCGGTCAGCAGCGCGGCACCGGACGCGCCTGACCAGCGGGGGTCGTCGGTGCCGAAGACGGAGCCCAGGTCACCGATGCCGGCCGCGGCCAGCAGCGCATCGCAGGCCGCATGCGCCGCGACGTCACCGTCGGAGTGCCCCGCGAGCCCGATCCCTCCCGGCCACTGCAGACCGGCCAGCCACAGCACGCGCCCGTCCTCGAACGGGTGGACGTCGACCCCCGTGCCTACCCGCGGCAGCGCGGCGGGAGGCGGAGCAGGCGCGTCAGCGGACACCGCCGGCCCTCCTGCGTTGCAGCACGGCCTCGGCGAGCACCAGGTCGAGCGGCCTGGTGACCTTGAATGCTTCCTCGGCGCCGGGCACCACCACGACCGGGTGACCCGCGCGCTCGACCAGAGCGCCGTCGTCGGTCACGTCCGCGTCACCACCGGTCGCCAGTGCCGCGAGGTGGGCCTGTTCGAGCACGGTCCGCCGGAAGCCCTGCGGAGTCTGGATCGCCCGCAGGGGCCGGCGGTCGACGGTCTCGACCACCACCTCGCCCTCGACACGCTTCACGGTGTCGGTGACCTGCACGCCGGGCACCACCGCGTCGGCGCCCGCCCGCACCCGCGCCACCACCGCGTCGACGAGCTCGACGGGTGCAAGCGGCCGCGCGGCGTCGTGGACCAGCACGATGGCGACCTCGTCGGGCAGCGCCGCGAGGGCGGCGCGAACCGACTCGATGCGGGTAGGACCTCCGGCTACGACGTGCAGGGCGGCACCGGCATGGTGGTCGCGGAGCAGGGCGCGCACCTCGGTCACCTGGTCCGGTGGCGCCGCCACGACCACGAGGTCGACCTGCCGCGCGGCGGCCAGGTTCCGGACCGCGTGCACCAGGAGCGGGACGCCACCGAGCAGCCGCAGCGCCTTGGGTGTGCCCGGACCGAGCCGCTCACCGCGACCGGCGGCCGGGACGATCGCGGCCACCCGGTCGCTCACCGGTCGGCCCCGACGAGCCGGGCGAACACCAGCCTCCCGTTGGCGGTCGTCAGCACGCTGGTAACGGTGACAGTCACCTCACGGCCCACCTGGTCACGGCCACGCTCGACCACCATCATCGTGCCGTCGTCGAGGTAGCCGACGCCCTGACCCGGCTCCTTGCCCGGCTTGATGACCAGCACGTTGACGTCATCGCCGGCGGTCACAGGTGGCCGCAGGGCGAGTGCGAGGGCGTGCAGGTTCATGACGCGCACACCGGCCAGCCCCGCAGCCTTGGCGAGGTTGGTGTCGAGCGTGAGCAGGGCCGCGGACCGGTCGAGGCACAGGCGCACCAGCTTGGCGTCGACCTCGGCGACGGCGGGCACGTCGTCGTCCAGCACCTCCACCTCGACGCCCTGCTCACGGCGCAGCGACTCGAGCACCTCGAGGCCGCGGCGGCCGCGCCCGCGGCGGAGGTCGTCTCCGGCGTCGGCGAGCCCCTGCAGCTCGCCGAGAACCGGCGTGGGCACCAGGATCCGGCCGTGCAGGAAGCCGGACCGCACCACGTCGAGGATGCGTCCGTCGATCGCCACGGACGTGTCGATGATGCGCGGGAACGCGGCCGCCGGCATCGGGCGCTCGGCCAGCCCGACCCGCGCGCCGAACATCCCGAGCACCGCCTCCCGCTTGGAGGTCCCGAGGCGGTAGCCGAGCATGCCCAACGCGACGACGACGAAGGCGAAGATGGGCATCGTCAGCACGGGCCGGTTGATCAGGAAGACCGGCCACGTGACGCCGACGGCCGCGAGGACACCGATCACGGCCCCGACGGCACCGGCCACGATCTGCTCGGCGGGCGTCTCCCGCAGACCGCTCTCGGCCCGTCGTACGACGCCGAGGGTGCCGCGACCGAGGATGCCGCCGAGCACGTAGCCCAGGGCCGACCCCAGGATGATCCCCAGACCGATGACGCTGAAGGCGCCCAGGACCGGCTTGTCGTCCGCGGAGATGACCTCGGCCAGGTAGTAGCCGACACCGGCGAAGAACACGACCACGCACAGCCGCAGCAGCTCGACGACGGCGCTGGGCGCGCGGGTGAGCCGCGGTGACATCGCGCACCTCCAGTCCGTCCGGCGTGCCTCACGAATGCGGTCAGAACGACCCTGCGCCGCCGACCCTAGGGGGTCGACGGCGCAGGTACGTACAGGTGGTGGGCCCGCGTCGCCCGCGGGTCACCGAGTGGGCAGGTTAGGAGGCGAGAACCTCGTCCAGGATCGCCTCGGCCTTGTCCTCGTTGGTGTGCTCGGCGAGCGCGAGCTCGCTGACCAGGATCTGCCGGGCCTTGGCCAGCATGCGCTTCTCGCCGGCGGACAGGCCGCGATCCTTGTCGCGACGCCACAGGTCGCGGACGACCTCGGCGACCTTGATCACGTCGCCGGAGGCGAGCTTCTCGAGGTTGGCCTTGTAGCGGCGCGACCAGTTGGTCGGCTCCTCGGTGTGCGGGGCACGTAGGACCTCGAAGACGCGCTCGAGGCCTTCCTGGCCGACCACGTCGCGGACACCTACGAGATCGCAGTTCTCGGCCGGCACCCGGACGGTCAGATCTCCTTGCGCAACCTTGAGGACGAGGTAGAGCTTGTCCTCACCCTTGATCGTGCGAGTCTCGATGGACTCGATGAGGGCGGCCCCATGATGGGGATAGACGACCGTTTCGCCGACCTTGAACGTCATATGTGTCAGACCCCTTTCGCGGGCTCCAGGATAACACGCGGACCCGCCTAACTCGGGCCGTCGATCGGCGCGTTTACGCAGGTCACGCGCTTGACAGACGTACGTTCTCATGCATCCAGGGATGGGGAGACAGTCGGCCTGGCGCCACCGGAAAGGCGCGTCACGTCTGGCCATACTGACCGTCGTGCACCGCGCTGTTGCTCTGCTCAGGGCTGCTCATGCAGCGCCCACGGTCGCCGTGACGTCGCTGGCCACGGCCCTGTCGGCGGTGGCCGGCCGACCTGCCGGCGGCGTGCTGCTGGTCGCCTTGGCGGTGCTGACCGGGCAGCTGTCGATCGGGTGGTCCAACGACCTGATCGACCAGCGCCGCGACCGGGCGGCCGGCCGCCGCGACAAGCCGCTGGTCTCCGGCCAGGTGAGCGCACGCACGGTTCTCCTGTGCTGCGCGGCCGCCGTGACCGCGTGCGTGCCGCTGTCCCTGGCCAGCGGCTGGCGGGCCGGACTGTGCCACCTCGTCGTCGTGGTCGGCGGCTGGGCGTACAACCTGGGGCTGAAGCGGACGGTGCTCTCCTTCCTGCCCTACGCCGTCAGCTTCGGGTCGCTCACGGCCTTCCTGGCGCTCGGGCTCCCGGGCCGGCCGGCGCCCCATGCCTGGCTGGTCGCGGCGGGTGCGCTGCTGGGCCTGGGAGCCCACTTCCTCAACGTCGTGCCGGACATCGAGGCCGACCGGGCGGGCGGCGTACTGGGCCTGCCGCAGCGCCTCGGTGCCGTCCGGTCGCGCGCGAGCGGTGCGCTGCTGCTGGCGGCC
>JAVEDJ010000005.1 GCA_030841025.1 Actinomycetota bacterium
GCCAGACGAGCACCTCCTGCGGCACATCCGGGCCGAGGTAGCGGCTCTTGGGACCCATGTCGCGGTGCAGGAGCTTGAACCAGGCACGCGCGTACTGGTCGGCGAAGTACTCAGGGTCGTTGTAGAAGCGCTCCGAGATCTCGCGGAATCCCGGGTCCTTGACCAGGGCCATGTCGGCCGTCGACATCATCGGCGGGTTCTTCTTGCCCTCGATGTGCGCGTCCGGGACGAGCTCCTGCGCCTCGGGGTTCGACGGCTGCCACTGCTTCGCGCCGGCGGGGCTCTCGGTGAGCTCCCACTCGTAGCGGAACAGCATCTCGAAGTAGCTGTTGTCCCACGTCGTCGGCGTCGGGGTCCAGGCGCCCTCGAGACCGCTCGTGATGGTGTCGGCGCCCTTGCCGCTGCCGTGCTGGCTGATCCAGCCCAGGCCGCTGCCGTGCACCGGGCAGCCCTCGGGCTCCGGGCCGACGAGCTCGGGGTTGCCGGCGCCGTGCGTCTTGCCGAAGGTGTGCCCGCCCGCGATAAGGGCGACGGTCTCCTCGTCGCTCATGCCCATGCGGCTGAACGTGACCCGGATGTCGTGGGCGGAGGCGACCGGGTCGGGCTGACCCTGCGGACCCTCGGGGTTGACGTAGATCAGACCCATGGTGACCGCCGCGAGCTCGCCCTCGTCCAGGTCGAGCGGGTCGTCCCCGCCGTAGCGCTCATCACCGAGCCAGGTGTCCTCCGGACCCCAGAAGACCTCCTGGGGCTGCCAGACGTCCTCGCGGCCGAAGCCGAAGCCGAAGGTCTTCAGGCCCATGTCGTCGTGGGCGAAGTTACCGGCGAGCACGAGCAGGTCCGCCCAGGAGAGCTTCGGGCCGTACTTCTGCTTGATCGGCAGCAGCAGGCGGCGGGCCTTGTCGAGGTTGGCGTTGTCCGGCCAGCTGTTGAGCGGGGCGAAGCGCTGGCTGCCCTGGCCGCCGCCGCCGCGTCCGTCGGCGATGCGGTAGGTGCCGGCGGCGTGCCAGGACATGCGGATGAACAGCGGGCCGTAGTGGCCCCAGTCCGCGGGCCACCAGTCCTGCGAGGTGCGCATCACCTGGACGAGGTCGCGCTTGACCTCCTCGACATCGAGCTTCGCGAACTCGGCCTTGTAGTCGAAGCCCTCGCCGAGCGGGTCGGAGTCCTTCGAGGGTTTGTTCAGCACCGACAGGTCGACCTGGTTCGGCCACCAGTCCCTGTTGCTGCGGGGCCGGTGGTCGGTGTCGGGGTCCGGCGAGGGGATCGCCGGGTTCTCGCTCTCACTGGTGCTTTGCGTGTGGTTCTTGTCGAGCTCGTTGGTCACGACGTACCTCTCTGTGCGGGCCAGCGGGGGAGGGGGAGGGGAGGTGGACGGGGGTCGGCTTGTCCGTGCAGGACGGGCATGATCCCCAGAAGACGACCTCGGCCTCGTCGACCGCGAAGCCGGCGTCGCCGGACGGGGTCAGACAGGGCGCGGCGCCGACCGCGCAGTCGACGTCAACGATCGTGGCGCAGTCGCGGCAGACCAGGTGGTGGTGGTTGTCGCCCACCCGTGCCTCGTAGCGCGCGACCGAGCCCTGCGGCTGGATGCGCCGCACCAGGCCGCGGTGGGTCAGGACGCGCAGCACGTCGTACACCGCCTGGTGGGACACCGCACCCAGCCGGGCCCGGGTGGCGGCGATCAGGGCGTCCGTGTCCAGGTGCGGCTCGGCGTGGACAGCGTCCAGCACCGCCACGCGAGGGCGGGTGACCCGCAGCCCAGCGGCGCGAAGGAGACGTTCGAGGTCTGCGGCCTCCGGCATGGGCGCAATCCTGACGCCTTCTCTTGAACAAGTCAAAAACGCCGGGCGGTGCGGGCGGCGAAATGCCGTCGTGGAAGCGCGGCGGGATGGAGGAGGCCAGCGAGGTGCTGCCGGCACGGTAGGGGTACATGTTGGCCCCGCTCGTTGGCCCGAGTCGTGAGGATCCGGCGGCCGGGATGTCGGCGTTGGCTTGCGGGCTCGTTGTTCCCCTGACGAGCAATTCACGCGTCCTAGCCTGGGGGCGCTCGCCCTTTCAGTGCTCGGCCCGTGCGAGCTCCGTCGCGATGGGGAGCTTCTCTTGGTTCCCGCCGGTAGGACCACGGAGCTGCTGATTAGGCTGGCCCTTGACGCCGGCGTGCCGGTCCGGGTCGAGCGGCTGATCGAGAACCTGTGGGGTCCGGAGGGGCTTCAGACCCCGCGCAACACCATGCAGCCAAAAGTATCGAAACTGCGTCGGGCGCTCGGTGACCCGTCGCTTGTCACGTCGTCTTCGGGAGGGTACGCGCTCGCGGTCAACCGGGGCACCGTCGATGCGTTCGCGGCCGTGGAGCTCCGGCCGGTCGACGAATCGGCTAGAAGGCAGCAGCGCGCCGTTCACTACAAGGGTCAGGCCGGGTTCGACCACGTCGACCCCGTTCCCGTCCACTGCGGACGCCCGCTACCAGGGGGCCTACCTGCTGTTCGGGGTGGGCTTCGTGCTTCTCGTGCGTGGTCACGGTGAAGGAACTCGCGAAGGTTCTCGACGACTCAGGCAAAGGCGGCGACTCGGGCCCGAGCGGCGTCAACGGACGCCGCAGTCCGCTTCCAGAGGCGGCATAACACGCTCGCAAATGTGTGCTGCACGTCGCCCATGCCAGGGACCATCGGCCCTGTCCTGACGACACCTCCCGCGTTTAAGTAGCAGGTAACAGCGTCTTGGCTCTACCGCGTGAGGCGGCGATTACCGTGTGGAAGCTTCGAAGATTGCTCGAACCGAGGACCATTGCGCTACCGGTTGACTGTGGCCACGTTCGTTGCCCAGTCCGCGCAGGCGACGTGGACATCGATCGTTGCGTTGACTGCACCTTCCTGCGCGAGGTACTGCCGGACGCACAACACCACGCCATGCAGATCATCTGCCAGCCGCCATTGACCTCCATGCGTGGCGCCCGCCTGGAGTAGCGGCGCCCACCAGCGAGACAACACTGGCGGCATCCAGCAGGAGCGTTGATCCGAGAGCGCGATCACCACCAAGGAGGCGACGGCATGTGCGCACAAGTCAGCGACCCGATCGTCATTCATAGCACCCACGTGGACGAGCCCGTCCGAGACGGGGAGGTCCTCGAGGTACGCGGCCACGATGGAGCTCCGCCATACCCGCGTCCGCTGGTCAGACCCGAGTCACGGAGCCCTGCTTTTCCCGGGACCTGACGCCACCATGCGGCACCTCCGCCCCCCTCCGACGGGTAGCCGGCGGCAGTCATGGCCACCCACGCGCCCCTTCGGCACCCGGCCGTCCGCCGTCCCGCCGACGGCCGACACCCGCGGGTGGTCCCTTGACCTCCGGCCTGTGCTGCTGGTCGTGGCCGCGACCGCTTCGGTTCACCTGGTGGCGGCCGGAAGCATGCCGTGGCAACTGCTGCGCGAGTCCGTCGTGGTGCTGGCTGCGGTTACCTCGGTGCTGCTCGCGCGTCGTGGCAGCGACCGCGTTCGCGTCGCTATCGACCTCCTTGTTGCGGTGGCGTTGCTCGCGACTTTGGTGGCACCATCATGAGCTCTTGCCGCGGACGCGTTGGAGCGCCCGGCGCACGGTCACCGTGCCGGAGTCCAGATTTACGTCGTCCCAGGTGAGGCCGAGTGCCTCCCCTTGCCGTAGCCCGAGCGCGAGGGCCACAGACCAACGTGCCCCGTTGCGCGTCGCACTCGGAGCCGCGAGCAGGTCGCGGGCTTCCGCAGCCGTCAGGGGCTGAACCTCCTCGCGGTCGGCGCTGGGGGCGTCCACCAGGGCTGCCACGTTCCTGGCAACCCTTCCGCGTTGCACACCACCTTGAGGGCCCGCGACAAGATCCTGTGAATTTGCAGGACCGTGGCGGGCGCCAGCCCTGCCGCCTCCAGTCCTCGGTAAAACTCTTCGACGTGTTCCGGCTGGAGCCGGTCCAGCCGGTGCCCGCCGAGACCTGGTATGAGGTGATGCTCGATCTTGCTCCGGTAACCGTCATACGTCGCTGGTCGCACCTTTCGTGCCGCGATGACCTCCAGCCAGTGCCTCAGCCACTGCTCTGTGGTTGGAGCGCGGCCGGCGTCGGCGACAGTGCCCGCCGCGTCTCCACTCAGGAGCAGGCTGCCGAGGGCGCGAGCCTTGAGGCTCAGGAGGCCGCACTGGTCGCCGAGGCCGGGCGGAGACGCTGGGATCTCGAGGTCATTGCCGATGAGGACAGCAGAAAGGATCTGAACCGCCCCGGGCTAACCGGCGCCCTTGCTCGGCTGGGTTGTGGTTGTGGTTGTGGTTGTGCAGACACTCTCATGGCCGTACGCCTTGATCGCGTATCGCGCTCGGCAAAGGAGGCCTCCCCATCAAGAAGGCCCGCTTCGACCGCCACGGGCGGGGTACCGGATCTCCATGACAGCCGCGGGCGGGGCCACTGTCGAGGTGGTCGTCGAAGTTCCCCGGGGTAGCCGCAACAAGCTGGAGATCGACGACGACGGCATCGTCAGGTTTGAGCGCCGATTGCCGGCGTCGGTCACCTTCCCTGCCGACTACGGCTTCGTCCCCGGCACGAGCGCCTCCGACGGTGAGCGGCTGGACGCCCTGGTCCTCATGCCGGAGCCGACGTACCCGGGGGTCCGCGTCCGCGGGCGGGTGATCGGCGTCTTCTGGCTCATGACGCGCCATGGTCGCGAGCCGAAGCTCGTCGTGGTCCCCGCCGGTGAGCCGGTGTATGAGGGGGTCCGGGACCTTGCCGACCTCCCGGCGCACCAGCTCGCGGAGCTGAGCCAATTCTTCGACGTCTACCGGGACCTCGATCCACGCCACGGCGTGCGCTCGGACGGCAGTGGCGGCGCGCAGGCGGCGGCAGACCTGCTCCAGAGATCTGGCGCCGCGACGGAACGGTGATCGGCTGCTGCGACTGCATGCCGTCCGTCACCCGTCGACCCCGTGATCGCCATGCGAACGGGGCAGAGCTGCGTTACCGGACGCGTAGGCCGCTCGGGCGTACGTGCCCTGCCAGGTTCAGCCCTTGCTGCGGCGGGGGTCGCAGCCGTAGCTGTTCTTCCGGCCGAGCTGGCCGTCCTTGTTTTGCAGGACATGCTCGACCTTGTCGGCCACCGCCCGGGCCGGCCGGCCGCTTGGGCTGCTGCATGTGAGGCCGTTGATCGCGGGGCCCGGGCGGGGGTGGCCTCGACGATCGGTGCACCGAAAGCCTCGTACGTCACCTTTCCCGGAGTGACGACCTGTGACGGATCGAGGACGGCCGCTGGAAAATGCTGCAACGAGGAAGACGGTCGCCGTTTGGATGGTCCTGCCTGGGACAAGGAGTCGCCACCCCCGTGGGGGCAGGCGGTGCGAGTAGCCCTACTTGTCCGCAGCCCCCGTTCCTAGTCGGTAAGGAGCCTCGTGGCCAGTCCAGCTGTCGAATCGGTGACTCTTGAGCCCTGGAAGGAGCCTGGTATCCCGCTGGAGGACCAGTACCGGTCCTGGAAGCAGCGGGTCAAGGCTCCCTATGACAAGCACGAGGTCGACGCGTACACGCGCACCAGGGTGATTCTGATGAACGGCGTGGAAAACGGCGCCTGGAACTTCTCGCACCACTTCTCGCGGTCCACGGACAACTTCGAGATCCGCTCGTTGCTGGCCCGAACGCGGATGGTGGAGCAGCAGCAGCAGACGACGATCAACTGGCTGAACCCGGCGGATCAGTCGGTCCTCGAGACCACGATCGCCTACGAGCAGGTGGCCATCGACCTCACCGCGTACTTCGCGCGCAATGAGCCCGACCCCTTCGTCCGGGAGGCGTTCAACTTCGGGCTGCTGGAGGACTTCGACCACCTGTACCGGTACTCGGAGCTGCTGGACTACTTGGAGGGCAAGGACCCCGACACGATCCTGCAGGGCAGGACCGAGATCTTTCCGGGCCGGCCGACGTCCGAGCACCACAACGACCCGGAAGTTCGTCTGCTGCGCCACTACGAGAAGAACCGTGCCCTTCCGCTGAGCAAGCTGCACACCCTGACGTTGCTGTGCGGGGAGCAGCAGACCTACAACTTCTACAAGGAGCACGGGCCGGAGTACGGGAACCGCCAGGCTCGGGAGCTGTACGCAGAGATCGGGGAGGTGGAGGAGGAGCACGTGACGTTCTACGAGTCCCTGCTCGACCCCACCGAGACGTTGTTGCAGCGCCAGGTTCAGCACCAGCTGATGGAGGTCTACAACTACCAGCACTGCTACGCGCACGAGACCGATGAGCGGATCCGGCTCATCTGGGACGAGTTCCTGCACATGGAGCTCGAGCACCTTCAGCTGTGGGGCCAGATGCTGCTCAAGTACGAGGGCATCGAGCCGGAGGCACTGTTCGGCGACACGCTCACCGTGGAGTTCCGGTTCCAGGAGAACCAGGGCTACGTGCGCAAGGTCCTCGAGCAGCAGATGGACCTGCGCCAGTGGAACAGCGAGTGGCAGGACAAGGCCGACGTCTCCAGTGAATGGCCGTCCCACCGCTACCGCGACCTGGTCAACGCCGACGGCGTCCCCTCGGAGGAGATCGTGGATCTGCAGGCGATGCGCCAAGATCCGCCCGAGCGCCCCGGAGACGACCTGCTGGCCAGGGCGCGGGAAGCCGCTCTTAAGATCCGGGAGCGGGGGTAGCCATGCACAAGGCAGTCCTGCTGGACAAGCTCAGCGAGTTCTTGATGGTGGAGCAGTGTGGCTGGCAGCTCTATCGAGTGGTGCAGTCGCGCGCACAGGACGCGGAGCTGCGCGAGCGGTACGCCGAGTTCGGGGCGGAGACCGATCGTCACCGAACGATTCTGATCGAGCTCATCACTCAGCTCGGCGGCGATCCGGATTACATCAGTCCGACGGCGCGCGTCGCGCAGGCAAAGAGCGAGGCGCTCCTGCAGTCGGTGCTGGTGTGCGGTCCCCTCAGCGACAAGGAGATGGAAGCCAACGACCTCGAGAACGTACTGCTGGCGGAGACGAAGGATCATGCCGACTGGCACCTGCTGTCGGAGCTGACCGAACAGCTGCCGAAGGGCAAGACACGGACAGCGCTGGAGAACGCCGTTTCTCAGGTCGAGCCACAAGAGGACGAGCACCTGGAGTGGGCGGCCTCCAAGCTCGCCGCTCTGGGCCTGGCGGCGCTGACCACCGAGGCCCCGCCGGACCCCCTTCGCCTCGAGCGCAGCGTCATCACGCCCGGCGTGAAGGTCAAGCAGGTGCACCCCGCGCCTGTCTCGCTGCGCAGCCTGCTGGACGCGGCCAAGGTGCCCGCGTCGGAGCCGGCCCCCGCGTCTCGAACCAGCGCCATGTGAGCGTCTTCGTAGCGGTATGTGGACAACCGCCATGACGTGCAAAGTCCGGTTGATCCGTCGGTTGCCGGCCCGGGAGAGCCGGTGGCGTTTCTGGTCCCGGAGGAGGCGTCCAGTGGTGCGGTGCGGTTCCAGGAGGGGACCAGTCGCGGTCGGCCACCGCTAGACCGGCTCCGACCGCTGACCGTGGTCCTTGATGAACCGGAGTGCGGTCTCGGCGACCTCCTGCCAGCCGTGATCGATGGTGAGCGAGTGACCACGGTCGGGCAGCTCGGTGATCTCGGTGACGCCGGGGTTGCGGCTCTGCCGCTTGTAGGACGCGTGGGCGATCGCCCACGGGACGGTGTTGTCCTTCTCGCCGGACACGATAAGCAGCGGGCCGCGGTCCGGGTTCTTGGTGTCGACCTTCGCCTCGCTGAACGGGTTGAGGTTCGCACCGGCCGCCTGGAAGAGCGGTAGCCCGGACGCAGCCACGTGGTACTCGTCGTAGAGCTGTCGAGCCTCGTCTTCGGGCAGGGCATTGGCCCAGCCGTAGACAAACTCCTCAAACGTCAGCGCGACGGCTTTGCGCGCGTTGAGCGGGTTGGCAAGCACCGGTGACGCGGACTTCAGCGACGAGACCGGCAACGGGAGCACGCCGCGGAACGGTGCGGGATCGATGGCGACAGTCGTGACAGATGCTCCCGCACCGGCGAGCTTCTGCGAGATCAGGCCGCCGAAGGAGTGCCCCACGACGGCCGGCTTGATGGTCAGCCTCTGGATCGCGTCGTGATAGTGGTCGGTGACCTGCTGCACCATCTTGTGCGCGAATGCGTCCGGATCGCTGCGGGCCGCCTCGACACTGTCGGGGTCGTCCGGCCAGCCCGGGGCGACCGTGGCGTAACCGGCGTCCTCGAAGAGGCGGCGCCAGCGGTCCCAGCTGCTGGCCAGCAGCCAGAGACCATGGACGAAGGCAACCGGCTGGCGGCCCGAGGAGTTCGCCTCCTCGATTTGGGCACTCTCGCGCGCGGTCAGGGTGCCGGAGTGTTCGGTGGACACGGTGCCTCCGCATGGGTGGGCGCGTGGGCTGGAGTGTCCCCGCTGCCAGCGAGCCTCGTCCAGGTGGTCGTTGCTGGCAAGGCCCGTTCGCAAGCGGTCGGCTGCTCCTCGCGTGATGTCCAAGAACCATCGTGCTGGATCAGCTGCACGCGTGCTTGGCATGCGGGAGCGCCCGGGAAAACGACCGATGCGCGGGCAGAGCGTCGCGCAGGATCTTGGCGAGTTGTCGCATGGCCTCTCGTTGCTCAGGGCGTAGCGAACAGCACCTGAAACCCTCCGGCCGTACACCGTCTGAAGCCCGCGGGTTGCCTGGCGGGGGGGGGCGTCAGTGGCGACGGGCGCGCAGCCGGGTGTTGGTGGCCTGCAGCCGGGCGTTGTCCCGCTCGAGGCCGAGCACCATGACGATGCCGGCCAGGTTCAGCCCGTCGTCGAGCAGCTCGCCGATGCGGCGCAGGCGGTGCAGGTCGTCCTCGCTGTAGCGGCGGGTGCCGCCCTCGGTGCGTTCGGGCTCGAGGAGCCCGCGCTGCTCGTAGAGCCGCAGGGTCTGCGGCCCCATGCCGACCAGTTCGGCGGCCACCGAGATGCCGTACACGCCGCGGTCGGTGTCCGCCGCCGACGGGCCCATCAGGTCCTCCCATCTGCACATCCAGTGTTGCACCAGTGTGTCACGGGTGGTATAAGAAATCTACAGCCGCCGCTACAGATCCCTGGCGGGATCCGGTGGCCGCAGAGCATCAGGATCTGATGACAGGAGGTGGGAGAGATGCTGATGCGCACCGACCCGTTCCGTGAGATGGACCGTCTCGCCCAGCAGGTCTGGGGCACCCAGAGCCGCCCCTCGATCATGACGATGGACGCCTGGCGCGACGGCGACGAGTTCGTCGTGGAGTTCGATCTGCCGGGCATCGACCCGAACAAGGTCGATCTAGACGTCGAACGGCACGTGCTGACGGTCAAGGCCGAACGGCCGACCCTCAACGGCGACCGCGAGCTGGTCGCCGCCGAGCGCCCGCGGGGAGTCTTCAGCCGTCAGCTCATCCTGGGCGACAACCTCGACACCGACAACGTGGCAGCCGGCTACCACGCTGGCGTGCTGACGCTGCGCATCCCGGTCGCCGAACAGGCCAAGCCCCGCAAGATCATGATCAGCACGGACGAGGACCAACAGGCGATCAACGCCTGACCTGTCACGGGAACCGCCATGACTGCACGTCTTCCCGCAGGAGCCCGCGCGACCGAGGTCTCGGCGCAGGAGGAGGCCCTCGGCCTGCTGTGCGCCGACCCGGAACTGGTCCAGGCCGAGTTCGAGGCCATCGTCGCCGCCGAGTGGCCACGACCACCTGAGCACCGGGCCGCCGTCCGGACGCAGCCCCGGCGGCCAAGCGGCGGCCCGGCACCCGGACGCGCGCGCGTCCGCTACATCGTGCCGTCCCCCGACCTCCACCGCGGCGTCGACGGGTGGGGTCGGCAGCGGTCAC
>JAVEDJ010000037.1 GCA_030841025.1 Actinomycetota bacterium
GGTCCGGCCCTCGTACATGTGCAGGTCCGAACCGCAGATGTTCGTGGTGGTGATCTTCACCAGTACGTCGCACGGGTGCTCGATCCGGGCGTCCGGCATGTCTTTGACTGCGACGTCTCGTGGCCCGGTGTACACGACTGCCTTCATTGGCTGTCTCCATCTCCCGTTGTTCCCAGCAGCCTGCGGGGCCGGGGGCCCGCGGGCATCCCGGGAAGTCGGGATGCGGATCTCAGCCGCGTTCGACGTAGGCGATGCAGTCCATCTCGACCAGCATGCCGGTGAGCGGAATCCCGGCCTGAACGGACGTGCGTGCGGGGTACGGCGCGCTCAGGCGGTCGGCGTACGCCTGGTTGAAGTCGGCCCAGTCGTCCGCGTTGGCGAGGTAGACGTTCATCTTGACGACGTCGTCGAGATCGGCCGCCTCGGCGGCCAGGACTGCGGTCATGTTGTCGAGAACGCGGTGGGTCTGCTCGGCGAGACCACCCCTCTGCACCGCCCCGGTGGCCGGGTCGATCGGCGCAACGCCGGCGACGAACACGAAGTCGCCTGCGCGCCACGCCTGGGAGTAGGCACCCAGCGGTTGGGCGGCTGCGTCCGTGCTGACCGGGTGCTTGCTCATCGTGGGCGACTCCTCATCTCTGCGGGGACAGGGGATCAGCTGGGGCGGCCGCCAGGTCGGTCGCGACGCCGTGCGACCACGGAGCGGCGTGCTCGAGCTGCGCGGCGACCTGCAGGAGTCGCGCCTCGTGGCCGTACGGCGCCGCGAGCTGGGCGCCGATCGGGAGCCCGTCCGCCGTCTGGCCGAGGGGCAGGGAGATGGCGGGGTCGCCGGAGATGTTGCACCAGTAGGTGAAGGTGACCAGCGTCCTGGTGCGGTCGTCGAGCAGGGACGGGTTGTCGTCCGAGTACGGCGCATCGCCCAGCTGCGGCGGTGGCAACGGCGTCGTCGGCGTGAGCAGGGCGTCGTACCCCGACGTGGCCCACCACCGCGCGACCGAAAGGCCGACGTCCTTGATCCACTCCATGCCGTTGAGCAGCGACGTGGCCGACATGCTGCGCCCGTCCTGGATCATCGCCCAGGTGTAGGGCTCGAAGTCATCGGCGGAGAAGACGTGACCGGTGCGCTTGGTCCAGTACTCCAGCATCCAGGAGAACGCGCTGCTGACCGCCGCACGCGCCGAGTAGGCGTCGTCATTCGAAGGGACTTCGCTGAACCAGGGCGGTTGCGTCGGCTCCACCGTGTGGCCGAGCTCCTGCAGCCGGCGAGCCGTTTCCAGCGCGACGCGACGCGGGCCTTCGGCAACTCGGACATCCCCGACGACGGGCTCGTCGTAGTAAGCGATGCGGAGCCTGCCCGGCGGTTGCCGCATCGCGGCGGCGAACGACTGCTCGTACGACGGCGGGTCGCAGAACTGGCCGGTGCCCGGACCGGCAATGGCGTCCAGGATACCGGCGGCGTCGCGGACCGAGCGGGTCAGCACGTGCTGGACGTACCGCGCCGGCACCGGCCCCATCGACTCGGACCAGTCAGGCCCGATCGGGGTGCGACCGCGCGAAGGCTTCAGGCCCACCAGGCCGCACATGCTCGCCGGGATGCGGATCGAGCCGCTTGCGTCCGTCCCGTGAGCAGCGGCGACCATGTGCGACGCGACCGCTGCTGCGGAGCCGCCGCTGGACCCTCCGACCGATCGCGAGAGGTCCCACGGGTTGCGCGTCGCGCCGTACGCCGTGGGCTCGGTGGTCCCTATCCCGGCGAACTCCGGCGTGTTCGTCTTTCCGATGAACCGGAAGCCGGCGGTGCGGAACCTCGCGGCCAGGTCACAGTCCGCAGGCTCGCGCCAGCCGATGCTCTTGAGCGCCTGCGATCCCTCGGTGTGGGGGTCGCCCGCCGTGTGGCACAGCGAGTCCTTGAGCAAGAGCGGTACGCCGGCGAACGGGCCGTCGCCCGGGGCGTTCCTCGTCGCCTCGTCCGCGGCGCGGTCCACCCATTCGTGGATGACGGCGTTGACGACCGGGTTCGTCTCCGCAATGCGGTCGGCAGCGGCCTGCACCGCCTCACGCGGCGACACCTGGCCGGTGCGGATGAGCTCGGCCTGACCGGTGGCGTCGGCGGCGAGGAACTCGTTCACGCGCTTGTGTCCGAGCACCGCGCACGGATGAAGTCGTTCACCCGGCCGGCGGCCTTCCTCCCGAGCTCGGTCGGGAAGTAGTTGAAGGCGTGGCACCCACCCGGGTAGATGTCCAACGTCCCCTGCCTGCCCGAGGTTATCCAGCGGACATACATGAAGGCGCTGTCCTCGAGCAGCGGGTCCGCGGTCCCCACTGTGAACAGGGCCGGCGGCATGCCGGTCAGGTCAGCGAACAGCGGCGAGACGTCAGGATCTTCGCGGTCCGCGTCGCGCAGGTACCGGTCGTAGTGACGCTTGATCGTCGGTGTGTTGATGATCAGTCTCCGACGACCCCAGGCACGCATGCCTGGAGTCATGCGCATGTCGTACGCGCCCTGGGAGAGGTTGAGTCCCGCCAGCCCGGTGAAGTCGTGGCGGTCGCGGAGCCGGAGCGCAGCCAACAGCGACAGCGTTGCCCCCGCGGACTCGCCGCCGATGACCAGGCGGTTGCTGCCGAGCTCCTCTTCACCGTGCTGCAGCACCCACATCGCTGCCGCCTCGGCGTCGGCAGGAGCCGCCGGGTACGGGCTCTCGGGTGCCAACCGGTAGTCGAC
>JAVEDJ010000042.1 GCA_030841025.1 Actinomycetota bacterium
CGAGGTCGAAGTCCTTGCGCAGCAGGATCGGTGTGAAGGTCGGCGTGTAGTCCAGGTGCACGAACGCCGGCGACTTGTAGCGGGTGAACACCGATCCCATGACGCTGTTGTTCAGGAAGTCGAGGAACGCGGCGCGAGTCATGCCGCCCTTCTCTGCCAGCACCGTGATCTCCGCCAGCGACTGCGTCACGACGCCGAGCATCAGGTTGTGGCAGATCTTGGCCAGTCGCGCACTGTCACCTTCACCGACGTACGTGACGTGCTGCCCGATCGCCTCGAGCAGCGGACGGACCCGACTGAAGGTCTCCTCGTCGCCGGACACCACCAGAGTCAGCATGCCGGCGGTGACGACCTTCCCGTTGCCGCTGACCGGCGACGCGAGGAACTCCGTTCCGACGGCCGTGCAGGCGGCCCGCATCGCCTCGGAGGTCTCGGTCGACACCGTCGAGGTGTCCACGACGACGGCGGGCACGCTCGTCCGGTCGGCGATCAGGCCGCCGTCGCCCACGAGCACCTGCTCGAGGTCGGTCGAGGTGGAGACCATCGTGAAGACGACGTCGCGGCTGCGCAGGTCGGCGATCGAGTCCACGACTGTGGCACCGTGCTCGGTGAGCGGCTCCGCCTTGGCCCGGGTGCGGTTCCAGACCGCGAGGTCGGCACCGGCCTTGGCCAGCCGCGCGGCCATGGCGGCGCCCATCCGACCAGTGCCGATCCAGCCGACGGTGCCCGCGGTGGTGACCCCGTCGGGTGCCGCTGCCGTGGTGTCGCTCATGGGGCTCCCCACCGTGTGTCGGCGCAGGTATGCGACAGCCGGCTGCCACCTGCAATCGTTTGCGGTCGTACGCTAGCCAGCAGGCCCGACGGGTGTCAAGGAACCCCCCGGCAGCGTGGCCGTCAGGAGAGGCGGCCGGCGAGCCAGTCGGCGGCGTACGGGCGGTGCTTGGGCCAGACATTCATGCAGCCGTGGTTGCCGTCGTCCAGCAGCAGCAGCTCGGCGTCCTTGGCCTCCTGGGCCAGCCGCTCGGCGTGCTGCCACGGGATGAGCCGGTCGAGCCGACCGGTCACCACGAGCAACGGCGCCGTGATCGCACCTGCGTACCCGCTCATGTCCAGGGTCGAGGCGTTGGCGCGTGCCTTCTCGTCGGTCTGCACATGCGAGCGCACGCGGAACGTGTCGCGGGTGAGCTGGGGCAGCTGGTCCCAGCAGTCGCCGAAGTTGTAGGGACCGGCGAGCGCGACGCAGGCGCGGATCCGATCGCCGGCAGCCGCGGCCACTCGTGGCGCGTAGTAGCCGCCGAGGCTGACGCCCCAGACCGCGAGCCGGCCGCCATCGACCTCGGGCTGCCCGGACAGCGCGTCGAGGAACGCGAGGCCCGGTGCCGACCAGTCGCCGCGGATCGGCAGGTCGTACTCCGCCTCCCCCTGGCCCGGCCCGTCAACGCTGAAGGTGGCCAATCCCCTGTCCAGGAAGGTCTTCTCGGTCGAGCGGAACTCCTCCTTCGTGGAGTCCAGACCCGGGATCATGAGCACGGCGGGGTGCGGACCGTCTCCGCGCGGCAGCCGCAGGATGCCGACCATGGTTGTGCCGTCGAACGGCACCTCGATGCGGTGGCCAGGCGGGTCGAGGTGCGGCAACGCGTCGTCCAGGCAGCGCACGGCGTTCTGGTGCGCGGTCCGCATCTGCTCGTGGTCCTCCACGAAGACGAACTTGGCGAAGTGGAAGTACGTCGAGGCCATCGCGAGGTGCTCGCCCGCGCTGCGGTGCCGACCATCGGCCAGTGCGGTCCGCCCGAGCTGTTCGTGCTCGGCGGCAGCGGACGACCAGGCGGTGCACCAGTCCGACCAGCGGTCGATGCCCGTGGTGACCCGCTCGAAGTCTGCGACGGTGACGCCGTTCGTCGTGAACCGCGGCCCCCAGTGGGAGATGGCAGAGGCCAGCTTGTCGTCCATGCCTGCGGGGTCCTCTCACGGGACTTGAGCCGGTGCGGCGGAGCGCGGTCTCCTGGTCGCTCCGGCCGTTGCAATCGTGTGCAGCATCGGGCACAGTTCCGGACGTGTCAACGGACCTGCCGCCTGTCGCGACGCCCCCACCACCGTTCTCGGCGGCCGAGGTCGCCCGACGCCGCCGGCTGGTCGAGGACTGCGCGGCCGAGCGGGGCCTGGACGCAGTCGTGCTTTACGGCGCAAACCGGGCCGGCAGCGCGGTGCCGTGGCTGACCGGCTGGCCGGTGACCCGCGAGGCCGTGGTGGTCCTGCGACCGCAGTCGCATCCGGTGCTGCTGGTGGGCTTCGCCAACCATGTCCCGAACGCGATGCGGGTGGCAGTGGACTGCGACGTGCGGCCCTGCGGCGAGAGCACCGCGTCCACCTTGCATGGGTTGCTGGGCGAGGCCGAGCGGGTGGGCGTGGTGGGGTCGCCACCGGCACCGGTACGACGCGTGTTGCGCGGCGCCGGCAAGGTGGTCGAGCTGGACGCCGACTACCTGAGGATGCGGGCGGTCAAGAGCACCGAGGAGCTCGCGCACCTGCGCTACGCGGCCTGGCTGACCGACCGGTCGGCGGCCGCGCTCATCCAGGCGGCCGTGCCCGGAGCGACCGAGCTCGACCTGATCGAGGCGGTCGAGTCGTCGTACGGCGGGACGGGCGCGACCAACCACATCCACTACGTCGCCGCGACGTCGATGGCCGAACCGGACCGCTCCGTACCGGGCCAGTGGCCGACGACGCGGGCCCTCGCCCCCGGGTCGGCGGTGGTCTTCGAGCTGAGCACGGCGTGGGGGCAGGACATGGCCGGTCAGCTGCTGCGCACGCTGACGGTCGAGGCCGAGCCGACACCGCTGTACGCCGAACTGCACCGGCTAGCCGCGGCGGTGCACGAGGCGATCGTGGCCCAGCTGCTGCCCGGCGCACTCCCGGCCGACCTGTTAGCGGCCGCCGATCCGGTGCTGGACAAGGGATTTGTGACGGTCGACGACATCGTGCACGGGTTCGGCGGCGGCTATCTGGCGCCGGTGTTGTCGCACCGTGCCGCACCGAGCGGACCGCACGCCGAGCGGCTGGTCGAGGGCATGACCGTCGTGGTCCAGCCCAACGTCGCGACGTCCGACCTTGCCGCGGGTGTGCAGACCGGCGAGCTCTACGAGATCACCGCTGACGGTGCGCGGTCGCTGCACGCCTTCCCGGCCGGGCTGCTGCGCGGAGGTGCGGTGCTGTGACTGCTGCGATCGGCACGCCGAGGCTGCACGACCCCGCCCACCCGCTCTACACGCCGCTCGCGGCCGAGCCGCCGGAGGAGGTCGATGTCGTCGTCATCGGCGCCGGCCACAACGGGCTGATCTGCGCGGCCTACCTCGCGCAAGCGGGGCTTGAGGTGTGCGTGCTCGAGGCCCAGGACATCGTCGGCGGAAACACGGTCACCGAGGAGCTGACGCTGCCCGGGTTCCTGCACGACTCGTGCTCGAGCGCGCACGTGCTCATCCAGTCGAACCCCGTCCTGCGTGACGACGAGCTAGGCCTGCTGTCGACGTACGGCCTTCGTTACATCTTCACCGACCCGGCGGTGGTAGTGCCGCTGCCGTCCGGTGACGCAGTGAAGGTCCACCGCGACCTGGACGCGACGGTCGAAGAGGTTGCTCGGTTCTCGCGGGCGGACGCCGACGAGCTCCGGGCGATGATGCGCGAGTGGGACGACGGCTTGGGCGCCGCGCACGCGCGGTTTTCCGGTGGTGAGCCGCCGCTGGACGACGAGGCGACCAAGCAGTACGACGACCTGCGTGCCCGCTCTGGCTGGGACGTGGTGCACGCACGGTTCTCGCACCCCGTGGTTCGGGACCTGTTGCTGTGGCTGGGTTTTGCGACCATTCAAGACCCGCGGCGACCGGGCACCGGTACGTTGCCGTCGGCGATCACGTCGGGCCGGCTGAGGTTCGGCTGGGCGACGCCGGTCGGCGGTTCGGGTGCGCTTCCGGGGGCTCTGGTGCGACACCTGGTCGACCACGGGTCGACGGTGCTCGCATCGTCGCCGGTGGCGCGCATTGACACGTCGTCGGGTCGCGCGTCGGCGGTGGAGCTAGCGTCGGGTCGGCGGATCGGCGCGCGCCGAGCTGTCGTGTCATCGGCGCACTTGGCCACACTGGCGGAGATGCTGACGTCCGAGCCGCCGGGCGACCTGCTGGAAGCACGGCAGACCTGGCGTCCGGGACTGAGCCTGTTCGCGGTGCACGCGTCGCTGAAGAGGGACTTCGCGTTCCCCACACCCGCCGGCCCGGTGCTCTCGACTGCCGGTGGGCTGGGTTCTGCCGACGGGCTGCGGGCGCAGCTGGAGGCCTTTGAGCGCGGCGAACCGGACGCCCGCGACCCGTGGCTGTTGCTGGTGGCCTCGACGATCGTCGACCCGGACCGCGCGCCGGACGGCGGAGGAACCTTCAAGATCCTCACTGTGGCACCGCACGACCGGGCCGATGGCCGCTCCTGGGACGAGAGCGGCATGGAGCACGGCCAAGCCCTGATGGACCTCGTCCACTCGCGCACCGGGCTCCCCCGCGCCGACGTACTCCGGATGGTCGTCGAGACGCCCACGTCGCTCGCCGCGCGGAACCCGTCGAACATCGGCGGCTCCTGCCACGGCGGCGAGTTCGTCACGGCCTATGGCAAGGTCATCCCCGGCTGGCCTTCGATGACCGCCTCGGTCCCCGGCCTCTACCTCACCGGCAGCACCGCCCACCCCGGCGGTAGCGTCAGCGGCCGCCCCGGCCGCAACGCCGCGCGCACCGTACTCAGCGGCTTACGTCGGTAGCCGCAACGGGGTGACGCCCCTGGGGGGAGATCCTCATCACCGTGACAGCTCGTCAAGTGAGTTGAGGCACCGCCCGTAGCGGTGCGAGCGCCCCGCTCCACGCGATCACCTGGTCGATCAGCGTGTCGAGGGCTTGTACCTGGTGATCGCCTGGCGCCAGATTGGTGAAGTTGACGAAGTCGGTGAACATCGACAGCGCGACGTTCGTGCGTACGTCGGCCATCTGCAACTCCCCGGCGATGAGCCGGAGGTGTTCCGCGGCCCGAGCACCGCCGACCGCGCCGTAGGAGACGACACCGACGGCCTTGTTGTTCCACTCGGCGTACAGGTAGTCGATCGCGTTCTTCAGGACACCTGAGGTGGAGTGGTTGTACTCCGGCGTGACGATGATGAACCCGTCGTACTGCCCGATGGTGGCGGCCCAGTCTCGCGTGTGCTGGTTCTTGTATTGACCCATGGATGGTGGCAGCGGCTCGTCCAGGTGCGGTAACGGGTAGTCGACCAGGTCGATCAGGTCGAACTGGGCGTCGTCGCGCTGGGTCGCAATGTCGATCACCCAACGCGCGACCTGTTCCCCTCTGCGGCCAGGTCGGGTGCTTCCGAGAATGACGCCGATCTTGGTCATGTGCTGCTCCTCTTTGTCACTTGTCGGAGTGATCCCGAGCGGGGCGCTATGACTACCGGTGCGCCTCTGGATCGGCCGGAAGGTTCCGATCAGGCCGGCCTGTTAGTCGCTGATGGCCTGGGTGCTTCTTGAGGTGACGGCCAGCACCATGTCCTCCAACTGGACAGCAGACCTGCGACTTGAAGATTCAAGTCACCATCTATCGCGGTGACTTGAACTGTCAAGTCGCGCTAGGGTGCGATCATGCCGCGCGCCACCGCTAAGCGACCGACGAAGACCGCGACCAAGGCCACCCGGTGGCTCAGCAGTGACGAAGAGGCGGCTTGGCGCGCGATCGTCCAAGTCATGGTCAAGCTGCCGTGGGCGATCGAATGCCAGCTGGAGTGTGACGCCGGTTTGAGCTTCATCGAGTACCACGCGATGGCGCGACTATCCGAAGACTCCGAGCACACCTTGCGGATGAGCGAGCTGGCGCTGCTCACCAATGCATCGCTCTCGCGTCTGTCACATCTGGTGAAGCGCCTCGAATCGCGGGGTCTCGTTCGTCGAGAAGTCGATGCCGCCGACGGGCGTTACACCAACGCGATCCTGACCAAGGCTGGTTACCAGTTGTTGGTCGCCAGCGCGCCAGGGCACGTCGCCAGGGTGCGCTCACTTGTCGTTGACGCACTCAGCTCCGCGGAGCTTCGGCAGCTGCACCACGCTGCGGAACGCTTGCTCGCACGCATGGAAACGTCCAGCTAGCGGAGTCGCTGACGAGGAACAAGGCTGCCCTCGCTGTTGCTGGGCTGCAGGCCCGTTCCGCGCCTTGCAATGTGCTCCGGATCGAGGCGACGCGGGACCTCGTCGGCTCTGGCCCAGGCGCGGCTGCCTGTTATGACCAGATCGAGTGTTTATGGGTCCCCAGTCGCGCCGGGGCATAGGTTGGTGACTGCCCCCGGGGCGCCTGACATGTGGCGGCTGAAGCAGCCGTCCGTCACAGGCCCGACGTCTCACCTTCCACTGGACGAGACGAGTCGCCATGCCCGACGACGGGCCAGCAGGTCACGATGAGGTTCACGCGCTGATCGAGCGCTTCACCGTTGCAGCGAGCCGGATGCACGCCACCGAGGACTTCGAGGAGAGCCTCAAGCGGATCACCGACACCGCGGTGCAGGCCCTGCGGGGCTGCGAGGCGGCCAGCATCAGCTTGCTGGAACGGGACCGGCCGGTCACCCGGGGCGCCACCGCGGCGCTCGCGCTGGCCGCGGACCAGATCCAGTACGAGGAGGGCGAAGGGCCCTGCCTGGACGCGGCGCTGCAGGAGCGCTGGGTCTACACCCCCGACCTGACCCATGAGCCGCGGTGGCCGCGGTCGGCGGGACGGATGTCCCAGCTCGGGGTGGGCAGCATGTTCTCACTGCGGCTGACCCTGGACGCGTCCCCACACACGCTGGGCGGGCTGAACCTGTACGCGACCACGCCCAAGGCGTTCGACGAGCATGACCAGCTGCTGGGCATCTTGCTGGCCTCCGTCGGCGCCGTGG
This sequence comes from Actinomycetota bacterium, assembly GCA_030841025.1. Classification (GTDB taxonomy): domain Bacteria; phylum Actinomycetota; class Actinomycetes; order JACCUZ01; family JACCUZ01; genus BP-173. The sequence goes on from JAVEDJ010000042.1 coordinate 6,947, forward strand.
TGGTGGACGGGGCACGCCAGCAGGAGCACTTGCGGGCCGCCATCGCGTCGCGCCAGGTCATCGGCGAGGCGGTCGGGCTGCTGCGCGCCGAGGCGAAGCTGTCGAGCCAGCAGGCGTTTGAGGCGCTGTCGCGTGCGTCCCAGCGCACCAACGTCAAGCTGCGCGACCTGGCCCAGCGGATCTCCGACGGCGCAGAGGGCGGCACGGACGCATCTCCGGTTGCTGTGGGAGAGTGACCTTGCCGGTCGTTGCTCCCGGAGGGGCGTACGCACGGAAGAGGCAGCGGCTCAAGCAGTCGGGTAGCCGTCTCGCCGTTTCCCCCTAGACCCTGGGGAGACGGTTCCCACCTGGGCCGTCGACCTGACCGGGACGGCGCACTACAGGGACTGGTTGACCTGACGGCTCACGCCGGTTGTCGATGCCCCTCGCTTTCGCGGGTGACGGTCTTGACGGTCCTCTCAGCCCCGGCTCTTGGTCATCGGGCGAGGACGTTCACCAGGACGGTGAGAACCACCGAGGCAATGATCGAGAAGAGGATCATCAGCAGGCAGCCAGGTGCGCCCCCGAGGGGACGCACCTGGATGCGGCTTCGTCGAGCCATGCCTGCTTAGTCGGTGCGCGGGTCGTCGTCGTGCTCGTAGCTACCGGCCTTGGCGATGCCCCTGCTGATCATGTAGCCGATGGTGAGCAGGGTGACGTAGAACCAGGCGTGGTCGGCGCCGAAGCCCTGGCCGTCGGCGTTCTCGTCGACCATGGCCGAGGCGATGAGTACGCCCAGCACTGTGAGCACGTAGGCGATCAACTCGGTCGTCTTGAATGCCGGCTTGGTCTCGGTGGTGGCGCGACGGGCGGGGCGCGCGCCGACGCGCTCGGGCCTGCTGCTGGCGCCAGGGGTGTCGGCGGAGTACGTGGACATGACTGTCTCCCAACGGTCGGTGTGAGTTCGGCTCTGGTGGCCGCCACAGGCCGATAAGAAGGCTGTGGAATGCGCCGGTCTCTGGACGCAGACGGGGGTTTTCCCGTGCGCTGGCCTTCAAACCTGCAAGCCCGTCGCGCCGCCGCAGGTCGTGTGACTTCGCTCTGTGTCCGGCTCAAGCGGCGCCGGACACAGGTCGCGGATCCGAGCGGCGAAGCCGTGCGGGTCGGTGTGCGGTGAGCTGTGTGGCAGCCCGGGCATCAGCACGAGCTGGGCCTCGCGGCTGCACAGCGCGGCGGCCCACGTGCGGCCGGCCAGCGTGTCGTGCTCACCCATCATGACGTGTACCGGATGAGGCACCCCGGTCACGGTCTCCTCCAGCCGATCGGCCAGGGACAACCGCAGTGTCCGCCACACCCGGCGCGGCCCGACTCGAAGCCACTCCGGGACCTCGCGGACCGCGAGCTGGGCCCGCTCCCGCGGCATGTCGAGCAACCAACGGCACAGTGCCCGCGCAGGTGTCCGGTAACTCGGGTCGAAGACGGGACCCTGAAACACCACGGTCCTGATCCGGTCCGCCGACTGGGCTGCTACGTGCGCGGCGATCTGCGCGCCCATCGACTGACCGACCAGCAGCACATCCCGGACCTCGCGGTCCTCCAACCAACCGCTCACCCAAGTAGCGAGCTCGGCGACAGTGGCCGGCTCCGGCGTCGCTCGTCCGCTGCGCGGCCAACCGGGGGGCTCGACCAACAGAACGCGATACCCCTGCTCGGCGAGCGCGTCACAGGCCGGCCACAGGTACGAGGACACGCACAGGCCCGGCACCACGACCACTACCTCACTCGCGTCACGCGAGCCGACCTCGTACGAGACGAGGCGCACCCCCCGCACGAACGTGTCACGCCGATGTCCCTGCATCGCAGCCGCCTACCCAGCAGAACACGGCGCACCCGGGCACATCGACCCTCGGTTCCGGCAGGCGGTGAGGATCCTCGCCAACACCGGATCTCGGCATGTCGGAAAGGTCCGTCGTCAAGAGCGGACGTTCGCCAGGATTGAACTTTTGGGCTCAGCCGGTGGCCTCTGCGGGGTTGGGCGTCGGCTCCGCAGCAGCCTGGGCTGCCCGCGCCGTCGTGGCGTTGGTGCCGCCCAGATAGAGGCTGGCGATCTCGGGGTGGTTCATGACCTCGATGGCCGAGCCGGTGAGGCGGACCTTGCCGCCTTCCATGACGACGCCGTGGGTGGCGAGGCCCAGGCCGAGGCGGACGTTCTGCTCGACAAGCAGCACGGTGACACCGTCGTCGTGCAAGCGATGGATCAGCTCGGCGACGGCCGTCAGCGACCGGGGGTCCAGGCCCAGTGAGGGCTCGTCGAGGAGCAGCACCTTCGGATCCAGCATCAGACACCGGGCGATCTCGACCATCCGGCGTTGGCCGCCGGAGAGGTTGCCGCCGTGCTGGGCACCGCGGTCGGCGACCAGCGGCACCAGTTGCTGGACCTGCTCCAGCCTGGACATCAGCAGCTTCTTGTCGCGGCGGATCAGAAAGCCGCCCATCAACACGTTCTCGCGAACGCTCATGTGCGGGAACAGCGCCTGCGACTGCGGCACCTGGGTCACGCCCGCCCGCAGGATCGCTGCGGCCGACTGCCCGGAGAGCTTGATGTGGCCCATCATCACCGTGCCCTCGGACGGCGTGAGCAGTCCGGACACGACCCGCAGGACGGTCGACTTGCCGGCGCCGTTCGGGCCGACGACGCAGGTGATGGTGCCGTCCTCGCACAGCAGGTCAACACCCTGCAGCACCGCTCCCCCGCCGTAACCGGCGACAACCCCCGTCAGCTGCAGCACGTCAGCGCACCCCCTGCGGACGGTCCGACGCCGCAGGAGTGCCGGTCACGGCGGGCGGGCGCCATTCGTCGCCGAGGTAGGCGTCCAGCACGGCCGGGTCCTCCCGGATCGTCTGCGGCGGCCCCTCGGCGATCGCCTTGCCATGGCTGAACACCACGACCGGGTCGCACAGCTCGAGCACCATCGGGATGTTGTGCTCGACGACCAGGAACGTCACGCCCTGCCGGTTGAGGTCACGCACGATCTCGACCATCCGGCCGACCAGTGAGGGGTTGATGCCGCCTGCAGGCTCGTCGAGCAGCACCAGTCTCGGCTCGAGCATCAGCACCTGCGCCAGCTCGACGAGCTTCTGCTGGCCGTAGGACAGTGCGCCCGCGGGCTGCGCGGCGAACTTCTCCATGCCGACGAAAGCGAGCAGCTCACGGGCCCGGACGGCCTCATCACCTGCGACCGAAGGCTTGAGCATCGTCGACCACTTGGCGTCCGGCAGCGGAGCAACGAGGTTCTCCAGCACGGTCATGCTCTTGAACAGCCGCGTGGTCTGGAACGTCCGAGCCAGCCCCATGTGGCCGCGCTCCCACGGCTTCTTGGTGTCGATCCGGGTGCCGTCCAGCCACACCTGGCCGGAGTCGGCCTTCATGGCACCGGTGACGAGGTTGAACAGCGTCGTCTTGCCCGAGCCGTTGGGCCCGATCAGCGCGGTGATGGTGCCCTGCTTCACCACGAGGTCCGCGCCATCGACGGCGACCAACCCGCCGAACGCCTTCGACGCGCCCTTCACCTCGAGCAGCGGCTTGCCGGCCAGCTTCTCGGCGCTCGCTTCCACCTCGTCGGCGACCACGGCGGACGCGAGCTCGCGATCGCGGACCTGCATGGTCCCGGCTCCCAGGGCACCGGCCTGGTCGGTGTACTCGGTGTCGGCCGGGCGGTAGCGCCGCCAGGCCTTCTGGAACGTCGGCAGCAGACCGTCGGGCAGGAACAGCACAATGATCATCAGGGCCAGCCCGAAGATGAGCACCCGGCTGCTGCTGCCGCCGTACACCGTCGCCATCTCCGAGCCGATGCCAACGATGAATGCGCCGACGACCGGCCCGTAGAGCGTTCCCCGACCGCCGGCGAGCGCCGCCAGCACGATCGTCACGCTGCCCAGGATCGAGAACGAGCCAACCGGGTTGAGGAACGTGAGGAAGTAGGCGTAGACGCCGCCGGCGACACCGATGAAGAAAGCCGACGCGGCGTAGGCGGTCACCTTGTAGCGGGTGGTGTCGACGCCGATGGCTGCGGCCTTGCCCTCGTCCTCGCGGATCGCGACCAGGCCGGTGCCGAACTTCGTGCGCCGGATCAGCGCGGAGAACAGCACCGTGAACGTGAACAAGAACAGCATGATCAGGTAGAAGGGGATGTTCTGGATGTCGCGCGACCACGGCGGCAGATCGAGGGTGATGCCATCCGAACCGTTGGTCAGGCTGCGCCAGTTGGTCGCCACGATCTGCGCCGACAACAGCAACGCAATGGTGATGATGACGAACGCGTGCCCGCGGGTGCGGAGCACCACGCTTCCGACCAGGACAGCAAGGACCACTGCGACAACCCCGCCGAGGGGCGCGACCCAGAGCGGGTTGACTCCGGAGTGCAGCGCGATGATCGCGGCGGTGTAGGAGCCGATGCCGAGGAACGCCGAGTGGCCGAGCGAGATGTAGCCGCCGTATCCACTGATGATGTTCCAGCTGACGGCCTGCACGCCGATCATGAAGGTGGTGAACAGCACCGTCTGGTAGTAGGTGTCGTAGGGCTGGACCGCCGGATAGAGCGCCAGCACGAGCAGCGCCAGCAGCGCTACCAGGTGCGAGCGCGGGACAGAGCCGAGCCGGTGCATCAGACGGCCACGTCCTCGCGGAGCCTGGTGCCGAACAGGCCCTGCGGCCGGAACAGCAGCACGGCCAGGATCACCACGTAGAAGACCAGCGTCGCCCACCGCAGGGACCCATAGGTCGCGGTCAGCGTCTCCGCCAGGCCGAGCACCAGCGCGCCGACGAGGGCGCCCGGCAGCGAGCCCATCCCGCCGAGCACGATGATGCCGAGCAACCGAGAGATCCAGTCGTAGTGCGAGGCCGGGAAGAACGGATAGAGCACCGACAGGATCGACCCCCCCACGCCGGACGTCGAGGCGCCGAGCGCGAAGGCCAGCGCGGCCGTCGATGTCGCGCCGACCCCGACGAGCGCAGCACCCGACGGGTTCTGCGACGAGGCTCGGATGGCGCGACCCATCCAGGTGCGGGTCAGTACGACGTAGAGCACGGCGAGCACGAGCATCGCGGCGAGAAAGCCGTAGACCTGTGACTTCGGCAACGAGATGTCGCCGACCCGGAACGACTCCTCGAAGTACGACGGCGTCGCCGACTTGAACTTGTTGCCAGCCGTGATGTTGAGGATGCCCTCGATGGTCAGGGCCAGGCCGAAGGTCAGCAGCACCGACATGGAGGGTGATGAGCCGCGGATCCGCACGATCACGGTGCGGTAGAGCACCCAGCCGAGGCCGAACATCATCGGCGTGGTGATCACCGAGGCGAGGATCGGGTCGATGCCGGTGTGCTTCCACAGCCACCAGGTCACCATCGCCACGAAGATGAGAAATGCGCCCTGGGCGACGTTGATGATGTTCATGACGCCGAACACCAGCGTCAGCCCGGACGCCATCAGCGCGTAGACGCCACCGATCAGCAGTCCGAGGATCACCGCCTGCAAGAGCTCGGTCATGCCGTGGCCTCCTCGGCGGGATTGTCGTCGGGCCCGGTCGTCTCGGTCGGCCGTGCGGGAGTCAGAGCTGTCGCCTCACATGTAGCAGATGGTGGTCACGACCAGGGTGGCTTCGGGTAGACGATGGTTTCGCTGGTGGCGGCGTCCGCCGGGCCGACGACCTGGACCTTGCCGGACTGCCACTGGGCCAGGATGAAGTCGCCCTGCGGCTCGCCCTTGGCGCTCCAGGACAGCGGGCCCAGGATCGTCTGCACCTCGTTGGCGTGCAGCCAGTCCTTGATCTTGTCCTGGTCCACACCCTTGGTCGCCTCGACCGCCTTCTGCAGCACCTGGGCGGCGGCGAACGCGTCGGCCGCATCCTCCGCGGGCAGCGCAGCGTCGTACGCCTTGCCGTAGGCCGCGACGAACTCGGGGTTCAGCGGCGTCTTCGCCTGCTCGTTCCAGCTGACCGTGTAGAAGACACCTTCGGTGTTGGCCGCGCCGACACCGTCGCTGTACTGGCCGGCGTTGCTCGGCGCCGAAGTCTGGAACAGTGCCTTGGGCGTATAGCCGAGCTGCTTGAGCGACCGGACCAGACCGACACCGTCCTCGAACACTGCACCCTGCGCGATCAGGTCGGGCTTCTTGTTCTTCAGCGTGTTGGCGATGCTCTGGAAGTTGGTCGTGTCAGCCGGGTAGACCTGGGAGAACACCGTCTTGACGCCCAGCGCCTCGAGCTGCTTCTGCATCGACTCGATGACCGGGCGCGTGAACGGGTCGTCCTGGGTCGGGTACGCCGCCGTCTGCGGCCGCTTGTCCGCCGGCAGCGACTTCACGTAGTCGACGAAGACGTCGGCCTGGTGCGGTGCGGTGGCCGGCTGGGCGAAGAACAGGTACTCGAAGCCGCGGCTGAACATGTTCGGCGCACCGCCGGCCGGCTCGACGAAGACGTAGCCGTTCTTCTCGGCCACGGCGGACGCCGGGAAGTTGAGCAGCGAGGAGAAGGTGCCCAGCACCAGGTCGACCTTGTCCTGCGTCATCAGCTTGGTGTAGTCGGCGACCACCGTGTCCTGGTTGGACGCGTCGTCGACAATCTTCAGCTTGACCTGCCGGCCCAGCACCCCGCCGTCGGCGTTCACCATGTCGGCCCACACCTGGTAGCCGCGCTTGGCCTCCCCTCCCGGCTGGGAGAAGTCACCGGTCAGCGGCAGCGAGATGCCGATCGTGATGGGCGTGTCCTTCGCTGCTGCGCTATCACCGCCGCCACCGCTACTCCCGGGGGCGCTGCCGCCGCCGCAGGCGGCGAGCAGCAGCGCGGCGCACGTGGCGGTGCCGAGCAGCGCCAGTCGACGTCCGGCACGCCAAGTCGTGCGGAGCCGGGGCGGCTGGGGCGGAGCGGGATGCGACATCTGGTCGGTCATGCGCCCTCCTGGGGTGGCACCGGTGGCACCGGTCCGCAATCGATTGCGATAGGGGCATCTTGGAGAGGCGAGCGGGGACTGTCAAGGGTTACCGGGCCGTTACCGGCACGTGACGGCAAACGATTGTGGGTAGGGTGCCGTGCCATGGTCCGGTCCCTGACGCCGCTCGTGCTGGGCAGCTTCTCCCCGTCGGTGCTGCTGCGGGTGGCCCGCCGCAGCGGCGTCCTGGACCGGTGCGGGCTGGCCGTCGAGGAGCGGCCGGTGAGCTCCTCGCCGGCTCAGTTCACGGCCCTGGCCGACGGTTCGCTGGACGCCGCTCTCACGAGCCCGGACAACGTCATCGCCTACCGGTTCTTGCCGGGAAACCCGCTCGGCAGCACCCGCGACGTACGGATCGTCGCGGCCGTGGACCGCGGCTTGGGCCTCGCGCTGTACGCCGGCGCCGGAACCGCCGACGTCGCGTCCCTACGGGGTCAGGTCCTCGGCGTGGACGTAGTGGCGTCCGGCTTCGCGTTCGCGCTCTTCGAGATCCTCGGCCGCGCCGGCCTTGGCCGCGGCGACTACCAGCTTGCCGAGCTCGGCTCGACCCCGAGACGCCTCGTCGAGCTGCTCGAGGGCCGATGCGCCGCCACCATGCTCAACGCCGGCAGCGACCTCAAGGCGGACGACGCAGGGATGGTGCGCCTGGCCGACGTCACCTCGGTCGCCTCGCCCTACCTGGGCACGGTTCTCGCAGTGCAGGGCGAACCATCGCCCGCCGTCCGCGCACTCGCACGCGCGCTGCTCGAGACGGCCGATGACATCCGCGCCGGGACGTCACGGGTGGCCGCCGTCCAGGAGGCAACGGCCACGGGCCTCGCGTCCCACCTCGCCGAGCGGTTCGTCGAGCGGCTGCTCGACCCGGACCACGGGCTCGTGCCCTGCGGAACCGTCGACCCAGAGTCCCTCGCCTCGATCGTCGACCTCCGTCGCCGGCACCTGCCACCGCAGGCCGCCGAGCTGCTCGGCTCGACCCTCGACCCCGCTTCCGGTCTGGTGGACGAGACGTCCGGGGCCGGCAGGTGAGCACTACGCTGCCGCCCGTGCGACCGCCCACGCTGCGTGATGTCGCCCGGGAGGCCGGTGTGCACCCGGCGACCGCTTCGCGCGCGCTCAACCCGGCAACCCGCCCGCTGGTGAACGGCGAGACGGCCAGCCGCGTCGTACGGGTGGCGGAGCGACTGGGCTACCGGCCGAACCCCATCGCGCGCAGCCTCAAGACCTCCCGCTCCGCGACGGTGGGGCTGGTGATCCCCGACCTGACCAACCCGCTGTTCCCCCCGATCGTGCGCGGCATCGAGGACGTGCTCGGTCCCGCGGGCTACAACGCCTGGCTGGTCAACACGGACAACGACGCCGACCGGGAGGAGTCGCTGGTCGACTCGCTGCGCTCGCGTCAGGTCGAGGGGCTGATCGTCGCGACGGCCCGGCTGCAGCACCCGTTGCTGGACCGACTGCAGGCCGAGGGTGTTCGGACGGTGCTGATCAACCGGCGTACCGCCAACGCGAACCTCCCGTCGGTGACCGCCGACGACGCGACCGGGATCGCCACTGCCGTGGCGCACCTCGCCGACCTAGGACACCGCCGGATCGCCCACTTGGCCGGTCCGCAGAACACATCGACCGGGCTCGTGCGGCACCGGGCTTTCGTGCAGGCCCTGCGCGACCACGATCTGGACGACGACCCGCGGCTGATCGCCGCCTGCACTTTGTGGAGCGAGGACGAAGGGGCCCGGGCACTGCGCGAGCTGCTCGATGCCGGCCTCGAGTTCACCGCCGTCATCGCGGGCAACGACCTGCTGGCGCTGGGCTGCTACGACGTGTTCGCCGAGCGCGGCATCGACTGTCCCCGCGATCTCAGCGTCGTCGGTTTCAACGACATGCCCTTCATCGACAAGCTGCGCCCGCCGCTCACCAGTGTGCGGGTCCCGCACTACGAGGTCGGCAGCGAAGCGGCGCGGATGCTCCTCGACGCGCTCCAGGACCCGGACTGGCACGCGCGGTCGGTGCTGTTGCCACTGACACTGATCCGTCGCCAGTCGACCGCGCCACCGAACCGCACCGTCGCCTAGAAGCCTTTCCGCCGCCGGCTCAGGAGCGGACAAGGCGTCGCGCCAGATAGGGAGCGGTGGCGCTGCCCTTGGCCTTGGCGACCTTGGCGGGAGGACCTGTGGCGACCACCCGGCCGCCCGCGTCGCCGCCGCCCGGGCCGAGGTCGATGACCCAGTCGGCGGTGGCGATCGCATCCAGGTCGTGCTCGACCAGGACCACCGAGTTGCCTGCGTCGACGAGCCGGTGCAGCTGTCGCAGCAACAGCGCGATGTCAGCAGGGTGCAGCCCCGCTGTCGGCTCGTCGAGCAGGTAGACCGCGTGGCCGCGGCGGGCTCGCTGCAGCTCGGTGGCCAGCTTGATGCGCTGCGCCTCGCCACCACTGAGCTCCGTCGCCGGCTGGCCCAGACGCAGGTACCCCAGTCCCACGTCCCGGAGTGTCTCCAGGCTTCGGAAGGCAGCCGGGACGTTGACGAGGAACTTCGCGGCCTCGTCGACAGCCATCGCGAGAACGTCCGCGATGTTCTTGCCGCGGTAGGTCACCTCGAGCGTCTCCGCGTTGTAGCGCGCGCCGTGGCACGTCGGGCAGGGCGCGTAGGTCCCGGGCAGGAACAGCAGCTCGACCGCGACAAAGCCTTCGCCCTGACAGGTGGGGCACCGCCCCTCCTGCACGTTGAAAGAGAAGCGCCCGGCCGTGTACCCGCGCGCCTTGGCCTCGTCAGTCGACGCGTACAGCTTGCGCACGGCGTCGAACATCCCCGTGTACGTCGCCAGGTTGGACCGTGGCGTACGGCCGATGGGGCGCTGGTCTACCCGGACCAGCCGGTCGAAGGCCTCGAGCCCTGACGCGTCCGCCACGTCGACCTCGAGCTGCGGGTCGTCGGGGTCCTCGGGCGCCAGCCCGAGATGGCAGCGCACGACCTCGGCGAGCACCTGCGTGACCAACGTCGACTTCCCTGAGCCCGACACCCCGGTCACCGCTGTCAGCACGCAGAGCGGGACGTCGACGGACACGTCGTGCAGGTTGTGGCGGGTGACACCGCGCAGGTGCAGCCAGCCCTGCGGCGTCCTGGTGCGGTGGTCCAGCAGCTGCGCTCGCCCGAACAGGTACCGGCTGGTGGCCGATTCCGCTACCTGCTCGAGACCCGCGACCGGTCCGCTGTACAGCACCCGACCGCCGCCCTCCCCGGCGCCGGGGCCGATGTCGACCACCCAGTCCGCACGTCGTACGACGTCCATGTCGTGCTCGACGACGAACAGCGAGTTGCCCGAAGCCTTCAGGCGTTCCAGCACCTCCAGCAGCGGCTCCGCGTCGGCCGGGTGCAGCCCCGCGGAGGGCTCGTCGAGCACGTAGACGACCCCGAAGAGCCCGGAGCGCAGCTGGGTGGCGATTCGCAGGCGCTGGGCCTCTCCCGGCGACAGCGTCGTCGACCTGCGCCCGAGGCTGAGGTACCCCAGGCCGAGGTCGAGCAGCACCTCGAGGCGCGCGACCAGGTCGGAGCAGATCCGGACCGCCACCTCGGTCGTCTCGCCGGACACGGCCGACTCCGTGGCCGCTCCCGCCTCCGACAGCCCGGCGGTGGGTCGCAGCAACGCCACGAGGTCGGTGAGGGGCATCGCGTTGACCTCGGCGATGGAGCGGCCGGCAAAGGTCACCGCAAGCGCCTCCGGCCGCAGCCCGCTGGCGTGGCACACAGGGCAGGGGACGCTCTGGACGAACCGCATCGCCCGGCCGCGCATCCGCTCGCTCTTGGAGTCGGCGAGGACGTGCATGACGTGCTTGCGGGCGCTCCAGAACTTCCCGTAGTAGCCGTAGTCGATGCGGTCGCGCTCCGGCTCGATGAGCACGGACGGCTGCTCGTCGGTGTACAGCAGCCACTCACGGTCCTTCTTCTTGAGCTTGTGCCACGGCTTGTCGATGTCGATGCCCAGGCCAGTCACGATGCTGCGCAGGTTCGCGCCCTGCCAGGCACCGGGCCAGGCAGCGATCGCGCCGTCACGGATGCTCAGCGACGTGTCCGGGACGAGCAGGTCCTCGGTGACGTCGAGCACCACACCCAGGCCGTGGCACCGCGGGCAGGCACCGGGCGCGGTGTTGGGCGAGAACGCCTCGGCATCCAGTCGTGACGCCCCCGGCGGGTAGGTTCCGGCGCGCGAGTAGAGCATCCGCAACAGGTTGGACAGCGTGGTGATGGTGCCGACCGTCGACCGCGAGCTGGGCGCCCCGCGACGCTGCTGCAAGGCCACGGCTGGTGGCAGCCCGGTGATCTCCTGTACGTGCGGTGCGCCGACCTGCTGCAGCAGCCGGCGAGCGTATGGCGCGACCGACTCGAAGTACCGGCGCTGCGCCTCGGCGTACAGCGTGCCGAAGGCGAGGGAGGACTTGCCCGAACCGGAGACCCCGGTGAAGGCGACCGTCGCGTCCCGGGGGATGTCGACGTCGACGTTCTTCAGGTTGTGCTCGCTGGCGCCACGGACATGCACGAACCGGTCAGTCGGGTCGTTCGCCACGACCGGCCCCTACCCCGTCGGCGATCGGTCAGGCGTGCGCGCCCTGGCAACCGTGCGGGCGGCACCGTCGTACGGCGACCGGAGTGTCCCGGGCGACGGAGTCGAGGGTGCCACTCGGCCCGAACAGCAGCATGCGTCCGGACACGACTGCCATACCGGCCAGGACATCGCGGTCGTCGGAGCCGACAGTGAAGCCGTCGTGCTGGTACCGCGTGCCGTGCAGTGCGGACTGGGGTGGGAGGTGGTCGCCAGGTTCGATGTCACGAGCCGCGATACGCCGCTCGCAAGACGGTGAGCCGGCTAGGTGCGTCGGATGCGCGGCTCCCCGGCGCCGGGTGAGAGATGCAGCACTCAATGTGCGTCCTTGGACGGGAAACGATCGGCTGACACTCTGTATGTCGGCGGTTGGGGCTCGCCTACGGAGCTGAGCTCGGTGTCGTGTGCATCACAGCCGGCGAGGGCGTGACGGCGGATGAGGTCGATCCACGGGCGAACCTGACGAGGGCGACACCGACGGCGGTCGTCAACGGCACCGAGAGAACGAGCCCGATGGAGCCCACGAGGGTGCGCACGATCTCCTGACCGAGGGCTTCGCCCGTGAGGATGGTGTCCAAGGGGCGTTGCGAGAGGTTGATGAGCAGCAGGACCGGCAGCGCGGCCCCGGCGTACGCGAACACGATCGTGTAGACGCTCGAGGCGATGTGGTCGCGGCCGATGCGCATAGCGCCGGCGAACAGCCGGCGCGGCGTCGCGTCCGGGTTGAGCTCGCGCAGCTCCCATACGGCCGACGCCTGGGTGACGGTGACGTCGTTGAGGATGCCGAGGCTGGCCACGACGATCCCCGCGAGCAGCAGACCGGAAAGTTGGACCTGTCCCGCGACGGCGGTGAGGGTCTGGTCGTCCTCGCTGCCCACGCCGGTCAGGTGGGCCGCGCTGACCGCCCACGTTCCTAGCGCGGCGGACGCCGCGAGCCCGAACAAGGTCCCGATGAGGGCGGTCGTGGTGCGAATGCTGATGCCGTGCGCGAGGTAGAGCAGCACCAGCATGATGGCACCGCAGCCGACCAGTGCGACCGCCAGCGGGTCCTCTCCGGACAGCAGCGCCGGGATCATGAACTTGATCAGCACCCCGAAGCTCAGCGCGAGCCCCACCAGTGCCGCCAGACCGCGGAACCGCGCCACCGCGACCACCAGCAGCGCGAACGCCGCCGCGAGCCACACCAGCGGCGCGGACCGCGCGAAGTCCACGAACACGTAGCTGGCCGGCAGGCCGCCGATGGCCTTGAAGCGGGCCAGCCGCAGCTCATCCCCCGGCGCGATGCCGGACTTGCGCACGTTCGGGTCCACGTCGACGGTCACCCGCTCGCCACGATCGGGACCTGACGTGACGGTCACGGTGACGTGGGCGCAGCGCACGGTGGTGTCGGGGCCGCTGCCTATCCCTTGGCAGTCGTACGGCTGCACGCCTTCAGTGCGCGCCAACACGTAACGGGTCCCCGGCGCATCGCCGGTCACGCTGCTCAGGGTTACGTCGCCGTGCGTGCTGTCCGGCCACAGCACGACCGCACCGGCCCCCAGCGCGACCATGATCGGGACCAGCGCCGCGGTCAGCAGCCAGACGACGCGTCGACGTAGCCGGTCCTCGGACAGCCGAGCCTTCCGTCCACCCGGGGACCGATGGACGTGGTGGTGGCTGTGGGGGGACATCTGTCACCGCTCTCGATATTTTCGCGGCCGGTCGCCGGGATGCCGCGGTCAGCATCATCCCGCGCGATGGAAGGCGAGGACATGACGGGCACGGCCAGCCGCGCGGTCCCTCCAGGGTGACTTACGTCACAAGGTCGCCTCCGACCAGAGGGAGCACGCGTGGGTCCTCATCCATGACGCCTTGGCGTTCGACGGAGCCGGGAGCCCGATCCGCTGACATCACAGAGGAGGCGACCCAGCGCGCAGCGGACCCGAGTTCGTCTTCACCGGCACCTTCGAGGGTGCTGACGCGCAATTGCGGACATCTCAGCACCCGACGTCCGCTTTTGCTGCCCGAAGCCTGTCGCAGGACCGCATCTGCGGCTAGGGTCCCGATCATGCCGACCTATCGGATCAAGGAGGCCGCCGACCTGCTCGGAGTCAGCGCCGACACGGTGCGCCGCTGGGCCGAGGCCGGCCGGTTGCCCACGGTCAGCGATGCCTCGGGCCGTCAGGCCCTCGACGGCGAGGTGCTGGCCCGGTTCGCGCAAGAGCTGGCCGCGACCGCGGAACGCCCCGAGCCCCGGCCGGTCGTGTCCGAGTCGGCGCGCAACCGCTTCCTCGGTCTGGTCACCCGGGTCACCCGGGACACGGTCATGGCGCAGGTCGAGATCCAGGCCGGCCCGCACCGCATCGTCTCGCTGATGAGTCGTGAGGCGGCGGACGAGCTCGGCCTCGAGCCCGGCGTGCTCGCCGTCGCCGCCGTGAAGTCCACCAACGTCGTCGTGGAGGTGCCCGACCACCGCTGACCCGCCCCGCCGCCGTACGCCCTCGTCCCGGACCACCGCCTGGAGCCATCCATGGATCGCATCGCCCGCGCCCTCGCCCCCGTGGCGGCCGCGGCCGCCCTGCTGGCCGGGTGCGGGGGCTCGTCGGCGCCGACACCGATGGGCGGCTCGTCGAGCGCAACGTCGAAGGGGACGGTGAACGTGTTCGCCGCCGCCTCCCTGCAGGAAGCGTTCGCCACCCTGGGCAAGCAGTTCGAAGCGGCGCACCCCGGGACCAGGATCGTGTTCAACTTCGGGCCGAGCTCCGGACTGGCGCAGCAGATCACCCAGGGGTCGCCAGCGGACGTGTTCGCCTCGGCGAGCACCAAGAACATGGACCAGGTGGTGACCGCGGGAGACTCCGCCCAGCCGACACCGTTCGTCAAGAACGTGATGGAGATCGCGGTCCCGTCGGCCAACCCGGCTGGCGTCACCAGCCTCAATGACCTGACCAGGAAGAACGTCAAGGTGGCGCTCTGTCAGCCGCAGGTGCCGTGCGGTGCCGCCGCCGCCGCCCTCTTCCAGAACGCCGGGCTGGCTGTGCAGCCGGTGACCCAGGAGGTCGACGTCAAGTCCGTCCTGAGCAAGGTGACGCTCGGCGAGGTGGATGCCGGCGTCGTGTACGTCACCGACGTACGCGCGGCCGGCGACAAGGTGAAGGGCATCGAGATCCCCACCGATGTGAACGCTTCGACCACCTACCCGATCGCAACCCTTACCAAGGCACCGAACAAGGCGACTGCGCAGGCGTTCACCGATTACGTGCTGTCCGTTGACGGCGGGAAAGTCCTGACCGCAGCCGGCTTTCAGAAGCCCTGAGCCCGATCCGATGCGACGGTCAGACGGGTGCGGATGTGACCGGTAGACGACCCCGGCAACGTGGCGGCGAGGCCGGCCGGCCAACAGTGCCGTGGGTGCTCGGTGTACCCGCGACGCTGGCAGTGCTGTTCCTCCTGGCCCCGCTGCTGGGGCTGCTGGTGCGCGCGCCGTGGCGCGACCTTGGCAACGTGCTCGCCGAGAGCCAGGTGCTCCAGGCGCTGCGGCTTTCGCTGGTGTGCGCGAGCGCAGCCACGGTCATCTCCCTCGTGCTGGGTGTACCGCTGGCGTGGGTGCTGGCGCGGGCGCGCTTCCGCGGCCTCCGGCTCCTGCGCGCCCTGGTCACGCTGCCGCTGGTCCTGCCCCCCGTCGTCGGCGGCGTCGCGTTGCTGATCGCGTTCGGCCGGCGCGGCATCGTCGGGCAGCACCTCGACGCCTGGTTCGGCATCACCTTGCCGTTCACGACCCAAGGCGTCATCGTCGCGGAGACGTTCGTCGCGATGCCGTTCCTCATCGTGACCGTGGAGGGCGCGTTCCGTGCGGCCGACCGCGGCTACGAAGAGGCCGCCGCCACTCTCGGCGCGTCGCGGATGACCGTGTTCCGCCGCGTCACCCTGCCGCTCATCCGTTCGTCCCTCATGGCGGGTTCCGTGCTGTGCTGGGCCCGGGCACTCGGCGAGTTCGGCGCGACCATCACCTTCGCGGGCAACTTCCCGGGCCGCACCCAGACCATGCCCATCGCCGTCTATCTCGCGCTGGAGCAAGACCCCGAGGCGGCCATCGCGCTGTCCCTGGTCCTGCTCGCGGTCTCGGTCGCGGTGCTCGTCGGGCTGCGCGACCGCTGGCTGCGCGCAGGCAGCGCCCCATGACCGGGACGCGAAACGCGAGCTCCACCGCGCTCAGCGTCATCGGTTCCCTCGACCGCGGCACGTTCCACCTCGAAGTCGACGTGCGCGTCGAACCCGGCGAGGTTCTCGGCGTACTCGGCCCTAACGGCGCCGGCAAGACCAGCCTGCTGCGCGCCATCGCCGGCCTCACGGCGCTCACCACTGGCAGCATCCGGCTCGGCGACCTGGTCCTCGACGACGCCGACACGTTCCTGCCACCCGAGCGTCGACCCGTCGGGCTCGTGTTCCAGGACTACCGCCTGTTCCCGCACCTGACCGTCCTGGACAACGTGGCCTTTGCCGCCCGCAGCCACGGCCTGCGCCGCCACCCGTCTCGCACGCAGGCTCGGACGTGGCTCGACCGGCTCGACCTGTCTGCCCTCGCCGGCCGTCGGCCGGACCAGCTCTCCGGCGGCCAGGCGCAGCGCGTGGCCCTCGCCCGGGCGTTGGCCGCTGACCCCGGGCTGCTGCTGCTCGACGAACCCCTCTCCGCCCTCGACGCCCGGACCCGCTTGGATGTGCGCACGGAGCTGCGGCATCACCTCGGGCAGTTCGCCGGGCCGGTCCTGATCGTCACTCACGACCCGCTCGAGGCGATGGTCCTCGCCGACCGCCTGCTGGTCCTCGAGGAGGGGCATCCCGTCCAGCACGGCAGCCCCGCCGAGGTCGCGCGCCGCCCGGCGACCCAGTACGTCGCCAAGCTCGTCGGCCTCAACCTGTACACCGGCACCCTCGAACCAGGCCGCAGCGGCGTCACCCTCGACGCCGGCGGCACGTTCACCGTGCCGGCGCAGCCTGCGCAGACTGGTCGCGTCCTGGTCGCCGTACGGCCGTCCACCGTCGCCGTGCACACCGAGCGGCCCGAGCACGCCAGCCCCCGCAACGTCTGGCCCGGCACCGTCAGCAGCCTCGAGCTGCTCGCCGATCGCGTCCGTGCCCAGATCGACGGCCGGCCGGCAGCCCTGGTCGACCTCACCCCCGCAGCCGTCGCCGACCTCGAGCTACGCCCCGGGAGCGAGGTCTGGCTCTCCGTGAAGGCGACGGAGGTCGACGTCTACCCGGACGCTCCTTGAAACTCGCCGGCGTGCCGTCTCCGACGGCGGCAACGGCGCCGATGTCCGTCGAGGAAAGGGTGCTCGGCTTGTCCGGCGACCACAGCGGTGACGAACTGCACCCCTGTTCGCCCGGATCAGCACCATCAGCGGCGGCTCTCGCGCTTCCTGCTAGCAGCAATGCGGCACCGGAACGCGGGTGCGACGGTTGAGGGCGTGCCACTGCGGTGCCTACTCATCGATGACAACGCCTCCTTTCTTCAGGCCGCTACCGCCCTGTTCCGGCGGGAGGGTCTGACGGTCGTGGGCGTGGCGTCGAATGCTGCCGAGGCCGTGCGGCAAGCACAGGAGCTGCGGCCCGACGTCGTTGTGGTGGACATCATGCTCGGACCCGAGAGCGGCTTCGAGCTTGCTCAGCGCCTGGTCGACGCGAACCCGGACGGGCCGAAGGTGATCCTGACCTCGACGTACTCGGAGAGTGACTTCGCCGATCTGATCAACAACGCGCCGGTGGCTGGCTTCGTCGCGAAATCGGAGCTGTCGGCGAGCGTGATCCGGCGGCTCGCGGGTGCGGGCTGACCCGCCCAGACGAACGTGCCTGCCGGCAGGCCTTGCCTCGCCCAGATTCTCCGTTAACGTCGTTTGCATGTCCGCGCTGGGGCGTCCGGTCGGCGCGCAGTCGAGGCGGTTCTGCCACCGTGCATGAGCCGCGAGCGGCGACCCACCGGTCGGGCGGACTGACTCGGCGCATGCTCGGCGCAAGTGCGCTGCTCGCGCTTGTCGTCGGCGCTGCATTCATGGTCCTGCTGCTTGCCATCGCCGACTTACGCAGAGATGAGCGGCGCAGCAGCCAATCACAGGACGTCCTCATCGCCGCGAACCGGCTCGAGCGGCTGCTGCTCGACCTCGAGACAGGGACCCGCGGCTTCATCCTGACCGGCCAGAAGCATTTCCTCGAGCCGTGGCGGACAGCCCGAGCCGCGTTCCCCCGTCGGGCCGACCAGCTGCTGAAGCTCGTGAGCGGCGACCCCTCGCAGACCCGACAGGCCACGCTGATCGCACAGGCCGGCAGGGCCTACATACGCGACTACTCGGTGCCGCTGGTGGCTGCGGCCCGACGAGGTGACCCATCTGCTCGCAGTGTCGCCGCGTCCACGGCAGGCAAGCGGCGCGTCGACGTGTTGCGCGGCGACTTCGACCTCTTGCTCGGAGCCGAGCAACGCGCCGCGACGCGACTGGAGGCGAGTTCCGACGCAGCCGCGCGGCGAGCTTCGGCCGGCGCCGTGGCAGGCCTCGGGGGATCGGTAGCGCTGATCGCGCTGTACGCGACCTACCTGTCCCGGATGATCGTCCGACCAGTGCGCCACACCGCAGTCATGGCCAGCCGGCTCGCCAGCGGCGACCTGAGTGCCCGGGTGCCGGAGACAGGAACCGCTGAGATCGGCTCCCTCGAAGAAGCCTTCAATGTGATGGGCAGCTCACTGGAGCGCAACCGCGCCGAGCTCGCCGCGCTCGCTGCCGAGCAAGCCGCCCTGCGACGGGTCGCGACGCTCGTCGCTCACGCCGCGGCGCCGCCGGCCGTCTTCGCGGCCGTGGCCGAGGAGATCGGGCGGCTCTTCCCCGCCGACCACACGTTCATGGCCCGGTACGAGACGGACGACACCGTGAAAGTCGTCGCCGGGTGGAGCGCGAGGGGGGACAGCCCGATCGGGCTCGAGCGTCCCCTCGGCATAGAGAACGTGAGCGCGGTCGTGCGCGAGACCGGGCGCACAGCGCGGGTGGACCACAACGCCGCCGACGCCGATGTGGTGGCGCTCGGCGCCCGCTCCGCTGTCGCCGCGCCGATCACCGTCGAGGGCCACCTCTGGGGCGTGATCGTCGTCGCAGTGACGGGTCCCGAACCCCCGCCGCAGGGAACGGAGGCTCGGCTCGCCGAGTTCACGAAGCTCGTGGCCACCGCCATCGCGAACGCGGAGGCGCAGGCCGAGCTGACGGCGTCGCGTGCGCGCATCGTCGCCACGGCCGACGAGACCAGGCGCCGCATCGAGCGCGATCTCCACGACGGCGCCCAGCAGCGGCTGGTCTCGCTCGCGCTACAGCTGCGGCTGGCGCGGGCGGCCGTGCCACCAGGGCTGGGCCAGCTCACGGCCGAGCTGGAGCGTGTGGCCGGCGGCCTCACGAGCACCTTCGATGAGCTGCGCGAGTATGCCCGCGGCATCCATCCGGCGATCCTGGCCGAGGGCGGTCTCGGCCCCGCGTTGCGGACACTAGCCCGCCGCTCCGCGGTGGCCGTCGACCTCAACGTGCGAGCGCACACGCGGCTACCGGAACTCATCGAGGTGGGTGCGTACTACGTCGTCTCGGAGGCGCTGACCAACGCGGCAAAGCACGCTCGCGCCGCAGCCGTACACGTCGACGTCCAGGTCGCGGACGGCGAGCTTCGCGTCATGGTCCGCGACGATGGCGTCGGGGGTGCCGACTTCGCCGGCGGGTCAGGCCTTGTCGGGCTCAAAGATCGCGTGGAGGCGCTCGGCGGCCGGCTCTCGCTGCACAGCCCGCGGGGCTCGGGCACCTTCATCCGAGCGGAGCTGCCTCTGGCCGAAGCCGACGGGCGCACCCCGCCCCGCACGAACGCCGGGGCTCCGGCCTCTTCCACCCCTCAAGGGGGTTCGGGCTGAGTCGATTACGACAGCAGGGGAGCCCGACAACCGGCTACGTCAGCGGGCCTCGAGGAAGGTCAGCACCGCCAGGACGCGGCGATGGTCATCGGGAGCCTCGGTCAAGGTGAGCTTCGTCAGGATGCTGCGCACGTGCTTCTCGACGGTTCCCTCCGTCACCCACAGCCGGCCGGCGATGCCCGCGTTGGATCGTCCTTCGGCCATCAGCGCCAGCACTTCCCGCTCCCGCGCGCTGAGCACCGCCAGCGGATCGTCGCGCCGGCGGGCGGTCACCAGCTCGGCCACCAGGGCGGGGTCCACGACGGAACCGCCCTTGGCGATCCGCTGGAGCGTGTCAATGAACTCCCCGAGGTCGGTGACGCGGCTCTTGAGCAGGTAACCGACCCCTCGTCCGCTAGCCATGAGTTCCATCGCCGGCTCGAGATCGACGTGCGCCGACAACACCAGGATGCCGATCTCCGGATGTTCCTCGCGGATGATCCTGGCAGCCTCCAGTCCCTCGTTCGTGTGCGTCGGGGGCATGCGGATGTCGACCACCACCAGCTCTGGCGGGTCGTCCCGGACGACTGTCAGCAACTGCGTGGCGTCGCCGACCTGGCCCACGACCGCGAAGCCGGACTGCTCCAGCACGCTGGCCAGGCCCTCGCGGAGCAGGACGTCGTCCTCGGCTAGGACCACCCGTATCGCCGTCATGGGTGCACCGCACCTCCCTGGACCCTCGCGAGCCACGCTCCGCGTCGTCCATGGTCAACGATATCGGCACAGGCGGGCTCAGAGCCGGAACGACAGTGCGGCCTCATACGTGGTGGGCTTGATGTTCCGGCTGTGCCTCCTGCACTAGCCGAGGACCATGACACAGCCGTCGCCGCGCCACCTCGGCGCTTGCCATCAGCAGCGCCAGCAACATGAATCCGGAGGCGCCGATGATGGTGTCTGCGACGGCGGTCGAGTAGTCGTGACCGCTACGGGCCAGGACGTGGTAGAAGACCGTGACCAGTGTGGCGGTGCCGATCGCCCCGCCGATCCGTTGGGCGGTCTGCACCGCGCCACCGGCCGCGCCGGCCATGCGTACCGGGACATTCTCCAGGGTCAGCGTGATGTTGGGTGAGGTGACCATGCCGCCGCCCAGTCCGGCTACGAGTAGCG
>JAVEDJ010000055.1 GCA_030841025.1 Actinomycetota bacterium
GTGCGGGGCGGGGGCGGCGCCGGGCAGAGCGCCGGCGTCGGGGTCCATGGCGTGCTGCAGGTGCCGGCCGAGGCGGCCGAGCGCGGCCCGCGCGGGGTGCTCACCGACCCGGTCCCATCCGCTGGACATGACCTGACGCTGTCGGCCACCCGGGCCACAGACCCCCCGGCCGTGCAGCCACCAGATCCCCCGCGTGCGCAACGGATACACGGGCTCCCTCGCGTCCGCGACAGCCGTCCCTTCCTGCATGATCAACGCCGAGGCAAGGGGCGGTGACCTGCGGCGACGCGGGCCCTGTCCCTTCTGCATGATCAACGCCGAAGTGGGGGATGCGGGGAGCTTGTGGAACGGTGGACGTCCCCGGGGGCGTTGGCTGCGTGTACGGGTCGCGAGCGAGCTGCCGGTACTGGTCACGAGCGAAAGGTCCCGCATGTCACTGCACGAGCAATACTCCGACATCCCGCGCGGTCAGGTGATTGCGACCTATGACGTCTACGCCGAGGCGCAACGGGCCGTCGACTTCCTCTCCGACGAAGGCTTCCCGGTCCAGAACGTCAGCATCGTGGGCTCCGACCTGAAGATGGTCGAGAAGGTCACGGGCCGGCTGACCCGCGGCCGCGCGGCGGCCGCGGGTGCGGCGAGCGGAGCGTGGTTCGGCCTGTTCGTCGGCGTGCTGCTTGCCCTGTTCGCCAAGGACGGCACCAACGTCATCGCGCTCGTCGTCTCGGCGCTGCTCTACGGCGCGGCGTTCGGTGCCATCTTCGGCTTCGTCGGACACGCCCTCTCCGGCGGGAAGCGCGACTTCACCTCGCGCAGCAAGATTGCGAGCAGCCGCTACGAGATCGTCTGCGTCTGGGCGGAGGCCGACAAGGCGCGTGAGGTGCTCGCCAAGCTCCAGTCCACCGCCTGACGTCACCCGCCCCGTGCAGGCGTACGAGCAACGCCGTACCCCGCAGAGAGGACCGCTCATGCAGTTCGGCCGCTACTACGAGGAGTTCGAGGTCGGTGCCACCTACAAGCACTGGCCCGGCAAGACGGTGACCGAGTA
Source organism: Actinomycetota bacterium (assembly GCA_030841025.1). GTDB lineage: Bacteria > Actinomycetota > Actinomycetes > JACCUZ01 > JACCUZ01 > BP-173. The sequence continues at coordinate 1,049 of JAVEDJ010000055.1, forward strand.
CGACGACCACCTCTTCTGCCTGCTCACGATGAACCACCACCCGTTGCACCTGGACGCCCACTACGCCGGGACGTCGACGGAGTTCGGGAAGAACGTCGTCGTGGGCAACTTCATCTACTCACTGCTGCTCGGCATGTCGGTACCCGACGTGTCGGGCAAGGCCATCGCCAACCTCGAGGTCGAGTCGCTCCGGCACGTGAAGCCGACCTTCCACGGGGACACGATCTATGGCGAGACCACCGTGCTCGACAAGACGGAGTCCAGGTCGAAGGACGATCGCGGTGTCGTCTACGTCGAGACCCGCGGCTACAACCAGGACGGCGTCGTCGTCTGCGTGTTCCGGCGCAAGGTCATGGTGCCGAAGAGGTCCTACGGCGAGTCCCGCGGTGGTGAGCAACCCGGTCGTCCGGTGCCCGTAGACGGCTGAGCTCAGGCAGCCTGCGTGCCGTCGCGGTGCGCGGCCCAGAAGGTTCGCATCACGCGCACCTTGTCCTGGAACTCGTCGTCACGCCCCAGCGGTCCCGTGGTGGGAGCCGACAGCCGGGTACGACGACGCGTGTCCGTTCCGTGGTGCACGACGACGGTCTTGATGCCGAGCTGGTACTCGACCTCGATCTCGCGGACCTCGTCCCAGGGAATGATCATGCTCGGGACGGCGTGCACTACTACGCCGCGGTGGGTGAGCGACGTTCCGATCCACCAGGTCGCGGCGGCCATGGCGCAGAAGACGACACCGGCGAGAGCGGTCTTCCAGCTGCCGCCGTAGCGACCGTCGTTGAGCAGGGCGTCGCTCCAGACCAGCACCTGGAACCCGACCACGCTCAGCACGAAGCCCCGCCGCTGGCTCCACGTGAGGCGGAGTCGGATGGAGGAGGGCGAGGGGGCCATGTCGGCACGGTACGGGGACACACTCATCCGTCGGGTCAAAACGGGGAACTCTTGACCGCAAACGAGGTTTCTCTCACCGGGCTCTCGCCATGGTGGCCCCGGCTCAGCGCGGGAGCATGCCCCACTCGTGCAGGGTCTCCCAGAGGCCGTCGACCAGGTCGAGCCCCTTGAGCGTGCCCCGGGACGCCCAGACCACCTCGCTCGCGTCGTCGCCCGCGACGGGAGCAGTGCTCACGGCCAGGGAGCAGGCGTAGTCCCGGATGTCATAGGTCACGCCCCCTGGTCCGGGACGCTCCACGGTGCCGACCCGGATCCCGACCAGCACGTGCAGGCCGGTTTCCTCGAGCACTTCCCGCCGTACGGCGACCGTGTCGTCCTCCCCGGGCTCCACGCGCCCACCGGGCACGGACCAGCGGCCCAGGCCGGGTTCCTGAGCCCGCCGGACGACCAGCAGCCGGCCCTCGTCGTCATGCACCAGTGCACCCACACAGGTGACATGCCGTTTTGGTGCGAAGCTCGACGGGCACACCTCGGGGAGCCTAGAAGATGGGGGGACTCCCACATGGTTGCCGTCCTGGTGATCCTTAGCGTCGTGCTCGTGCTGGTCATGGGCCTCAGCCTGCTCGGACCCCGCCGGACCACGGTCCGGCGCCGTGTCGTCACCCCGGTCCGCCGCCGTGTCATCGTCGAAGACGTCACCGACCCGCGCGGGTTCCACACCACCGGGCGCACCGTCGAGCGCCTGTAGGCCGCGTCCGGTGCAGCACGGGGGGCTTGACGGCCGGGCCGGCGGAGGGCCACGGTCGCCCCATGAGGGCTGAGCCCAGCTGCCCGAGATGCGGCAGCGCCCTGCACGCGCCGGGACTGTGGTCCAGTGCGTGGCAGTGCGACACGCACGGCGCGGTGCATCCCCTGCAGCCGGTAGTGCAACCGAACGCCGACCTCCTGCACCACGCGGCCACCACCGCCGCCGTACCGCTGTGGCTGCCCTGGCCGCTGCCGCGGGACTGGCTCGTCACCGGGCTGGCGCACGCCGGCGACGAGCGCACCGGCGCGCGTGCTACTGCCGTCGCCTGCACCGGCCCGGCGCCGCTCGGCGGTGCCTGTGACCTGGTGATCGTCGCCGAGGAGCCCGGGGTCGGCCTGGGTGCCCACTACGCCGGCCTGGACGGGCTCGACGGGGGGCCGGTGCCCGACGACCGCCCGCCCGACGCGAAGGTGCACGCGGCCGGCCACCCGACGGCCGTCTGGGCGCTGCCGGGGGCGAAGGACCGGGCGGTGTACGTCGGTGAGGCCCTGGGTTGTTGGTTGTGGGCGGTGCTGTGGCCGGAGAGCTCTGGCTTCCTGCTCATCGACGAGTTCGTGCTGACCGATCTGCGCGGCGGTGTACACGGGGCCGACGTGCCCTTCGGGGCGTTGTCCCCACGCCTGGCCGCCTGACCCGTCCGGGTCGGTTCCTGCCCCTACGCTGGGGCGGTGCTCATCGACCTCCATGCCCACAGCAGCGCGTCCGACGGCACGGAGTCACCCGCAGAGCTCATGCAGGCGGCCCGGGCCGCCGGTCTCGACGTCGTGGCCCTGACCGACCACGACACGACGTCGGGCTGGTCGGAGGCCGCCGAGGCGGTGCCGGCCGGGATGACGCTGGTGCGCGGCACCGAGATCTCCTGCGCCGTGGGCGGCGTGAGCCTGCACCTGCTCGCCTACCTGTTCGACCCCGAGCACGCCGAGCTGCGCGCGGAGCTCGACCTCGCCTTCGACGACCGGATCCCTCGGGCTCAGGCGATCGTCGCCCGGCTCGGCGAGGCGGGGCACCCGATCACCTGGCAGCACGTCCTCGACCAGCTCGAGCCGGGTGCCACGGTCGGCCGACCGCACATCGCCGATGCGCTCGTCGCGGTGGGCGTCGTGCCCGACCGCAGCACCGCCTTCGCCGACCTGTTGCACAACGGCAGCCGGTTCTTCGTCGACCACTACGCCGTCGAGCCGGTGCGCGCCGTACAGCTGGTCCGCGCCGCCGGAGGAGTGGCGGTCTTCGCGCATCCCGCAGCGTCGCACCGCGGACGCACCGTCGACGAGTCGGTGATCCACGATCTCGCCGACGCCGGCCTCGCGGGGCTCGAGGTAGACCACCGCGACAACCCGCCGGAGGCCCGTGAGCGGCTGCGCGGCATCGCGGCGGAACGAGGCCTGCTGGTGACCGGTTCCAGCGACTACCACGGGTCGGGCAAGCCCAACCGACTCGGTGAGAACAGCACCGACCCCGAGGTCTTCGCTGCCCTGGTCGCGCAGGCCACCGGCACCGATGTCGTCGCGGCGTGACCGGGCCGGGCGGCGGTCACAGCTGACATGAGCGGTTCGGACTGGAAGTTCTTCATCGAGGTCTTCGTCACGCTGTTCGTCATCATGGACCCACCCGGGACGATCCCGCTGTTCCTCAGCCTGACGAGTGGCCGGTCGCATCGGATGCGAAAGCGCCTGGCCTGGCAGGCGGTCCTCGTGGCGTTCTTCGTCATCACGGTGTTCGCGCTGTTCGGCCAGTCGATCCTCAACTACCTCGGCATCACGCTGCCGGCCATGCAGGCAGCGGGTGGCTTGCTGCTGCTGCTGGTCGCTCTCGAGCTGCTGACCGGCAGGGCCGACGAGCCGACGGAGACGGCGAACGTCAACGTCGCGCTGGTGCCGCTGGGCACCCCGCTGCTGGCAGGCCCTGGAGCCATTGTGGCGACGATCGTCTTCGTGCGGGCCGTCGACGGCGTCGGCGAGGTGGTGGCACTCGCAGCCGGGATCATCGCCGTACACGTGGTGCTGTGGTTGTTCATGCGCTACTCCATCGTCATCATCCGCGTGATCAAGGACAGCGGGGTCATCCTCATCACCCGGATCGCGGGCCTGTTGCTGTCGGCCATCGCGGTGCAGCTGGTGGCTGATGCTGTCTTCGCCTTTGTCCGGGAGGCGTGAAGGGTGACCGCTGAGCCCGAACAGCTCGGGCTGCCGGGGATGCCGCGGCGGCTGTTCACCTGCACGCCCACCCGGCTCATGACCTGGCTGGACTGTCCGCGGCGCTACCGCTTCACCTACCTCGACCGGCCACCGCCTCCCAAGGGTCCGCCGTGGGCGCACAACAGCCTCGGGTCCAGCGTGCACCTGGCGCTGGCCGGCTGGCACCGGCTGGATGCCCGGGAGCGCAGCGTCGAGGCGGCGGGCCGGTTGCTCGAGAATGTGTGGCTGCGCGACGGCTTCCGCGACGACGAACAGGCGGCGGCGTGGAAGGCCCGGGCCAGGGCGATGGTCATGCGCTACGTCGACACCCTCGACCCCGACGAGGAGCCGCTGGGTATCGAGCGCACCGTCGGTATGCGCACTGAGCTGCTCGCGGTGTCGGGACGCATCGACCGGCTCGACCTGCGTGGGGGCCCGGACGGCGACGTGCTGGTCGTCGTCGACTACAAGACCGGCCGTCGCGACCTGACGTCGTACGACGCCCGTAGCTCTCTCGCGTTGGCGCTGTACGCCATGGCGGCGGGCCGCACCTTCCGGCGCCAGTGCCTGCGGGTGGAGCTGCACCACGTGCCGTCCGGCGAGATCGTCGCGCACGAGCACACCCTCGAGTCGCTGGAGCGGCATCTCGGGCGAGCGGAGTCGATCGCCGCCGAGGCGGCAGCGGCGGACGCGGCGTACCGCAGTGGCCTCTCCGACGCCGAGTCGGACGCTGCCTTCCCGCCCCAGGTGTCCTCGTCGTGCCGCTACTGCGACTTTGTGCGCCGCTGCCCGCAGGGATTCGCCGTGCATCCGCCCGCCGACCCCTGGGCCGCCGTCACCGTCGACGGCTCCTAACTCCCCCCGCTGCCGGAACGCCCCGGGACGCCGATTCGACCACGTTAGGTAGGCGGGATGGGACGACAACAGGCGTAGAGACCTGTTGTCGTCCCATCTGGCCTGTTGCGGGGGCGGTTGGGTCAAGCGAATCGGGTGGCGCGTCGATAGGGCTAGCAGCGACCGGCGTCTGTCGGCGACGAGGAGTGACCTGGGATGACCGTTGTCGAGGAGATCGGGCACACGAGGCTGCGCCGTCTCGCCAGGATGGCCCGTGCCCTTGGCCGCTCAGCCGCCCTGTACCCGATGGTGGAGATCGCCGCCGAAGAGGGGCTGGCGGCCCTGGGCGGTGCGAGCGCCTCGGTGAGCCGTCTGGAACAGCGAGCCGGCGTCCTGCGGACGTTGATCAACGTCGGCAAGCTCGGCCCGTCCGAGGTGCGCTGGCCGAAGAACGAGACCTACCGGTTGCGTGACTTCAGCCAGCTCAGAGGCGTCGTGACCGAGCTGCGGGTCTGGACCGTGTTCGTCGGCGACCCGACGGCCGATGCGCAGGAGGTGGAGCTCTTGCGCTCACTGGGCAAGGGTTCCGGGCTGGGCGCGCCGCTGGTGGTGGATGGTGGGCTCTGGGGTGAGTTCTACGCGACCCGTGACTGGAACGACCCTCCCTTTACCGACGCGGACGTCGCCTATGTGGAGGTGCTCACCGCGATCCTGTCCGGTGCGGTGTCTCGCGCTCTGCACGTGGAGTCGCTCGAGCGGCTGGCCTTCCTCGACCCGCTGACCGGCCTGGCCAACCGACGCGCGCTCGACCAGGCCGCGGCCGAGGCGTTCGACGCCGTCGCGCTCCGCGCAGGCCGGTCGACCAGCGTCGTGGCCTTCGACGCCGACGGGCTCAAGAAGGTCAACGATCGTGACGGGCATGCCGCCGGCGACCGACTGCTGGTGTCCCTGGCCGCTCTGCTGGCCGAGCATTTCTCCGTCCTTCCGGGGAGCGTGATCGCCCGGCCGGGTGGCGATGAGTTCACGGTCCTCGTCACCGGTCATGACCCCGCCGCCGTACTGACCGCCGCGAAAGGCTTCTGCGAGGCGGCGCACGAGCTCCCGGTGGGGTACGGCGTGTCGTGCGGGATCGCGAGTACGTCGCACGGCAGGGAGCAGGAGGGTCCTGGCGGGCTGTTCCGTGCTGCCGACCAAGCCCTGTACGAGGCCAAGCGCAGCGGTGGCGGGAGCCTCGTGCTGGCACCCTTCGATCGGGCGGCCGTCTGAAGCCTGGGCGCCCGCCGCAAGAGGCTAGGTGGGACGACAACAGGCCCCCACGCCTGTTGCCGCCCCATCTCGCCTACCCAACGTGGTCGAATCGGCGTCGGTGCCCGGGGGTCAGCGGTGGGCTTGGGCGGGGGGTTGCTCCGATGAGGACGGGGCTGCCCGGTAGGGCACCGGGATGTACTCCACGCTCGGTCGTCGGCCGCGGGGCTGCGGATAGAGACCCATCAGCTCGCGGACCTCGTTGGGCAGGTCGGCGGAGACCGGCAGCCCGAGGGACTGGGCCAGCTCGACGCTGATCGGGAAGTCGTGCGTCCAGCGTCCCTCGCTCAAGGTCCGGGCGAGGTCGTCGGCGCGCTCGTCCGGCAGCTGACGCCGCAGCAGCGTGGCAGCAAACTCATGCACCTGCCGCTGCGCCTTGCGCGAGATGTCGGCGAGGATCAGCGTCTTGTCGTCGACCTCGTTGGGGTCCTTCTTCTCGACCGCGTCGAGGATCGAGGCGGCCGGGTACTCGCCGAGCTGGGGGTCGATCGGGCCGAGAACGGCGGACGGCGCGAGCACGATGCTGTCCGCAGCCAGGGCGATCAACGTGCCGCCGCTCAAGGCGTAGTGCGGCACGAAGACCGTCACGCGGGCCGGGTGGGCAGCCAGTGCGGCGGCAATCTGCTCGGCCGCCAGGACCAGGCCGCCCGGGGTGTGCAGCACCATGTCGATGGGCACCCGCTCGCCGGTCATCTCGATGGCGCGGATGACCGCCTCGGAGTCGTCGATGTCGATGAACCCGCCGAACGGGATCCCGAGGAACGACATCTGCTCGCGGCGATGGATGAGGTTGATGGCCCGCGAGCCGCGCAGCTTCTCCAGCTTGCGCAGCAGACGAAGGCGTCTGGCGGCAAGGATCCGTTGCTGCAGCACCGGTTGCAGGCTGGAGAGGAGGAATACGAGCCAGAGCAGGTCCAGCGGACTCACGTGGCCTCTCCCTCTTCAACCCGGTGCCCACCGTGACGGCCACCCGCTCGGCGCGACATCCCCGAATCGCGGGATATGGCAGCCGACTCCGGAACGTCATCGGTACGTCGCCCGCCGGGCTGGCGCCCTGAAGGTGGCTGGGCAACGAGCGCGTAACAGGGGGAACGAGCGCTGGAAATCTCGCGCTGTTAGGACTCTCCTTGTCAGCGACGGAGGGGACGACGCCCGCGCAGCGTGCGGACGGACCAGCCACGGACCGGCGGTAGCCAGAGTGGGGCAGACATGCAGAGCGAGGACGACGCGGCGGTCGCCGTCAAGAACGCACTGGTCGACGGCATCGGGCGTCGGGAACTGCTGCGCGCGGCTGCCGCCATCGGTGTGGGTGGCGCCGTGGCGCCCATGCTGGGCAGCCCCGCCCATGCCGACCAGGCATTGAAGAGAGGCGCACGGCGGGGCGCCTTTCCGAAAGAGGTTCTCCAGCCCGGCAAGGGACCGATACCCGGAAAGCACTACCTGCCCTCGCAGCCCGACCGGGTCCGCTGGGGCTATGTCCCCGCACTCGGCAGCGAACCGGTCCTGCGCATGCGCTCCGGCGAGACCATCACGATCGACACGGTGTCCCACGAGGGCATCCTCGAAGACCAGGGTCGTGATCCGCTCACGTACTTCGCCGGCCTCGGCGTCTCCCGCAAGCAGGTCCTGCTCGACGCCATAGCGATCGCTCGCGACTACTCGCGGACCACGAGGAACTTCGACGTGGACGGTCCGCACGTCATCACCGGGCCGGTCTACGTCGAGAGTGCAGAGCCCGGCGACGTGCTCAAGGTGGAGATGCTGTCCATGCTGCCCCGGGTGCCGTACGGAGTGGTGTCGAGCCGCCATGGGAAGGGCGCCCTTCCCCGCCTCGCCGGGGGTGGTGTTCCCGCAGGCATCACCGAGGCCGAGATCATGCCGCCCGTGTCGACCGACGGGCGGTCGACAGGCGATCCGACCAAGTACGGGAACGTGTCGACGTTCACCGAGGTTCGCCGAGGCAAGAAGGGGACGCTGAACGGCGTCCTGCCGCGCGGCCGTACCGGCGAGGTCAGCTTTCCCTTGGATCCCTTCATGGGCGCCATGGGTGTCGCCTTCTCGGCAGCGGACGGCCTCACCGACCCTGCCCTCAACTCGATCCCCCCGACGCTGGGGGGCGGCAACATCGACATCAACCTGCTCGGGGTCGGCGCCACCTTCTACCTGCCCGTCTTCTCCGCCGGCGCCCTGTTCTTCGTCGGTGATCCGCACATGGCCATGGGGAACGGCGAGGTGGCCCTCACCGCGATGGAGGGCTCGCTGCGCGGAACCTTCCGGCTCACGGTGTGCAAGTCCGGATCCGAGGGAGTGCCCTCGGTCGCCTTCCGCTACCCGTTCGTGGAGACCCCGGACGCCTGGGTGCCGCTGGGCCTGTCGGATCCGGACGGCGCGCGCAACGGCCAGGTGAACGACCTCGACATCGCGATGCGACGCGCCGTTGTCAACGCGCTCGACTTCCTCGAGCACGACCTCGGCATGGACCGCGCCGTGGCGTACGCGTATCTGTCCGCAGCCGCCGACCTCGAAGTCTCACAGGTCGTGGACCGGACGGTGGGCGTCCACGGCGTCATCCAGAAGGCGCACTTCTCCGGGTGACATCACCGACCGGGACCAGCCACCGACACCGGAACGGCTAGCCGCCCGCCATCGCCCCCACGACCAGAAACGGCTCCGCCCCCGTCACGACCCGCTCCGGCAGCGGTGCGTCCGGCGTCTCGTGGGAGAGGTCCTCTTCGCAGGCGAAGAAGCGCACGAAGGCGCGCCGCTTGTGCGTGCTCTGGTCGCGGATCGTGCCGCGCAGCATCGGATAGCGGTTCTCCAGCGCATCGAGGACCGTGCGCTGCGTGGCCGGTCCCTCCACGTCCAGCCGCACCTCGCCATCGACGTGCGCGATGGTGCGCAGGTGTGCCGGGAGAACGACGCGGATCATGGCAGGGTCTGGACTTCGACGGACAGTACGGCCGGCAGGTCGCGCACGATGGGCTCCCAGCTGTCCCCGGCGTCGGCCGATACGTAGACCTGACCACCGGTCGTGCCGAAGTAGACACCGCACGAGTCCAGTGAGTCGACGGCCATCGCGTCGCGCAGCACGTTGACGTAGCAGTCTCGCTGCGGCAGGCCCTTGGTCAGTGGCTCCCACTCGTTCCCGCCGGTCCTGCTGCGGTAGACGCGCAGCTTTCCCTCGGGCGGGAAGTGCTCGGAGTCGCTCTTGATCGGCACCACGTAGATGGTGTCCGGCTCGTGGGCATGGACATCGATCGGGAAGCCGAAGTCGCTCGGCAGGTTGCCGCTCACCTCGTGCCACATGCCACCGGCGTCATCGCTGCGCATGACGTCCCAGTGCTTCTGCATGAACAGCACGTCGGGACGCGATGGGTGCATCGCGATCCGGTGCACGCAGTGACCGACCTCGGCGTCCGGGTCGGGGATGCCGTCGGAGAGCAGCCCCTGGTTGATCGGCTGCCAGGTCTTGCCCGCGTTGTCGGACCGGAACGCGCCTGCGGCCGAGATGGCGACGTAGATCCGCTGGGGGTCGCTGGGGTCGAGCAGGATGGTGTGCAGGCACAAGCCGCCGGCGCCCGGCTGCCAGTTGGGGCCGGAGCCGTGGCCGCGCAGGCCGGCCAGCTCCGACCACTCCTGTCCGCCGTCGTCCGAGCGGAACAGGCCAGCGTCCTCGACGCCGGCGTAGACGGTGTCCGGGTCCGTCAGCGACGGCTCGAGGTGCCAGACCCGCTTGAACTCCCAGGGCCGAGGCGTTCCGTCGTACCACTGATGCGTGCCGGGGTCGCCGTCGTACTCGAACTTGTTACCGACCGGCGACCAGGTAGTGCCCCCGTCGTCCGAGCGCTGGATCAGCTGACCGAACCAGCCGCCCGACTGCGAGGCGTAGATGCGATCGGGATCGGCGGGCGACCCCTTGACGTGGTACATCTCCCAGCCCGCGAAGTGCGGACCGCTGACGTCCCACTTGTCCCGCTTGCCGTCGGCTGTCAGCACGAACGCACCCTTGCGGGTGCCCACCAGTACTCGAACTCCGCTCATTGGCTCTCCTCTTCGGCGTTGCGCCGATCTCGGCAGGTCAGCTCACTGTGTCCGAACCCACCGACAGCGAGCCGGCATCGCCCTCCGTGGCGGGTTGTCTGGATAGACCGCCCCCGGTGCCCAAACTCATCGGTCGCGGCCGCCAGGTCAAGAGCCGGTCGACTCGACCATGGCCCAGAAGTGGACCAGCACCTGTGCTGTGACCTCGGGCTTGTCGGCGGCCGGTGAGTGCCCGGCGCCGGCGATCTCCACGTGCGCCGCCCCGAGGCGCTGCGCCATCTCGGCCTGAACGGCCGGCGGCCAGGCGTCCTCGGTCTCGCCGTAGGCCACCAGGACCGGCAGGTCGAGCCCGGCGAGCTCGTCGACCCGGTCCGGTTCCGACAGCAGCTGCTCGGCGATGCGCAGCAGCGACGTCGGGTGGTTGGCCAGGAACCGCTGCCGCATCCACTCCTCGATGTCGGGAGCCGGGGGGACCGGCTCGTTCGGCGCCTCCATCTGCCGTTTCGCGGCCCAGATCGAGGCCAGGTCCATGACCGGCAGCGCCTGCACGAGCAGGGCGAGGTTGCTGGCGGACGGGTGCGAGACCGGGCCGGGCCCCGAGTCCAGCAGCGTGAGCGACCGCAGTGAACCTGGCGAGGCGAGTGCCGCCGCCCGGGCCACGATGCCGCCGAAGGAGTGTCCGAGCAGGTGCACCGGCTCGCCGATGGCAGCGGCGACGTCCAGCACCTCCTCGGCGAAGGCGGCGACGTCGTACGTCGTGGGGTCGTCGTCGCCGAGCGACTCGAACTGCCCGCGCAGGTCGATGGCGGTCACCCGGTGGCCCGCGGCGGCGATCGGCGCCACCACCGCGATGAAGTCCTCCTTCGAGCCCGTGATGCCGGGAACGAGCACGACCGGGGAGCGGTCGGGCGTCTCGGACGGTGCGGCCGTCAGCGCCGCGAGCGACCCGCGGCGGGTGCTGATGTCCTCGCGGTGGACGCCGTCCGGGACTGTGAGGTACGGCGGAGTGCTCACCGGGCCCCCGCCATGACGACTCGGGGGCGGCGGGCGGACAGGGCGAGGACGCCGGGTGAGTTCACGCCTCGGAACGTTATCGGCGCGAGGACCTGGCCGCGCAGCCGGATGGGGGCACAATGGCGCGGGTGACGCGAACCATCGCTGTGGCCAACCAGAAGGGTGGCGTGGCGAAGACGACCACGGTCGCCTCGCTGGGAACCGCACTGGCCGAGCAGGGCCGCAAGGTGCTGCTGGTCGACCTGGATCCGCAGTCGTGTCTGACCTTCTCGCTGGGGATCGATCCCGAGCTGGTCGAGCTGAGCATCCACGACGTGCTGCTGGGCCGAGTGGGCGCGGCCATGGCGATCCAGGCGACCGATGACGGCGTCGACCTGCTGCCCGCCACGATCGAGCTGGCCGGCACCGAGGCCCAGCTCCTGGCCCGGCCGGGGCGCGAGTACGTGCTGCGCACCGCGCTCGGCGAGGTGGCACAGGCCTACGACGTGGTGCTGCTGGACTGCTCACCGTCGCTCGGCGTGCTCACGCTCAACGCGCTCACGGCCGCCGACGAGGTCATCATTCCGCTGCAGTGCGAGATGCTCTCGCACCGCGGCGTCGGGCAGCTGCTGGACACGGTCTACGACGTCCAGCGCATCCTGAACCCCGAGCTGCGGGTCCTGGGCGTGCTGCCCACGATGTTCGACGGCCGCACCAACCACGCGCGCGCGGTCCTCGCCGACGTGTCCGGCCGCTACGGGCTCGAGGTGCTCGAGCCGCCGATCCCCAAGTCGGTGCGGTTCGCCGAGGCACCGGCGGCGGGCCGGTCGGTCCTCGCGACCGCGCGCCGGACGCGCGGCGCGCAGGCCTACCGCCAGCTGGCCGAGGGGCTGTTCGGATGAGCGGGCCCGACTTCGACCGGTTGCGCCCGCGGACTCCCAAGTCTCCCGCGGTTCGGCCCGCCGATCCGCAGGGCCGCAGGTCGCTCTACAGCGCCGTCGAGCAGCCACCGGCCCTCGGCGCGGTGACGGTCGACTGCTCGAGCTGCGGGCGCACGAGCGTGATCACCCCGCGACGCCTGCTGGGCCTGGCCACGCCGTCGGTGCACCTGCCGTTGGTCAAGCGCGGACACCCGTCGTGGATGCGGTGCCCGTCGTGCGGGCGCCGGTCCTGGGTCCGTCTCGGCATCCGTCTCTAGCTCAACGGTCGCTGCGCGGCACAGTCACTCGCTGCTCTCGGCGGGACCGCCGCCGTTGCCCTCCGCGCCGCCGGCACCGGTGCGTCCACGCCCACCACGACGCCGGCGCCGCTTGGG
>JAVEDJ010000127.1 GCA_030841025.1 Actinomycetota bacterium
GGGGTGGCGCAGCCGCCGATGGAACCCGGCGAGCGGTGCTTGCGCTGCGTGCCGTGCCCGGCGCCCAGGCCCTTGAACCCGTGGCGCTTCATGACACCGGCGTAGCCCTTGCCCTTGCTGGTGGCGACGACGTCGATGCGCTGGCCGGCCTCGAACAGGTCGGCGGACAGCTCCTGACCGAGCGTGTACTCGGTCGCGTCGTCGGTGCGTAGCTCGACGAGGTAACGCCGCGGCGTCACGCCGGCCTTGGCGAAGTGACCAGCCTCAGGCTTGTTCACCTTGCGAGGGTCGATGGCGCCGTAGCCGATCTGGACGGCTGCGTAGCCGTCGACATCAGCGGCACGGACCTGCGTCACCACGCACGGGCCGGCCGCGACGACGGTCACCGGAACCATCCGGTTGTTCTCGTCGAAGACCTGGGTCATGCCGAGCTTCTCGCCCAGCAATCCCTTCATCTGCTTGCTCATGACTAGCGCGTCCTCTGCTGTCTCTCGCGAACTAGAGCTTGATCTCGATGTCGACGCCGGCCGGCAGGTCGAGTCGCATGAGCGAGTCCACCGTCTTGGGCGTCGGGTCGATGATGTCGATCAGCCGCTTGTGCGTGCGCATCTCGAAGTGCTCGCGTGAGTCCTTGTACTTGTGCGGCGAGCGGATGACGCAGTAGACGTTCTTCTCGGTCGGCAGCGGCACGGGGCCCGCGACCGTTGCACCCGTCCTGGTCACCGTGTCGACGATCTTGCGCGCCGATGAGTCGATGACCTCGTGGTCGTAGGCCTTGAGCCTGATGCGGATCTTCTGTCCCGCCATGGCTTCTGATCGTTCCTTTGCTTCGTACCGCTGCGGTGGGCCCGCTCCGGTCTCCCGGAACCACCCTCTGGTCTCCGACCCCCGAGGTCGGGTGTGTCGCGCTCCCGGCGAGGAGCCAGGCTCATGACGAACGAGCGATCGGGGGTGTTCTCCTACGGCCCAGGGGCGAGGCCCCGGGCGCACGACGCGGGCGGCCGGTCACGCACGGGCCCTCATGGAGGACCCGGTGCCCGGCCGCCCGGCCGAGCAACTCGCCATAGTATGCCGCAGCGTTCGCGGCTTGGCGAATCCGAAGGTGCTACTTGATGATCTTGGTCACTCGGCCGGCGCCGACGGTACGGCCGCCCTCGCGGATAGCGAAGCGCAGGCCCTCCTCCATGGCGATCGGCTGGATGAGGTCGACCTTCATCTCGGTGTTGTCGCCCGGCATGACCATCTCGGTGCCCTCGGGGAGGGTGACGACGCCGGTCACGTCCGTGGTCCGGAAGTAGAACTGCGGGCGATAGTTGTTGAAGAACGGCGTGTGCCGTCCGCCCTCGTCCTTGGACAGGATGTAGACGTTGGCCTCGAACTCCGTGTGCGGAGTGGTCGAGCCCGGCTTGATGACGACCATCCCGCGCTCGACGTCCTCGCGCTTGGTGCCACGGAGGAGCAGACCGACGTTCTCACCCGCACGACCCTCGTCGAGCAGCTTGCGGAACATCTCGACGCCGGTGACGGTGGTCGTCTGCTTGGTCTCACGGATGCCGACGATGTCGACGGTCTCGTTGACCTTGACCACGCCACGCTCGATGCGGCCGGTGACGACCGTTCCGCGACCCGTGATCGTGAAGACGTCCTCGACGGGCATGAGGAACGGCTTGTCGATCTCGCGCTCGGGCTGCGGGATGGACTCGTCGACAGCGGTCATGAGCTCCATGAGCTTCTCGCCCCACTCGGCGTCGCCCTCGAGCGCCTTCAGCGCCGAGACACGGACGACGGGCAGGTCGTCACCGGGGAACTCGTACTCGGAGAGCAGCTCGCGCACCTCGAGCTCGACGAGCTCCAGGATCTCCTCGTCGTCGACCATGTCGGCCTTGTTGAGGGCCACGACGATGTAGGGGACGCCGACCTGGCGGGCCAGGAGGACGTGCTCCTTGGTCTGGGGCATCGGACCGTCGGTCGCCGCGACCACGAGGATCGCACCGTCCATCTGGGCCGCGCCCGTGATCATGTTCTTGATGTAGTCGGCGTGACCAGGACAGTCGACGTGCGCGTAGTGGCGTGCCTCGGTCTGGTACTCGACGTGCGCGATCGAAATCGTGATACCGCGCTGACGCTCCTCGGGAGCCTTGTCGATCTGGTCGAACGCCGAGGCCTCGTTGAGGTCCGGGTACTTGTCGTGCAGCACCTTGGTAATAGCCGCGGTCAGCGTCGTCTTGCCGTGGTCGATGTGACCGATGGTGCCGATGTTGACGTGCGGCTTAGTCCGCTCGAACTTCGCCTTCGCCACTGGGGTCCTCCTAGGACTTGAGGTTGTTACGCCGTACGACGTTCTGGTCTTGGGTGAAGAGGGACAGCAGACGCGGGTCGCGCCCTACTCTCCCCTTGCCTTCTTGACGATCTCTTCCGCCACGCTACGAGGTACCTCGGCGTAGGAGTCGAACTGCATGCTGTAGCTCGCCCGGCCCTGAGTCTTGCTGCGGAGGTCTCCGACGTAGCCGAACATCTCCGACAGCGGGACCAGGGCGTTGACCACCCGGGCGCCCGAGCGCTCCTCCATGGCCTGGATCTGGCCACGTCGGGAGTTGAGGTCACCGATGACCTCACCCATGTAGTCCTCGGGAGTGGTCACCTCGACCGACATCATCGGTTCGAGCAGCACCGGGTCGGCCTTGCGGGCCGCCTCCTTGAACGCCATCGAGCCGGCGATCTTGAACGCGAGCTCCGACGAGTCGACCTCGTGGTAGGCCCCGTCGAGCAGGGTCACCTTCACGTCGACGAGCGGGTAACCCGCCAGGACGCCGAACTCCATGGCCTCCTGACATCCGGCGTCCACCGACGGGATGTACTCCCGGGGGATGCGACCACCGGTGACCTTGTTCTCGAACTCGTAGCCGCCGTCGCCGGCGCCGGTGGGCTCGAGAGAGATCTGGACCTTCGCGAACTGGCCCGATCCACCCGTCTGCTTCTTGTGGGTGTAGTTGTGCTTGTCCACCTTGCGGCGGATGGTCTCGCGGTAGGCGACCTGGGGCTTGCCGATGTTGGCCTCGACCCGGAACTCGCGCTTCATCCGGTCGACCAGCACCTCGAGGTGCAGCTCGCCCATGCCGGCGATGATCGTCTGGCCGGTCTCCTCATCGGTGCGGACCTGGAAGGTGGGGTCCTCCTCGGCCAGCCGCTGGATGGCGGTGCCGAGGCGCTCCTGGTCGCCCTTGGACTTGGGCTCGATCGCGACCGAGATCACCGGTGCCGGGAAGTTCATCGACTCGAGGATCACCGGGGCCTCGGGGCCGCAGAGCGTGTCGCCCGTCGTGGTGTTCTTCAGGCCCATGACTGCGACGATCTGACCGGCGGTGGCCTTCTCGATCTCCTCACGCTTGTTGGCGTGCATCCGGTAGATCTTGCCGATGCGCTCCTTGTTGCCCTTGGTGCTGTTGAGCACCTGCGAGCCCGTGGTGAGCGTGCCGGAGTAGATGCGGATGTAGGTCAGCTTGCCCAGGTGGGGGTCGCTGGCGATCTTGAAGGCCAGGGTCGAGAGCGGCGCGTCCTTGTCGGGCTCGCGGGCGAGGATCTCGTCCTCCTTGCCCACCGCGTGACCCTCGATCGCGCCCACGTCCAGCGGCGACGGAAGGTAGCGCGTGACGGCGTCCAGCATGGGCTGCACGCCCTTGTTCTTGAACGCCGAGCCGGTGACGACAGGCGTGACCTTGCTGGCCAGCGTCGCCCGGCGGATGCCGGCGATGAGCTGCGCCTCGGTCGGCTCGGTGCCCTCCAGGTAGAGCTCCATCAGCACGTCGTCGTTCTCGGCGGCCGTCTCGACCAGGCGGTCGCGCCACTCACGGGCGGCCTCGGCGTGCGAAGCGGGGATCTCGACGGTGTCGAAGCTGACGCCCTTCTCCGCGTCGTCCGGCCAGAGCAGGGCCTTCATGCCCACCAGGTCGATGACGCCCTTGAAGTCGGCCTCGGTCCCGACGGGGATCTGCAGCACCAGCGGGATGGCGTTGAGCCGAGTGACGATCATCTCGACGCAGCGGTGGAACTCCGCGCCCGTGCGGTCGAGCTTGTTGACGAAGCAGATGCGCGGAACGCCGTAGCGGTCGGCCTGCCGCCAGACCGTCTCGGACTGGGGCTCGACACCCGCGACGCCGTCGAACACGGCGACGGCCCCGTCGAGCACGCGCAGCGAGCGCTCGACCTCGACGGTGAAGTCGACGTGACCGGGGGTGTCGATGATGTTGATGGTGTGGCCGTCCCACTCACAGGTGGTGGCGGCCGACGTGATCGTGATGCCGCGCTCCTGCTCCTGCTCCATCCAGTCCATGGTGGCCGCGCCCTCGTGGACCTCACCGATCTTGTAGTTGATGCCGGTGTAGAAGAGGATCCGCTCGGTCGTGGTGGTCTTGCCCGCGTCGATGTGGGCCATGATCCCGATGTTCCGGACCTTGGCCAGGTCGATCACTGCGGTGTCGAGTGCCACGGTGTGCTCTGTCTTCTCTCTGTCGTTCAGCGACGTTCAGTTCTGTACAGGTTGCGCCGGCACGGAGGGCCGGTTGCTGCGACGTCGGGGTATGACGCCGGGCGGCCTACCAGCGATAGTGCGCGAAGGCCTTGTTGGACTCGGCCATCTTGTGCGTGTCCTCACGGCGCTTGACGCTCGCGCCGAGGCCGTTGCTCGCGTCGAGCAGCTCGTTCATCAGGCGCTCGGTCATGGTCTTCTCGCGCCGGGCCTTGGAGTAGCCCACCAGCCAGCGCAGCGCCAGCGTGGTCGAGCGGCCCGGGCGGACCTCGACGGGCACCTGGTAGGTGGCGCCACCGACGCGGCGGCTGCGGACCTCCAGCGCCGGCTTGACGTTGTCGAGCGCGCGCTTGAGCGTGATGACCGGGTCGCCGCCACTCTTCTCGCGGCAGCCCTCGAGCGCGCCGTAGACGATGCGCTCGGCGACCGAGCGCTTGCCCTCACCGAGCACCTTGTTGACCAGCGACGTGACGAGCGGCGAACCGTAGACCGGGTCGACGATCACGGGTCGCTTCGGGGCCGGGCCCTTGCGCGGCATTAGCTCTTCTCCTTCTTCGCGCCGTAGCGGCTGCGAGCCTGCTTGCGGTTCTTGACACCCTGTGTGTCGAGCGAACCACGGATGATCTTGTAGCGGACGCCCGGGAGGTCCTTGACCCGGCCGCCACGCACCAGAACGATCGAGTGCTCCTGGAGGTTGTGCCCAACGCCCGGGATGTAGGCGGTGACCTCGATGCCGGACGTCAGACGCACACGGGCAACCTTGCGCAGTGCGGAGTTCGGCTTCTTGGGCGTGGTGGTGTAGACGCGGGTGCAGACTCCCCGACGCTGCGGGGAACCCTTGAGAGCCGGTGTCTTGGTCTTCTCGACCTTGTCCTGGCGGCCCTTACGGACCAGCTGCTGGATGGTGGGCATGAGCCGCCTTCAGTCTCCGTCTCGTGCTTGTCGTGTGGTGCCGTGCTGTGGACTGGCCGCCCGACCCCCGAGGTCGGGCGTGTCGCCCCGACCACACCGTGCGCCGTGGTTGGCAACGCGGGGGGTCACGCGGCTCGCTCGCCCCCGACATCACACTGGAACTGATCTCGGGCGCACGCGAGGGCCCAGGGAGCCCGGGCACGGGGAGAAAGGTTACCCAGCGCTCGGGCGCAGGTCAAAAGCGCTCACCCGGCCACCCCGGCCGGAGCGCCGATCGAGGTCTCCACCGGGGTCCTGGGGCCGTCCGACGAGTTGTCGGTGCTCACGCCCACAGCGACCAGCGCGATCACCGCGACGAGCCCGACCGCGGTCAGGCCGATGGTGATCCAGCTCATGATGACGCCGGCCTTGATCTGGCTCTCGCCGGTGAGCCGGCCACCCGACTCGCGGATCTCGCGGCGCGCGCCCTTGGCCATCACCAGCGCGACGATCGCGGCGATGAAGCCCAGCCCGCAGGTGAACATCAGCACCAGCGACGCGATGCCCAGGACCAGCACCGTGGTCGCCTTGCCGGAAGTCTGCGGACCGCCGTAGTAGGGCTGCGCTCCATAGCCGGGCTGCTGCGGCTGGCCGTAACCGTAGGCCGGCGGCGGGGGTGGTGGCGGGTACGCCGAGTACGGCTGGCCCGCTCCCTCGCCTCCTTCCCCGGGGTGACCCTGCTGGCGCGGCTGGCCCCAGGCGGGTTGCTGCGGCTGCGCTGGCTGCCCCCAGGTGGGCTGACCCGGCTGCTGGGCCGGCTGCTGACCCGGCTGCTGGGCCGGCTCGACCGGCTGACTCCAGCCCGGCTGCCCGCCCGGCTGCTCGGGCTGTCCGCCCTGCTGCGGCCGGTCAGGCTGCTGCGGCGGCTGCTGGCCGCCTTCCGCGGACGGGGAGTCCCAGGGGTCGCCCTTGTCGCTCATGACGCCCGCCTCTCTTCCGTCGTACATCCCTCACCGGCCCCACGCCGCCATTCGACCACGTGAGGCAGGCGAGAGGGTGCGGCAACCGGCTTCTAGACCTGTTGCCGCACCCTCTCACCTGTTGTCGCGCGACGCGACCTCGGCCGTCAGCCCCGGAAGGGGCCGTAGTCGAAGTCCTCCAGCGGCACCGCCTGGCCGGAGGACGAGCCGAACGGGGCGTAGTCGAACGCGCCGCCGTCGCCGTCGTAGCCGACCATGCTGTACATCGCCGACTTGGCCTCCTCGGTGGGCTCCACCCGGATGTTGCGGTACCGGGGCAGCCCGGTACCCGCCGGGATGAGCTTGCCGATGATGACGTTCTCCTTGAGGCCGAGCAGCGGGTCGGACTTGGCGTGGATCGCCGCATCCGTGAGCACCCGTGTCGTCTCCTGGAAGGACGCCGCCGACAGCCACGACTCGGTCGCGAGCGAGGCCTTGGTGATGCCCATGAGCTCGGGACGGCCGGAGGCGGGAGTCCCGCCCTCAGCCACCACGCGGCGGTTCTCGGCCTCGAAGCGGGTCCGCTCGGCGAGCTCACCCGGAAGCAGCTCGGCGTCACCCGACTCGATGATCGTGACCCGCTTGAGCATCTGGCGGACGATGACCTCGATGTGCTTGTCGTGGATCGACACGCCCTGCGAGCGGTAGACCTCCTGGACCTCGCTGACCAGGTGCTGCTGCACCGCACGCGGACCGAGGATGCGCAGGACCTGCTTGGGGTCGATGGCACCGACCACCAGAAGGTCGCCGACCTCGACGTGCTGGCCGTCCTGCACCCGCAGCCGAGAACGCTTGGAGATCTGGTACGCCGTCTCCTCGGACCCGTCGTCGGGGACGACCACGATCTCGCGCTTCTTGTCCGTCTCGTCGATGCGCACCCGACCCGCTGCCTCCGAGATCGGCGCCACACCCTTGGGGGTGCGTGCCTCGAAGAGCTCGACCACACGCGGCAGACCGTGGGTGATGTCGTCACCCGCGACGCCGCCGGTGTGGAAGGTACGCATGGTCAGCTGCGTGCCGGGCTCACCGATCGACTGGGCCGCGATGATGCCGACTGCCTCGCCGACATCGACGATCTTGCCGGTCGCCAGCGAGCGGCCGTAGCACGAAGCGCAGGTGCCGACCTTGCTCTCGCAGGTGAGCACCGAGCGCACCCGGACCTCGGCCACGCGGTTCTCGATCAGGCGGTTGATGAGTACGTCGCCGATGTCGTCACCCGCCGTGCCGACCTTCTCCTTGCCGACGACGACGTCCTCGGCCAGGTTGCGGGAGAAGACGCTGGTGTCGATGTTGTCGAGCCGCACAAGGGTGGGCTTGGCGTCGGTCGAACCAGCGGCCGGCTTGGCGATGGGCATCATCAGACCGCGGTCCGTGCCGCAGTCCTCCTCGCGGATGATGACGTCCTGCGACACGTCGACCAGACGACGCGTCAGGTAGCCCGAGTCAGCGGTACGCAGGGCGGTGTCGGCCAGACCCTTACGGGCACCGTGCGTCGAGATGAAGTACTCGAGCACGGAGAGACCCTCGCGGAAGTTGGCCTTGATCGGCCGCGGGATGATCTCGCCCTTCGGGTTGGCCACCAGGCCACGCATACCGGCGATCTGCCGGACCTGCATCCAGTTGCCGCGAGCGCCCGAGTGGACCATCATCCACACCGGGTTGGTGCGCGGGAACGCGTCCTCCATGGACTTGGCGACCTCGTTGGTGGCCTCCGTCCAGATGTTGATGAGCTCCTGGCGCCGCTCGTCGTCGGTGATGAGACCACGCTCGTACTGGCTCTGCACCTTCTCCGCGCGCGCCTCGTGGCGCTCGAGGATGCCCTGCTTGGCCTCGGGGGTGACGACGTCCTCGATCGAGATCGTCACACCGGACCGCGTCGCCCAGTGGAAGCCGGCCGACTTGAGTGCGTCCAGCGTCGCAGCCACCTGCACCTTGGGGTAGCGCTCGGCGAGGTCGTTGACGATCGACGAGAGCTCCTTCTTGTCGATCGGCTTGTCGACGTAGGGGTAGTCCTCCGGCAGCGCCTCGTTGAACAGCGCCCGGCCCAGGGTGGTGTCGAGGATGATCGGGTCGCCCTCGCTCCAGCCGTCCGGACCGGTCCAACCGCGGGCCGGTACGACGCCGGTGAGCCGCACCTTGATCGGTGCCTGCAGGTCGAGCTGGCCCGCGTCGTGGGCCATGACGCCCTCGGCGACGGAGGCGAACGCCCGTCCCTCACCCTTCATGCCCTCGCGGGTGCCGGTGAGGTAGTAGATGCCCAGCACCATGTCCTGCGTCGGCGACGTGATCGGACGACCGTGCGCCGGCGACAGGATGTTGTTCGAGGACAGCATCAGGATGCGGGCCTCGGCCTGCGCCTCCGCCGACAGCGGCAGGTGGACGGCCATCTGGTCACCGTCGAAGTCGGCGTTGAACGCCGTGCAGACGAGCGGGTGGATCTGGATGGCCTTGCCCTCGATGAGCTGCGGCTCAAAGGCCTGGATGCCGAGGCGGTGCAGCGTGGGCGCCCGGTTGAGCAGCACCGGGTGCTCGGAGATGACCTCCTCGAGCACGTCCCACACGACCGGACGCTGGCGCTCCACCATCCGCTTGGCGGACTTGATGTTCTGCGCGTGGTTGAGGTCGTCGAGCCGCTTCATCACGAAGGGCTTGAACAGCTCCAGCGCCATCGCCTTGGGCAGGCCGCACTGGTGCAGCTTGAGCTGCGGGCCGACGACGATGACCGAACGGCCGGAGTAGTCGACGCGCTTGCC
>JAVEDJ010000172.1 GCA_030841025.1 Actinomycetota bacterium
TCCGATCGGCACATTCTCGGAGAACCTGAGCATGACTGACTCGCGTCACTCGCGCGCCCGGATCACGCGGGGCGCCGACACCCGCCACCGCAGGCGGGGGGGTAGCTCGCGGTGGCGGGCGTGATCCGAGGCTGGCACAGCCCTTTCGGGCCGGCCGGGTGACACGCCGGAGTCCCGACGGCGGTGCGACAGGCCGGTGGCGGTAGCGGCCGCATGTGTCAAACATGGACGAGCCGGGTAGTCAGTGATCAGCCGATCAACTCCGGCATCCCTTGACCATTCGGACGAATAGTGCAAATGTGCCGGACATGAAAGCGCTTACAGACACGCCTGGAGCTCGGGCGGGGAGAGACGCCGTCGCCCAGGGCGCTGCTGCGCGGGGGCTGGGTCGCGACGCCACGATCTACCAGGTGGCCGACCGGGCCGGGGTCTCGATCGCGACCGTGTCCCGGGTGCTGCGGGGCACCACACCGGTCGCCGTCGAGACCCGCAGGCGGGTGCTGGCGGCCGTCGACGAGCTGCGCTTCACGCCCAGCCGGTCGGCGCGCTCGCTGGCCGAGGGCCAGCACGCCGCCAACGGGATCGTCTTCCCCGACCTGTCCGGTCCCTACTTCGCCGAGGTCGTGCTCGGCTACGAGGAAGTGGCCGCGGAGCTCGGCCGCAGCGTGCTCATCCTCAGCACACACGGCCGGCAGGCGGCCCGTCAGATGGTGCTGGACCTCGCGTCCCGGGTCGACGGGCTGGTGATCCTGGGCCGGACTGTTGGTGACGAGGTCCTGGCGGACCTGACTGCGCGGGGCCTGCCGTTGGTGCTGATGGCGCGCGACCCTGTCGCCGGGGCGGACACGGTCAACGCGGAGAACTCCGAGAGCGCCCGCGTGCTGACCGAGCACTTGGTCCACGACCACGGCTACCGCTCGTTCGCCTTCCTGGGCGACGCCACCACCTCCACCGACACCTCGCAGCGGTGGGCCGCGTTCCGGACCGTTCTGCGGGAGGCGAAGGTACCGGGTCCCCGCGCGCCGACGCCGTGCGCCTTCGACGAGGAGGGCGGTCGCATCGCGGCCGACCGGCTGCTGCGCCGCAAGCGACCACGAGTGCTGGTCTGCGCGAATGACGAGATCGCCCTCGGCGCCGTGCTGGCCGCCGAGGCACTGGGCCTGCGGGTCCCCGACGACCTCGCCGTCACCGGCTGGGACGACGTGATGGCCGCGCGCCACTCACGTCCCGGCCTCACGACCGTCCGTCAACCCATGCGCGAGCTCGGCGCATGGGCCGCTCGACGGCTGCACGAGCGCTTGGCGGGGGACGCGAGCGAACCACGGCACGAGGTGCTGCCCACGCAGCTCGTGCAACGTGCCAGCTGTGGGTGCCACCAGGAGGAGAATCGATGAGGACCCTGCACAGGAAAGGCCTGACCCAGGCCGTCACCGTGGCGCTGCTCGCCGGCGTCGCGCTGACCGGCTGCGGACGCGACGGGGGCAGCCCGGCCACGGACACCCAAGCCAAGAAGGTGACTGGGGGCAAGGCCAGCGGGGACATCACGGTCTGGGCGCTGGGAGCCGAGGGCGACAAGCTCGGCGAGATCGCCAAGGACTTCGAGGCCGAGAACCCGGCCGCCAAGGTCAAGGTCACCGTCATCCCGTTCGACGCGGCCCACGACAAGATCGCGACCGCGATCGCCGGCGGCCAGACCCCCGACATGACGCTGGCCGGCACGACGTGGCTGCCGGAGTTCGCGGCGACCGGCGCGCTGGACCAGACCCCGACGGACGTCATCGACAAGCATGCGTTCTTCGAGGGTTCGTGGAGCACGACCGAGGTGGACGGTACGTCGATGGGCGTGCCCTGGTACACCGAGACCCGGCAGATCTACTACCGCAAGGACCTCGCGGCGAAGGCCGGCGTCACCCCCGAGGCGGGCTGGTCGTGGGACGACCTGAAGGCCTTCACGAAGGCGATGCAGGACAAGGGCGGAGCCAAGTGGGGCATCTCGCTTCAGCCGGGCGGGCAGGGCTCCTGGCAGTCCGTCATGCCCTTTGCCTGGCAGAAGGGTGCCGAGCTCGTCGACGGTGACAAGTTCACCTTCGACACCGAGCCGATGAAGGCGGGCCTCGACTACTACGCCTCCTTCTTCACGGAGAAGATCTCGCCGACCGACCTGGCGACCGGTGCGCTCGAGACCGGCTTCATCAAGGGCGACATCGGCGCCTTCGTCTCCGGACCATGGCACATGGGCATCCTGCGTGACCAGGGTGGCGAGAAGTTCAACGACAAGTGGAGTGTCGCGCCGATGCCCACCGAGGACGCCGGCACGTCGTTCACCGGCGGCAGCGACTGGGTCGTCTTCAAGGATGCCAAGAACCGTGACACCGCCTGGAAGTTCGTCGACTTCCTGACCCAGGACGCGCAGCAGCAGAAGCTCTACGAGCTGGTCGGCAGCCTGCCGGCCGTGCAGAGCACGTGGGAGTCCGGCGAGCTCTCGACCGACCCGCTGCTGAAGTCCTTCGGGGACCAGCTCAAGGACGCCAAGTCGGCGCCGGCCATCGCCACCTGGGAACAGGTTGCGGCCCCGCTCGACGACGCGATCGAGCAGGTCTCGCTGGGCAAGAACGACTCCGCCGCGGCGCTCGCCGACGCAGAGCAGAAGGCCAACACCATCGGTTTCGGCAGCTGAGGTGGCCACCGTGACCGCGGGCTCGATCTCGAGCCCGCCCAGCTCCCGCCGGCGGCCTGACCGGGGTCGCCGACGGGAGGTGGTGGCGGGCTACGTGCTGTCGCTGCCCTTCCTGGCAGTCTTCCTGGTCTTCACCATCGGGCCGGTCATCGCGTCGTTCGTGATGAGCTTCACCGACCTGCGCTCCAGTGATGTGCGCAACCCGCTCGCCGTGGCGTTCGTCGGCGTCGAGAACTACTCGAAGCTCTTCGCCGACGAGACGTTCCGCAAGGCGGCCTTCAACACCGCGTACTTCGTGGTGATCGGTGTGCCGCTCACCATGGGCCTCGCACTCGCCGTGGCCGTCGCGCTCGACTCCGGGATCACCCGGCTGCGGACCTTCTTCCGCGTGGGCTACTACCTGCCTGTCGTCACGAGCATCGTCGCCGTCGCCGTGGTGTGGCGCTTCCTGTTGGATCCGGACAGCGGCATCGTCAACACGCTGCTGGGCTACGTCGGGATCGAGGGTCCGTCCTGGCTCAAGAGCACGACCTGGGCGATGCCGTCGATCATCGTCATGTCGGCCTGGCGCAACATGGGCTCCCTGGTGATCATCTTCCTGGCCGGCCTGCAGGTCGTGCCCAAGGAGATGCACGAGGCCGCCGCCATCGACGGCGCCGGCCCATGGGCACGGTTCCGTCACATCACCCTGCCGATGCTGCGCCCGACGCTGTTGTTCGGCGGCGTCGTCACGATGATCGGCTACCTGCAGTTCTTCGAGGAGCCGTTCGTGATGACGCGTGGCGGGCCGCTCGACTCGACGCTCTCCACGGCCTACTACACCTATAACCAGTTCGGGTTCGGCAACTACAGCTACGCGGCCGCGATGGCCTACGTGCTGTTCGTCGTGATCGCACTGGTGACCGCGCTGCAGTTCAAGTGGCTCGGGTCGAAGGACTGATGCGGCGATGACCACCTCGACCCGTCCCGAGCCGACCGCCGGCCCGGTCGCTCCCGTCGTCACGGACGCACCAGAGCAACCCACCCGGCCGCGTCGTCGACACCACGCCGCTATTGCCGAGCCGCGGCCCGTCCCGTGGGTCTATGCGGTCCTCATCGGTGGCCTCGTGGTGCTGGTCGGCCCGTTCCTCTGGATGCTGCTCGGCTCGTTCCGGCCCGACCGCGAGCTCAAGCAGGTGCCGCCGGCCTGGCTCCCGGAGAACCCGACGCTGGACAACTACCGGACGCTGTTCACCGAGCTCGACTTCCCCACGTACTTCTTCAACAGCACCGTCGTCGCCGTGGCCATCACCCTCGGCAACCTGATCTTCTGCTCGATGTTGGGCTACGCGCTGGCCAAGCTCCACTTCCCCGGCAAGCGGATCATTTTCGGCTTGGTGCTCGGCACATTGATGGTGCCCGGCGTGGTCACCTTCGTGCCGCTGTTCGTGCTGGTGAGCAACCTGGGGATGGTCAACAGCTTCCCCGGGCTGATCTTCCCGTTCCTGGCCGGCCCGTTCGGCGTCTTCCTGATGCGGCAGTTCTTCCAGTCGCTGCCGGACGAGCTGATCCACGCGGCGCGGGTCGACGGCGCGGCGGAGCTCCGGATCTTCTGGAGCATCATGCTGCCACTCTGCAAGCCGGCGCTCGCGACCTTGGGGATCCTCACCTTCCTGGCGTCGTGGAACAACTTCCTGTGGCCGCTGGTCGTGGCGCAGTCCGAGGAGAAGTACACGCTGCCGGTCGCGCTGGCGATCTACGCGATCGGTGAGAACAAGAGCGACTACGGCCTGCTGATGGCCGGCTCCGTCGCGATCATCGTCCCCGTCCTGCTCGTCTTCCTGGCGCTGCAGAAGCACTTCGTCCGTGGCATCGCCATGACAGGCATCAAGTAACACAACCCACCCAGAGGAGCTGAGCTCATGCGTCGGACCTCCCGACTCGCCGCCACCACGGTCGCGGCCGCCCTTGCCGTCACCGGTCTCGCACTGCCGTCCGTGACGGGCGCGTCGGCGCAGGCGAAGAATGCGGGCGACCGCGCCGTGCTGCGTGAGTACGTCGCCGACACCTGGCGCTCGATGGCGGCGATGGCCGACCCCGGCACCGGTCTGGTGTCGGACAACGTCGGCGGCGACCTGGCCCCGGCCGACCGCGCTGCCTACACCTCGCCGACCAACATTGGCGCGTACATGTGGAGCGCGGTGGTGGCCCGGGAGACGGGGCTGATCAGCGCCGCCGAGACGAAGCGCCGGATCGCTCTGACTCTCCAGACCCTGCCGCAGTTGGAGAAGCACGAGCCGTCGGGCATGTTCTACAACTGGTACGACCCGAGGACCGGCGCGAAGCTCACTACGTGGCCGGTCAACGGCGACGTGGTGCACCCCTTCGTGTCCAGCGTCGACAACGGGTGGCTGGCCACCGGCCTCCGGGTGGTCATCGAGGAGGTGCCGTCGCTGGCCAAGCAGGCGCACCGCGTGCTCGACCCGATGGACTTCGGCTACTACTACAACCCGGCGGAGAACCAGATCCGCGGCGGGTTCTGGGTCGAGGACCCGACGCCGGCACCGGGCGAAGGTGCCGAGGTGCCCGGCAACTACCGCGGCGGCGAGACCGTCTACTACACCGGCCACCACTACGGTGCGTTCAACACCGAGCCGCGGATGGCCAGCTACCTCGGCATCGCCGAGAAGCAGATCCCGCAGAAGCACTACTTCGGCACGTTCCGCACCTTCCAGAGCGAGAACTGCGACTACTCCTGGACCGAGCAGAGCGCGGCCGGGCACTACGAGACCTACCTCGGCCAGCGGGTCTTCGAGGGTGCCTACCAGTACCGCGGCATGAAGCTGATCCCGACGTGGGGCGGCTCGATGTTCGAGGCGCTGATGGTTCCGTTGTTCGTGCCCGAGGAGAAGTGGGGCGTCAAGAGCTGGGCGCTCACCCACCCGACGTATGTCCGCGCCCAGATCGAGCACGGCATGGACGAGGCGAAGTACGGCTATTGGGGTTTCTCGCCGTCGAACAACCCGGCGGGCGGCTACCGCGAGTACGGCGTCGACCCGATCGGCATGGAGCCCAACGGCTACGCGTCCGACCAGGAGCGCACGTACGTCGACAAGGGCTACGTCGCCCAGGACGGCACCGCGTGCCGGCCGGCCCAGCCGGAGCCCACGTCGTACGGCGAAGGTGTCGTCACCCCGCACGCGTCGTTCCTCGCCTACCGGTACGCACCGGGCGCCGCGCTGAAGAACCTGGCCAACCTGCGCAAGGACTTCGGCGCGTACGGACCGGGCGGCTTCTACGACGCGGTCAACGTCACCACCGGCGAGATGTCGAAGCGCTACCTGTCCCTCGACCAGGGCATGGTGATGGCCGCGCTGGGCAACGCGCTGGCGGGTGACGTGCTGCGCAAGCCGTTCTCGCACGGCCCGATGGAGCAGCGCGTCGCACCGCTGATGCGCATGGAGGAGTTCACCGGGGTGACCGGCGGGTGACGACCGACACCAGCAAGGGCCAGGCCGCCAAAGCGGACTTCGAGCAGCGGATCGGCCGGCGGACCGGCGGCGGTGAGCACGACTCCGCGCTGCCACCTCCGACCGGGCTGCGCGCTGTGGCCGGCCGCGGTCACGTGACGTTGGAGTGGGACCCGGTCGACGGCGCCGTCGGCTACCTCGTGCACCGCTCGCTCGACAGCAGTGGACCGTTCGAGCCGGTCGACCACGGCGGCAACGACGTGCTAGCCGTGCCGCACTCGCCCTACGTCGACACCTCGGGCGAGCGCGACCAGGACCACTGGTACGCCGTGGCCGCGCTGTCCGAGGTGACCCGGGTCGGCCCGCTGTCCGACCCGGTGGTCGCAGCGGCGTCCGGCGGTGGCGATGCGTCGGTGGGCCTCACCGTCAAGGCGGGCCGCGTGGTCGGCACCCTGCAGCGGCCGTGGCGGCCGATGATCGGCTGCGAGCACCTGAGCCTGATGCTCTCCGAGGACCAGGTCGGCGGCCGGACGATCGGCCCCGAGCTGCGGGAGGCGCTGCGCCGGATGCACGGCGAGCTCGGCATCGAGACGGTGCGGGCGCACGCGATCCTGTGCGACGACCTGGGCGTCTACCGCGAGGTCGACGGCGAGCCGGTGCACGACTTCACCGGTGTCGACCGGGTCTACGACACGTTGCTCGACCTTGGGCTGCGACCCGTCGTCGAGCTGTCGTACATGCCGCACGACCTGGCCCTCGACGCCAGCAAAACCGTGTTCGCCTACGACGGGATCATCTCCCCACCACGGGACTGGGACCGGTGGGCGGACCTGGTCACCGCACTGACCGCGCACCTCGTCGACCGCTACGGGATCGAGGAGGTCCGCGACCGGTGGAGCTTCGAGGTCTGGAACGAGGCGAACCTCGACGTCTTCTGGAGCGGGTCGGAGGATGACTACCTCAAGCTGTACGACGTGACCGTCGCCGCCGTCCGCAAGGTCGACGAGCGGCTCGTCGTCGGTGGCCCGAGCTCAGCGGCGGCTCAGTGGGTCGAGTCGCTGCTCGAGCACGCGGCGGAGTCCGGGGCCCCGGTGGACTTCGTGTCCACCCACACCTACGGCAGCCCGCCGCTGGACCTGCGGCCGATCCTGGCCCGGCACGGTCGTGCGGACGCAAAGATCTGGTGGACCGAGTGGGGTCCCGGCTCGCAGCACTTCCACCTGGTAGGCGACAGCGTGTTCTCGGCGACGTTCCTGCTGGACGGGATGGCTTCGAGCATGGGCCGCATCGAAGCGCTCTCGCACTGGGTCGCCTCCGACCACTTCGAGGAGCTCGGCCGGCCGCAAAAGCTCAGCCACGGGGGCTTCGGCCTGCTCACCGTCGGGAACCTGCGCAAGCCACGCTGGTGGGCGCTGGCGCTGCTCGAGCGGCTGGGTGAGTCGCAGCTCGAGGTCTCGGCGGTCGGGGACGGCGCGGAGGGACTTGTGTCCGCACTCGCCGCCAGGGACGACGACGGCGTCGGGATCCTGGTCTGGAACAGCAGCCTCGACCAGTCGCGGATGCCGTACGACGAGCTGCTGGCCCGCGAGGTCACGCTGACGGTCGACGGTCTGGCCGAGGGCCGCTACACGGTCCGGCATTGGCGCGTGGACGAGGAACACAGCAACGTCTTCGCCACCTGGCGCGCCCTCGGCGGTGCCGACCGCGACTGGCCGGAGGGCGACGAGTGGGAGCGGCTCGCTGCCGCCGACGGCCTGGCGGAGATGGAGCCGCCGCGAACACTGGACGTTGCCGACGGTGCCGTGACTGTTTCGTTCACGCTGCCGCAGCCGGGCATCTCGTTCCTGGAGGTCCGGCCGGTCCAGTGACGTCGGGATCGGGCGCCCGAGCGGTGCACCACATGGACTTGCCGCTGCCCATGAGGCTGCGGATGTCCCAGCCGGCGGCGCTCATGCTGTTGCGAGCCTTCGCCTGCCTGCATCCGTCAGCGTCATCCCACCCCCGACGGCGCCCTCGACCGCACCATCGAGGATCAGCAGCCGGATGGCCCGCTGCACATCTCGGATATCCGAGCGGGGGCAGTCGGGCAACGCTGTGCTGAAGCCGTACGACCCGTCAGCCGCGATCTTGTGCAGCAAGGTCCGCTGCACGCGGCCCAGCATCGTGTCGGGCTCAGCGTCGCAGACCTGGCTGTCGTCCATGTGATGTCTCTACCCGTAGTCACCCGACCGCAAGCCGTAATCAACCGTGGCATTCATGTTTGGCGCGGTGGCGCCTCGCCCGCCGCTGGCGTTCTCCTTGCGGATGAGGGAGCGCACGGCAGCGCTGCCGTGCGTGCACCACCCGCGCGCCTGATCCGATGCTGGCTGGGACCGCCGAGCCGGAGGCGTGCCTTTCACGGGTGGTGTCCCGGACGTCCTGAATACCCTGTCGACATGGCCTCGCCCGACCTCGCCGATCTCCGTCACCTGCGGCGAGCTCGCGACCTCATGGACCGCGAGTTCCCGCGCCCGCTGGACGTCCCGGCACTCGCGCGGACAGCGCACATGTCGCCGGCCCACTTCTCGCGGCAGTTCCGGTCGGCGTTCGGCGAGACGCCGTACAGCTATCTGATGACCCGGCGGATCGAGCGCGCGAAGGCCCTGCTGCGGCGCGGCGACCTCACGGTGACCGACGTCTGTCTAGCGGTCGGCTGTACGTCGCTGGGGTCGTTCAGCGCGCGGTTCACCGAGCTGGTCGGTGTGAGCCCGACCGCCTATCGCGCGCGCGACCACGGCGCCGGCCAACCGGTGCCCGCCTGTGTCGCCAAGGTCCACACCAGACCGAGCAGGATTGGAGAAGCCACGCCCGCTGCACGTCCCCTAGCGTGAGCGGCATGGAGCTTTCACTCTCGCACTGCTACATCACTGTCCACGACCCCGACGAGGCCATTGCCTTCTACCGGGATGCCCTCGGGCTGGAGCTGCGCACCGACGTGTCGGCCGAGGGGTTCCGCTGGGTGACCCTCTCGCCCATGTCTCAGCCCGACGTCGAGATCGTGCTCGTCGAGCCGCACGCCGGCCATCCGGCAGCGGACGGCGACGCCTTGCTCCGCCTCGTGACCAAGGGTTCGCTCAACGGCGTGATCTTCCGAACGGACGAGCTCGACGCCACCTTCGAGAAGATTCGGGCCTCCGGCGCCGAGGTGCTCCAGGAGCCGACGGGCCAGCCGTGGGGTGTGCGGGACTGCGCGTTCCGCGACCCCTCCGGCAACATGGTCCGGATCACCCAGTCCGGCGCTGCCTGATCGTCTCGCCTAGTCGGTCGAGCCGTCGGCTCGTTGGGTCAACGGCGCCGAAGCACCAACAGCGCGTCGCCCACTGGACGTTCTCCCGTGGCATCGGACGGAGTGTTGAGTACTGCGCCACGGGCGACCACGGTGGTGGATCCGCCACCGTCGAGGTTCATTGCCTGACGCAGGCCGAGGGCACGCGCCACCAGCCCGGTCTCCCGGATCGTGAGGCCGAGGCTGGTCGTGCTGCGACCGTCGACCGCGACCAGGACCGTGCGACCGCGTGCGTCCTGGCCACCGAAGGTGCGCGGGTTCCGCTTGGCCGAGAAGCCGTAGTAGAAGCTCGGATCCCCATCGCGGACGAACCCGTCGCGGTTGGCCGTGATCGTCAGGCGGCCATCGCGGACCAGCCCTGGCCCACCGTTGACGATCGCCGTCCTTCGGTTGGTGCGGACAAGGCGTCCGCGTAGGTCGGTGAGCCGCGAGCGGATGGTCAGCTTCGCGCCGGGTGACGTGAGCGCGCGCAGTCGCTCGGCCAGCACGCCGGTCGCCTGGATCGACGAACCCCCAGCGGGCAGCTGACCGCCCCGTGGCGAGCGGATGCTCTGCACGCGTCCCTTGCTGTCGAGCAGCACCTCGACGCCGTCGCCTGCGGGGGTGGCGACGCCGTACGCCGTCGTGAACAGGACAGCCTCGTCGGCATCCGTGCACGTGAAGTCGTGGCGCGGTCGTGCGGTGGGCTGGTCGTCGGGTGTGCCGCCGCAGTTGCGGATCAGCCCCGGCACGCGGTTCAGCCCGTCCAGCCGTAGCCGCCGCGAGCCGGCGAGCGCCGCGCCGGCCCACCGCAGCCGGACCACGTCGCTGTGTCCCGTGGTCGAGAGGGCGAAGGCCGGTCGTCCGTTGGTCGTCTCGCTGAGCAGCCGGCCGCGGTAGACGCCGACGCCGGCGGGATCGCCCGGGGCACCGGACTTGGGGTCGAGGACGAAGTAGCCCGCGTTGATCGCGGCGGTGGCACCGGCCAGCAGAGCGAGCTTGCTGGTGGTCTCGCGCTGCTCGATGTCCGGGCCGTACGACGCGACCAGCCGCCCGTTGAAGCGCTTGGGGTCAACGGTGAGGACCCAGGCCCGCCAGGGGCCGCGGTCGTCGGCCCGACCGTCCCAGCCGGTGAACACACTCGACGCGGTGAACCCGGCGGCCCGGACCCGCGCCAGCACGGCATCGGAGGCCACCCGGTCGGTGAACTGGCCAATCCTGACCCGGAAGCCGAGCGGCCCGCCGGCGAAGTCCGTTACGGCCGGCGTCGTGACCTGCTCGACCCGGGATTCGAAGCCCTGGGCGCGCAGCCGGTCGGCGAGGGCTTGCGCGTGCGCCTGGTCGGACAACGCGGTCGGCGGCGCGTCCGGGTCGGGCGAACCGCTCCCGCCGGGGACGGCCACCTCGACCGTCCAGACGTCGCGGCTGTCGGCGCTGCCGCGGACGATCGTCGTGAGCGTCACGCCTTGCTGCAGCGTGCGGGTGGAGCGGGTCTCGCGTAGGTTGCGCGGCCCGAGCGGCAGCCGATCGGCGGTAGCCCGGCTGCTGACGGTGGCCGCCGTGGCCGCCGTGGTGACGGTCGCGGCGGGACCCGCGGTGGCGGCGCCAAGCAGGCCCGCGAGCAGGGTCAGGGTCAGCAGGAGTGGCACACGCGGTGATCGCATGGGTCCGACGTTAGACAAAGAGGGGCAATCTGGCACCACCCCGACGCGAACGAGATGTGAAACTTCTCCGCCGGATCGGCGCTACCACTGCCCCCGGTTGGTACGTTGGCGAACCTCCGGAGGTGACGGCATGACGATCCCTGATCCCGAACCGCAGCGCCCTGGGCCGGGGCCCGACCCGGTCCCGCCGAGCCCGACACCGGAGCCCGGATCGCCCAGCCCGGTCGACCCGATGCCCCGACCGCGGCCCCTGGACCCGGAGCCCAACCCGTTGCCTTGACGGGCCGCAGGAAGCAGCAATGATGTCGCCGAGTGTCGTGGTGTTCGACGTCAACGAGACGCTCTCCGACATGGCTGCCTTGGCGCCCCGGTTCGCCGAGATCGGTGCGCCCGAGCAGCTTGCGAAGCTGTGGTTCGCCACCGTCCTGCGCGACGGGTTCGCGCTGACCGCCGCCGGGAGCATGGAGCAGTTCGGCCGCATCGGTCAGGGGTCGCTGCGACAGCTTTTCGGTGACATCGCGCTCAACCGTGACCTGGACACGGCCGTCGAGCACATCATGGCCGGGCTCATGGCCCTTCCGCTGCATCCGGATGTGGCTGACGGCGTCCGGGCGCTGCGTCGGGCCGGTCTGCGGCTGGTCACCTTGAGCAACGGCTCCGCACAGGTAGCCGAAGAACTCTTGCGGGCTGCAGGGGTCCGCGATCAGTTCGAGGCGTTGTTGTCCGTCGAGGACGCAGGCATGTGGAAGCCGGCTCGGGTCGCCTACGAACACGCCGGACACGCCTGCGGCACGGTGCTGGCGGACATGCTGCTCGTCGCGGCGCATCCCTGGGACATCGACGGCGCCTCTCGAGCCGGGATGTCTACGGCATGGGTCAACCGAAGCGGTTCGTCGTACCCCGACTACTTCGCCGCCCCCACGCACGCCGTGTCCTCGCTGCTCGACCTGCCCGCTGCGCTGGCCTGATGGGCTTCTACGGCGAGCAGGTGCTGCCGTGGCCGGTGTCGCCGTAGCTGCTGGTACGGAGCCGTAAGTTACGCAAGCGTAGGTTACAGTTTGCGTTTTCGCCCTTCTCGGCCCAGGAGCCGCTCATGCACCCACCCAGCAAGGCGGAGCAGTGGTGGGTCCGCGACGGGCTGCCGTCCAGCCTCGCTGAGATCGTCCACGAGAACGCTCGTCGGACACCGCAGCGCGTCATCCTCAGCCGCCGCAGCGATTCCACCTGGAACCCGGTCACAGCCGCGGAGTTCGCCGACGAGGTGACGGACCTGGCTCTGGGGTTCTTGGCCGCGGGTGTCGGCCCGGGTGACCGCGTCGCGTTGATGTCCAAGACACGCTACGAGTGGACCCTCGTCGACGCAGCGCTGTGGGCGGTCGGCGCCGTGACGGTACCGGTCTACGAGACCTCATCGGCCGACCAGCTCCGGTGGATCCTCACCGACTCGCGCGCGGTTGGATGCGTCGTCGAGGGCCAGGGTCACGCGGCCATGCTGGCCGGTCTGGCGAGCGAGTTGCCCGCCGCCGGCAACCATTGGGTGCTCGATGCCGTGAGCGGACAGCGGGGCATCGCAGACCTCGTTGCTGCGGGCCGCGGCCAGGATCGCAGCGAGCTGGACCGACGACGCAAGGCGCTCTCGGCCGAGAGCCTCGCGACCCTGATCTATACCTCCGGAACGACCGGCCGGCCCAAGGGCTGCGAGCTGACCCACGGGAACTTCCTGGCCGAGGTCACGAGTGCGATCGAGATGCTGCCCGAGCTGTTCGAGGACGAGAACGGCTCCACCCTGTTGTTCCTGCCGCTGGCGCACGTCTTCGGGCGGATGATCCAGGTCGCCGTACTGCTCAAGGGTGTCCACATGGGACACAGCGACGTGGCGCGCATCGCGCGCGACCTGCCGACGTTCCGGCCGACGTTCGTGCTTGCCGTTCCTCGTGTGTTCGAGCGCATCTACGACACGGCGAACCGTAAGGCGGTCGCGGGCGGAAAGCAGCGCATCTTCGGGCGCGCCGTGGACACCGCCATCGCCTACAGCCAGGCGCTGGAGAAGGGTCGACCCGGCCCGGTGCTCGCGTTGCGGCGGGCGGTGTTCGATCGGCTGGTCTACGGCAAGATCAAGGCGGCCTTCGGGGGCCGCACGGCCTGGGCGGTCGCCGGTGGTGCGGCGCTCGGGCCGCGGCTCGGTCACTTCTTCCGCGGCATCGGTGTCACGGTGCTGGAGGGCTACGGGCTGACCGAGACCACGGCCGCGGCCACGGTCAACACCCGAGCAGCCACGCGCATCGGCACCGTGGGCCGCCCGCTGCCCGGTTTCGAGGTCCGCATCGGCGACGACGGAGAGATCCTGATCCGCGGTGGACACGTCTTCCGCGGTTATTGGGACGACCCGGCCGCTACCGCCGCCGTACTGGATGTGGACGGATGGTTCCACACCGGAGACCTGGGCTCGCTCGACGAGGGCGGCTACCTCACGATCACCGGGCGGGCGAAAGAGATCCTGGTGACGTCCTCCGGCAAGAACGTAGCGCCGGGACCGCTGGAGGATGTGGTGCGCGCGCATCCGTTGGTGAGCCAGGCCATGGTGGTCGGCGACGGTCGCGCATCGGTCGCTGCGCTCGTGACGCTCGATGTCGACGGGGTTGCTGCCTGGCTCGAGCAGGCAGGCCGACCATCGACGCCCGTTGCCGATCTGGTGGACGATCCGGCCGTGCTCGCCGAGATCGGCGGCGCGGTGGAGGCGGCCAATGCCACCGTCTCGTCCGCCGAGGCGATCAAGCGCTTCCGGATCCTGCCCGTCGACCTGACCGAGGACAGCGGTCATCTCACACCGACGCTGAAGCTGAAGCGCGCGGTCGTGATGGAGGACTTCGCCGACGCGGTCGCCGCGCTCTACGCCAAGCGCAGCTAGCCGGCGCGGCGCGGCCGTCACAGTGCCGCCG
>JAVEDJ010000262.1 GCA_030841025.1 Actinomycetota bacterium
AACAGGGACGCTCACTCAGCGAGCG
This sequence comes from Actinomycetota bacterium, assembly GCA_030841025.1. Lineage (GTDB taxonomy): Bacteria > Actinomycetota > Actinomycetes > JACCUZ01 > JACCUZ01 > BP-173. The sequence continues at coordinate 26 of JAVEDJ010000262.1, forward strand.
TCGGTCAGGCTGACTGCCAGGAAAGCGCTTCCTCCGGGCATGCCTTGATCGCGAAGTCGCCCTTGGCGACCGTTGCGCGGTCCTGCGGGTCGACCCGAGTACCGACAGCCTCCGCGTGCCCGTGGTCGTCCACGGCTCGGAAGTGGTCGGGCGCCACCCGGTAGCACTTGCCATGACCCTCGCAGCGGGCCGGGTCCACGTGAAGAACATTCACCGCTGTGTCGCACCTGTCTCAGGGTCGCTTTGGTCGAGTCGAAGCACACTTACGTACGCGACGTACCTAAATGGCTTGTGGCAGACATTAGGTGTCGTCTCGCCGGGGGTCAAGGGCTCGCCGCGGAAATAACCCGGCCGTCGCACCGACGAGCCGTGCCATCCTGCACCACATGACCGAGCCCTCGGAGCCCACGTCCACGGGCACCTCCTGGACGCGTGACCAGAACGGTGTCGCCCGCGTACGTGGGCCGTTCGCCATGCTGTTCCGCACAGAGGACGACACCCCGCTGCTCATCTCGGAGACGGCGGTGGCGGACCTGCGCGCGGGAGATGAGATCCGCCTGGGCGGCGGGACCCGTCACGAGGTCGTCCGTGTGCACTGGGAGCTCTTCGAGCCGACCCAGCCCACACTCATGGTGACCGTGCGTCCGCTCGAACCCGACCTGCCGGACACCGGGTAGCCAGATCGGCGGTACTCGGTGCCCGCGGGCGAACGCCATCGCGGCCACCTTTCTGAAAGTCCCGTGGGTAGCCTCGTAGACGTGGGGACCCTGGGCACCGACGGACCGCGACGTGCGCGCGTGCAGGTCGCGGCGACGAGGCGTTCCAGCGCCGTCGCGGTGGCAACGCTGCTCACGGCAGGCGCGCTCGCGTTGCTCGGTGCCGGCCCGGTGTCCGCCCACGCCAGCCTGGTGCGCGCCGACCCGGCCGACGGGTCGACGGTCGCTACGGCGCCGTCGAGGGTGACCCTGACCTTCGACGAGAACGTCCGGGCACCCGCGGTCATCGTCGTGACGGACTCGGACGGCCGACGGGTGAGCACGGGAACGGCCCAGGCCCTCGACAACACAGCAGCCACAGCCGTGACGATCAGCCAGGGTGGCACCTACACGATCGCGTTCCGGGTCGTGTCCGCAGACGGCCACCCGGCCGCGGGCCGTACGGCGTTCCGAGTCACGGCCGGGGCGACCTCGTCGCCGGTCAGCTCTGCACAGCCCTCGACGGGCGCCCAGGCAGGCGCCACCGCGGACGGCGCGCAGCCGCGCCGCCGTACCTGGTTCATCTCCAGCATCGCGGGCGCCGCTCTCCTCGGCGGCCTCGCCCTGCTCACCCACGGCCGTCGGGGTTCGCCGCGCGCGGGCCGCGCCCGAGACTCCGCATGACCACCGTCTCCCCACGGCGCACCGGGCGCGACAGGGCCAGCACGACGCAGCGGCTGGTGCAGTGGTTGTCGGGCGTCGCCCTGGTCAGCCTGGCCGTGCTGCTCATCGTGCTGCTGTACGGGCGAGGTGCCCCGCAGCTGGTCCCGGCCGGGCTGCCCGACGCGGGTCCGATCACCGGATGGGGGCTTCCCGTCGTCTCGCTGCTGACCGATCTGGCCGGCATCGTGGTCGTCGGGCTGCTCCTGGCCGCTGCCGTGTTGCTGCCCTCGCCGGCGACGGGCCTCAGCGACGCCGCGGCTCATGCCACCCGCCTTGCCGCGCGCACGGCCATGGTGGGCGCCGCGGCTGTGCTCGTTGAGGCAGTGCTGACGCTCTCGGACCTGCTCGGCACACCCCCCTCGTCCGTGCTGGCGCCCAGCCTGCTGCGCAGCTTCCTCGGCCAGACAGCGCAGGGACGCGGGTTGCTCGTGCAGGCCGCGCTTCTCGTGGCGGTGGCGGGCCTCGCTCGGTCGGCGAACACCAGCAGGGGCGCGGCCTTCGCAACCCTGGTCGCGGTGGCCGCCCTTGTGCCGCCGGCGCTGGCCGGGCACTCCGCGTCGTCGGGCAGCCACGAGCTTGCGGTGGCGAGCCTCGCGGTGCACGTGGTCGCTGCCGCCCTGTGGGTGGGCGGGCTGGCCGCGCTCGCCTGGGCGGCGTTCACCGAGCGCGACGACCTGCGGTACGCCGTCCCGCGCTTCTCGACGTTGGCCGCGTGGTGCTTTGCGGCGGTTGCGCTCAGCGGCGTGGTCAACGCCGGCGTGCGGCTCGAGAGCGTGGCGCGGTTGTTCACGACGGCGTACGGCGTTCTCGTGCTCGGCAAGGTGCTGGCGCTCGGCATCCTCGGTGGGTTCGGCTGGTGGCATCGGCAGCGCACCGTCGAGCGGGTCGCCGCGCGGGCGGCCACCACCGCCGATCGCCGTACCGCAGCTCGGGCGTTCGTGTCCCTGGCCGCAGCCGAGCTGACCGTGATGGCCGCCACCGTCGCGCTGGCCGTCGGCCTGTCGCGCACCCCGACGCCGTCAAGCGGCGAGCTGGACACATCGCAGACGACACAGCTGCTGGGCTTCCCGTTGCCACCCGCACCGACCATCAGCCGCGTCGCGTTCGGCTGGGTGCCCGACGGCTTCGCGTTGACCTTCCTCGTGCTCGCCGCGGCGCTGTACGCCGCCGGCGTGCTCGCGCTGCGCCGACGTGGCGACTCGTGGCCGGTGGGTCGCACGATCAGCTGGGGAGCGGGCCTGGCCGTGTTCGCGTGGGCGTCGGTCGGCGGCCTGGGGCTCTACTCGCATGTCCTGTTCAGCGCACACATGGTGGCGCACATGCTGCTCTCGATGGTGGCGCCCATCGGTCTGGTGCTCGGCGCCCCGATCACGCTGGCCCTGCGTGCCCTGCCCGGGCCGCGCACCCCCGGCGAGCTCGGACCACGCCAGCTGTTGCAGGCCGCGCTGCACTCACGGGTCGCCAACCTGGTCACCCACCCGTTGCTCGCGCTCGTGCTGTTCGTCGGCAGTCTCTACGCGCTCTACTTCACGCCGCTGTTCCCGGCTCTGATGGCCAACCACCTCGGACACGTGGCCATGGAGTTTCACTTCCTGGCGATCGGCTTCCTCTTCTTCTGGGTGCTGGTCGGTGTCGATCCGGTGCCGCGCCGCCTCCCGCCCATCGCTCGAGTAGGTCTGCTCTTCGCCGCGATGCCGTTCCACGCGTTCTTCTCGATCGCACTCATGAGCGCCAGCACCGTCCTCGCGAATGACTACTACTCGGGCCTGGACCGCCCCTACCGGATCGATCTGCTTGCCGACCAAGGGCTCGGCGGTGGCATCGGCTGGGCCATGGGAGAGCTCCCGATCATCCTCGTGCTCGGCGCGGTGTTCGTGCAGTGGACGCGGGCCGACCGGCGTGAGGCCGAGCGGTTCGACCGTGAAGCCGATCGGGCAGCCGTCCGGGCCAGCGACCGCGCCGCAAGGGGCGCAGCACCGGCCGGGGACGGGGACGACGCGCTGGCCGACTACAACGCCTACCTCGCGGGGCTCGCGGCGCGCGATGCGCGAACAGCTGAGCAGCCCAGGCCCGGTAGGTAGGCACGCGCGATCGGCAGGCGGAACAGGCATGCGGGACAGGCCTGCGCCAGCCAGGCCGCCGCGTGACGATCGACGCATCCACAATCTTTTTGCAACTGACTCGCAATAGCGTTTAGTGTGCGACAAGGTGCGGCGCCCTCGGCCGACGGCCCGTGCCCAGCCAGCACCGACGACGGGAGGACACCCATGCACGTGCCCGACGGGTTCTTCGACGTACCTGTATCGGTCGGTGGCGGGGTCGTCGCGGCCGGCGGGGTTGCCCTGTGCCTGCGTGGCGCCCACCGCGAGCTCGACGACCGCACCGCCCCCATGGCGGGGCTGGTGGCGGCGTTCATCTTCGCCGCGCAAATGATCAACTTCCCGGTGGCCTCCGGCACCAGCGGTCATCTGCTCGGCGGCGCACTCGCCGCGATCCTGGTCGGTCCCTACACCGGCGCCTTGTGCGTGGCGGTCGTCCTGCTGGTGCAGGGTGTCTTCTTCGCAGACGGTGGCCTCACGGCACTGGGCATCAACATGGTCGACATGTCGCTGGTGACGGTCCTCGTCGGATACGCCGTGTTCCGCGGTCTGCTGCGCGTGCTGCCCTCGACCCGCAAGTCTGTCGTGGCGTCGTCGTTCGTCGCAGCGCTCGTGTCGGTGCCCGCCGCCGCGCTGTCCTTCGTCCTGCTCTACGCGGTCGGCGGCACCACCGACGTACCACTGGGCCAGGTCGCCACCGCGATGCTGGGAGTGCACATCCTGATCGGCATCGGCGAGGCCTTCATGACTGCACTGACGGTGGCCAGCGTGATGGCGACCCGCCCCGACCTGGTCTTCGGAGCGCGACACGTCCTGCCCACGCTGGAGTTGCGTACCACTCCGGCCACCGTGGGGGGCAGCTGACGGTGACGATGACCAAGCGCAACAAGGCTTTCCTGCTGATCGGCCTGCTCGCTGCACTGCTGTTGGCGGGCGGCGTCAGCTACTACGCCAGCGACAGTCCCGACGGGCTGAACCGGGTCGCGGCCGACAAGGGCCTGGACCAACAGGCGAAGGACCACGCCGCCGAGGACGGGCCGCTCGCCGGCTACTCGGTCAAGGGCGTCGGAAACGAGCGGCTCTCCGGCGGCCTCGCCGGTGTGGCAGGGGTCGGCATCACGCTGCTGGCCGGCACCGGCCTGGTCTACGTCGTACGCCGTCGCAACGCCGGCAGCCTGCGGGACGACGACGGCGACGACCCGGGCCGCGCGGGTCTGGCCGGCCAGCACCGGTGACGGCGGGCCACAGGTGAGCGGCGGCCACTCGGACCGCCTCTACGTCCCGGGCGCCTCTGCCGTGCACCGGCTGCCACCGCAGTGCAAGCTCGTCGCCGTCCTGACGTTCGTGCTCATCGTGGTGGCGACACCACGCGACCAGTTCTGGGCCTTCGGGCTGTACGCCGTGGTGCTCGCCAGTGTCGCCGCGGTTGCTCGGGTCCCGGCTCCGGTGATCCTGCGACGCATGGTCGTCGAGCTGCCGTTCCTCGTGTTCGCGCTTCTGCTCCCCTTCGTCTCGCACGGGGAACGCGTCCAGTTCTTCGGGCTCACGGTGAGCGAGGCCGGTCTCCTCGGGGCGTGGAACGTGCTGGCCAAGGGGACCCTCGGCGTGGTCGCGTCGATCCTGCTGGCCGCGACGACCGAGCCGCGGACCCTGTTGCTCGGCCTCGAGCGACTGCACCTTCCCGCGCTGATGGTGCAGATCATGTCGTTCATGTTCCGCTACGCCGACGTCATCGGCGGCGAGATGCACCGCATGCGGATCGCGCGCGAGTCGCGCGGGTTCCAGGCCCGCGACGTCCGGCAGCTGCGCGTCGTGGCGCAGTCTGCCGGTGCCTTGTTCATCAGGTCCTACGAACGTGGCGAACGGGTGCACCTGGCGATGCTCAGCCGCGGTTACGCCGGCAGCATGCCGGTCATCGTCGACGTGCGGGCCGGCCGAGGACAGTGGCTGACGGCAGCGGCACTGCCCATGCCGGCCCTCGCCATCGCCGTGACCGCCTGGAGCCTGACGTGACCAGCCATCCCGGCAACCGCGCACCGTCCCTCGCGGTGCACCAGCTCGCCTTCGCCTACCCCGACGGTCATCAGGCGCTGTTCGGGGTCGACCTCACGATCGCGCCCGGGGAACGCGTCGCTCTGCTCGGACCGAACGGTGCGGGAAAGACAACGCTGGTGCTGCACCTCAACGGCATCCTCACCGCGGGGCACGGCACGGTCTCCGTAGCCGGGTTACCGGTGACCAAGGACAACATGCTCGAGATCCGGCGCCGGGTCGGCATCGTCTTCCAAGACCCGGACGATCAGCTGTTCATGCCGACCGTGCGAGAGGATGTCGCCTTCGGCCCGGCCAACCTCGGCCTGCGCGGCGACGAGCTCGCCGAGCGCGTGCGGCACGCACTCGACCAGGTGGGCATGCTGGCGCTGATCGACCGACCCCCGCACCATCTGTCCTTCGGACAGCGTCGCCGTGTCGCGGTCGCCACTGTGCTCGCGATGCAGCCCGAGATCTTGGTACTCGACGAACCGTCCAGCAACCTCGACCCCGCGAGCCGTCGGGAGCTGGCCGACATCCTGCGTGACCTCGAGCTCACCACCCTGATGGTCACGCACGACCTGCCCTATGCCCTGGAGCTGTGCGCCCGCTCGGTCATCCTCGACGAAGGCGTGATCGTCGCGAACGGCCCGACCCATGACCTGTTGTGTGACCAGGAGCTGATGAGGTCGCACCGGCTGGAGCTCCCCTTCGGCTTCGACCCGAAAAGCCTCGCCGTGCCGGGCCGATGACGGCGCCCTGAGGGATGGGCCATGACGTCATCCGGTTGCCGCGGGCGAGATTCCCCGGTCAGCGCCGCAGCGCCGACAGGTCGGGAACAGCCGAGTTGGTGGACGCTCGACCCCCCAAGTTTGGGGTGGTCCTTGGCCCCCGCCTGGGGCTGGGCGGCCCCCGGAGCCTGCGACATGATCAATGCGTTCGGGTGTCGCCAGAGTCCTTCTCCCCGGTAGGGGTGGCTGGCTGGCGACACCCGCCAGAGTCCTTCTCCCCCCCGGGAGGCTGGCTGGCGGTCCGGACATCTACCAGGTGGCTGCCGGTCGCGATGGCACCTCGCGCTTGGCAGGCTCCCGCCGTTCGCCCACTCTGCTGGTCGATCGGCGGGAGCCTCCCGACGCGCGATTAGGGCCGATTCGCCCGCCTTGCGCACCGAACGCCTCGAGGGTCTAGCGTGACGAGAGATCGATTGACGCCCCCTGCAGCGACCGAGGTCCCGATGGACAGGCCCACCGCGCTCGCCACGCCGATGAAGGATGCCGCGTCCTCGGTGATCCGGCTCTGGGACGGGGTCATCGAGCGGGCCGAACAGCTGGACGGCGACGACTGGCTGCGGCCGACGCCGGACCGCGACATGGACGTGCGTGCCCTCGTCGTACACCTGACGACGACCCTCTCGCCGGCCGCGGCGCGCGGCGCCACCACGATCCTGCTCGAGCAGCTCCGCGCGACCCGCGATGCGCAGGCGGTGCGCCTGTCAGGTCTGGCCGAGGAGGCGGACGAGGCAGGGCAGGCCGGAGCCCAGAGCACCCGCGGACAGCGGCTGCTGCGCGCGAGCTGCCTCGACATGTTCGTGCACGCCCATGACCTGTCTGTCGCCCTCGGCCACGAGCCCGACCTCGACGACAGTGCCGCCGCCACCGAGGCCTGCCGCTATCTCATGCCGATGGTCGGGCACCTGCTGACGGGCGAGGTCGGCCTCGCGCCGGCGAGCTCGGTGCGCCTCGACGTGGCAGGCCTCCAGCCGCCACCCGGTCAGCCCGGCACCGACGTGGTCACCGCCACCCCCGCCGCGCTGGTGCTGTTGCTGAGCGGACGGGGCGACGCCGACGCGTGGCGAGAGCGCGGAGCCTTGTCCTGGTCCGGCCCCACCGCCGACGCCTTCGTACGACGCGCCCGCCTGTTCAGCTGAGCCCGAGCAGCCACGCAGCCACGCCGGGACCCACGACGGACTCTTCCATGATCATCGTTGTGGCGGATCCTGGAGTGTTGACTTCCGCAGCCGCGGCTGGCTAATGTCTATCTTGTCGGTATACAAACCTGATTACCTGCCCGGCCGCGAAGGACCCCCTCATGTCGCTTGCCTACCGGGGCGCCGAGATGGTCACACCCATCGAGGAGCGCCCTGCCATCGACGGCACCCCTGCCATCGACCCGCCTGCACACGCCGGCCGACTGCCGCGCTCCCGCGAGCTGTCACGGGTGGCCGCGCGGCTCGCGGCCGAGCCCGGGCTCTGGTGGCCGAAGGTTCGCTACGAGCAGTCCCGCCGCTACTACACGCGCATCTGCGCCACCGACGATTACGAGGCATGGCTGCTGACGTGGCTGCCCGGGCAGCAGACCGGCCTGCACGACCACGGTGGCTCGAGCGGCGCCTTCGTCGTGGTCAAGGGCGCGCTGCGCGAGATGACGCTCTCCAGCACGGGCCAGCAGATCGTGCGCACCCTGCAGCCCGCCCGGGTCCGCTCGTTCGGTAGGTCCTTCCTGCACGACGTGGGCAACCACGGCACAGTGCCGGCGATCAGCCTGCACGTCTACGCCCCGGCGCTGACCGCCATGACGCGCTACGAGCGGGTGGCCGGACGGCTGCGCAGCCTGGGCACCGAAGCGAGGGCCGACTGGTGACGGTCACCACTGAGGCGTCGTACGACAGCGTGGACCGCCTGCTGGAGCGCGCCCGCAGCGGCCTCGACCGCCTCTCGCCCCGTGCCGCCTCCCAAGCCTGGCTGCACGGCGCCGAGCTCGTGGACATCCGACCGGCAGGGCAACGGGCCGCAGAGGGGGAAGTACCCGGTGCCCTGCTGATCGAGCGCAACGTGCTCGAGTGGCGGCTCGACCCCGCCAGCGCCGCGCGGTTGCCGGAGGCGCGCGGTTACGACCTGCAGGTGGTCGTACTGTGCTCGGAAGGCTTCACGTCGAGCCTGGCGGCGGCCGCGCTCCAGGCGCTGGGGCTGCGGCGGGCGACCGACGTCATCGGTGGCTTCCAGGCCTGGAAGGCGGCGGGGCTTCCGTCGTCGGCAGGGGACGGCGTCACGGCCTACCAGTCCCACGGCCGAGTGCCGGGGCGGCCGCCTGCGTGATCACGTCGCCCGGTGGGGAGCGTGGTCAGTGGCCGGAGCAGATCCAGCAGCGGCAGCGCTGCCGCAGGGCGACGCTGTGGCGGAGACGGAAGCCGGCGACGAGGAGTCGGGTCACAGGACTCAGGCTGACGCGCCCGGATGGCGTCCCCGCTGCATGCGAAGGAACGTCGGATGAACGACGACCTACCTGCAGAGCCGCCGGTCGCGGCCGGCACCCGACCGCTGACGGACGCGCCGTGCCTAGGAGCGGCTGGTGGCCACGAGCTCCGCGATCTGGACGGCGTTGAGTGCCGCTCCCTTGCGCAGGTTGTCGTTGCTGACGAACAGCACCAGGCCGCGCCCGCCGTCGACTCCCGGGTCCTGCCGCAGCCGGCCGACGAAGCTGGGGTCCTTCCCCGCTGCCTGCAAGGGCGTGGGTACGTCGGTGAGGGTGACGCCGGGAGCATCGGCCAGCAGCTCGGTCGCGCGCTGGACGGACAGGGGTCGCTCGAACTCGGCATTCATCGAGAGCGAGTGGCCGGTGAAGACCGGGACCCGCACACACGTGCCGGAGACCCGCAGCTGCGGGATGCCGAGGATCTTGCGGCTCTCGTTGCGCAGCTTCTGCTCCTCGACGGTCTCGAAGGAGCCGACCTCGACGATGGACCCGGCGAACGGGAGCACGTTGAACGCGATGGGTGCGACGTACTTCTGCGGTGCCGGGAACTGCACGGCGGAACCGTCGTGCACCAGGTCGGTCGCACGGTCGATGACCTGGCGCACCTGCTTGTCGAGCTCGTCGAC
>JAVEDJ010000300.1 GCA_030841025.1 Actinomycetota bacterium
GCGGCGGCGGCAGCACCCGTGGCGCGGCACCGTCGTACGACCTGCCGGTGCGCCGGACCCGTGGGCACCGCCTGGACCGGGTCGCGTTGCGGACCTCCTCGCTGCGCTCGCTCGGCGCGTTCACCAACGTCTTCGCCATCGAGTCCTTCGTCGACGAGCTTGCCGCCGCCGTGGGACAGGACCCGGTCGCCTACCGGCTCGCGCACCTGTCCGACCCCCGCGGCCGGGACGTGCTGGAGGCAGTCACCGAACGGGTCGGCTGGTCGGCGCGCGAGGTCGGCGGCGACGTGGGGCTCGGCGTCGCCGTGGCGCAGTACAAGAAGGGTGGCTGGTGCGCGGTGGTGGCCGAGGTAGAGGCGGTGGCCGATGTCCGGCTGCGCCGACTGACGCTTGCCGTCGAGGTCGGCGCCGTCGTGCATGACGACGGCGTGCGCAACCAGGTCGAGGGCGGGGCGGTGCAGGCGGCGAGCTGGACGCTCAAGGAACGGGTGCGCTTCGACCGCTGCCGGATCACGAGCACCGACTGGGAGTCCTACCCGATCCTGACGTTCTCCGAGGTGCCGGCCGTCGACATCGTGCTGCTCGACCGGCCGGACCTGCCCTCGGTAGGTGCAGGCGAGATCGCCCAGGGTCCGACCGCAGCCGCCATCGCCAATGCGCTGGCGGCCGCCGTCGGCGTACGGGTGCGCGACCTCCCGCTCACCGCCGAGGCCGTGGTCGCCGCGCTCGGCAACTAGAACGGGTCCGCCTACCAGGTGACCGCGATGTACTTGCTCTCGGTGTAGTCGAGCAGGCCTTCGTGTCCGCCCTCGCGACCGATCCCGCTCTGCTTGACGCCACCGAACGGGGCGGCCGGGTCGGAGACCAGCCCCCGGTTGATGCCGACCATCCCGCTCTCCAGCGCCTCGCTGACACGCAGGCCACGCGCCAGGTCACCGGTGTAGACATAGGCGACCAGGCCGTACTCGGTGTCGTTGGCGTAGCGGATCGCGTCGGCCTCGTCGGTGAAGGTGACGATCGGCGCCACCGGCCCGAAGATCTCCTCGCGCAGGATGGCCGAGTCCGCCGGGACGTCCACCAGGACCGTCGGGTCGTAGTAACAGCCCCCACGCTCGGGCAGCTGCCCACCGACCAGCGCCCGGGCCCCGGCGTCGAGCGCGCCGCGGACCAGCTCGTCGACCTTCTGCACTGCGGCGTCGTTGACCAGCGGCCCCACCTGGGTGCCGGCCTCGGTGCCGGGACCGACCTTGAGGGCGCCCATCTTCGCTGCCAGCCGGGTGCTGAACTCTTCAGCCACCGACTCCTCGACGTAGAACCGGTTGGCCGCCGTGCAGGCCTCGCCACCGTTGCGCATCTTGGCGATCATCGCGCCCTCGAGCGCCGCCTCGAGGTCAGCGTCGGCGAAGACCAGGAAGGGCGCGTTGCCGCCGAGCTCCATCGATGTGTTGACGATGGTGTCAGCGGCCTCCTTGAGCAGCACCCGGCCGACCTCGGTCGAGCCGGTGAAGGACAGCTTCCGGACCCGGTCGTCGTGCACCATCGCGGAGACGACCGCGCCGGACCGTCGCGCGGGTACGACGTTGACGACGCCCTTGGGCACGCCTGCGTCGTCCAGGATCTGCGCCATGAGCAGCGCTGTCAGCGGGGTGTCGGACGCCGGTTTGAGCACCACGGTGCATCCGGCGCCCAGCGCGGGGCCCATCTTCCGGGTGGCCATCGCTGCCGGGAAGTTCCACGGGGTCACCAGCACGCAGACCCCCACCGGCTGGTGCACGACCATGATCCGGTTGGCGCCGGACGGTGCCGTGGTCACCATGCCGTCCATCCGCACGGTCTCCTCGGCGTACCAGCGGAAGAACTCGGCGGCGTACGTCGCCTCGCCCTTGGCATCGGTGAGCGCCTTACCGTTCTCCAGCGAGATGAGGGTCGCGATCTCGTCGGCCCGCTCGGTCATCAGCTCCCACGCGCGGCGCAAGATCTCGGCGCGCTGGCGGGGCGGGGTGGCGGCCCAGCCCGGCAGCGCCTCGCTCGCGGCGTTGACGGCGTCGAGGCCATCCTCGACGGACCCGTCAGCAACCTGGGCGATGACCTCGCGGGTGGCGGGATCGGTGACGTCGAAACGGCCGCCCTCGGAGGCCGGGCGCCACGTGCCGCCGATGAACAGGTCGGTGGGCACCTTGCTGAGAACATCTGCGGTCATGTCAGTCCTTCGTTGTGCGCGGGGAGCCTATTGCGAGAGTACGTCGGGCCTACCGGCCGGTCAGTAGGGGTTGGCCACCATCAGATCCTGAGCAGGGAACAGGGTGAGGATGCACGGGCCGTCGGCGGTGACGACGACCTCCTCCTCGATGCGGGCGGCCGAGAATCCGTCGCTCGCGGGGCAGTAGGTCTCGAGGGCGAAGACCATGCCCTCCTTCAGCTCGACCGGCTCCTTCATGCTGTTCAGCCGGGAGATGATCGGCCGCTCGTGCAGCCCGAGCCCGAGGCCATGGGCGAACTGCAGACCGAACGCTTCCATCTCGCTTCCGAAGCCGAACTCCTCGGCCTTCGGGAGCAGAGCCGCGATCTCGTCCGATCCGACGCCGGCCTTGATGCCGGCGAGGCCGCTGTCCATCCACTCGCGCGCCTGCTTGTAGGCGTCCCGCTGGGGCTGTGTCGCGCTGCCGACCGAGAAGGTGCGGTAGTAGCAGGTCCGGTAGCCGTTGAACGAGTGGATGATGTCGAAGAACGCCTGGTCGCCAGGTCGGATCAGCCGGTCGGTGAAGTTGTGCGGGTGCGGGTTGCAGCGCTCGCCGGAGATCGCGTTGACCGCCTCGACCTGGTCGGAACCCATCTCGTAGAGCCGCTTGTTGACGTGCGCCACGATCCCGTTCTCGCGGATGCCCGGCTTGAGCATCTCGAAGACGTCCTGGTAGACGCCGTCGACCATGGCCGCCGCCTGGGTGAGCAGCGCGATCTCGTCGGGCGACTTGATGCAGCGCGCATCGAGCATGAGCTGTTGCGCGTCGACGACGCGCAGACCCTGCCGCTCCATCTCGAAGAGGAACGGTGGCTCGACGATGTCGACCCCGACGGGCAGGTCCGCGACGCCCGCCTCGACGAGCAGCGACTTGATCTCCGCGACGGCCTCGGCCATCAGGCCGACCGACGGCGCGACTGCGCCGCGGAACCCGAGGAAGCCGGCGCGATAGTTGTCGTCGGGCACCCACCGGGAGTACTTCTTGTGGTGCTTGACGGCCGACCCGAAGTCCCACAGCACAGGGTCCTTGCCCCGAGCCAACAGCGCGTAACGGATCATCTTGTCGCCCAGCGCACCACCGATCCAGGTCTGCGTGGTGTAGCGGATGTTGTAGAAGTCGAAGAGCAGGACTGCCCCGCACTCGCTGCTCTCTAGAGCCGCCTTGGCCCGACCGATGCGGTACTCGCGCAGCCGCTGGAAGTCGACCCGCTCCTCGTAGTCGACGCCCATGTGCCCCGGCGCGGGAAGCGGGGCCGAGGGGTTGTACGTCGAACCGCTCATCTTGCGCGTCACTCCTGGGGGGTCAGGCCGTCGTCGACGGGGGTCTCCTCGGGCTTGAGCTCGAGGCCGGACGCCGTGGCCTGCTGGTCGAGCAGGATCGCGAAGTCCTCGGTGACCCGGCCGCTGCTCACCGTCTCCTGCACCAGCTGCGCGGTCGCGGCGGCGATCGGCATCGGCACGTCGAGCTGCCGGGCCGCGGCGAGGCCGAGGTCGAAGTCCTTGCGCAGCAGGATCGGTGTGAAAGTCGGCGTGTAGTCCAGGTGCACGAAGGCCGGCGACTTGTAGCGGGTGAACACCGATCCCATGACGCTGTTGTTCAGGAAGTCGAGGAACGCGG
>JAVEDJ010000312.1 GCA_030841025.1 Actinomycetota bacterium
GCCCGCACTGTGACGAGCGCGTCGAGGTCTTCGGCAGCGGCGGTGGCCAGCGGGTGGCCGACGGGCTCACCCAGGCCGTCGGCGCGCCGGTGCCGCTGCTCGGTCAGGTACCGATCGACCTGCGGCTCCGCGAGGGCGGGGACTCGGGCCGGCCCCTGGTGCTCGATGACCCGACATCGCCCGCAGCGGCGGCACTGGAGGAGATTGCCACCAAGCTCGGCACCCGGGCCCGCGGCCTCGCGGGGCGCTCGCTCGGTCTCTCGCCGGCCGGCCGCTGACCGCCCGTCAGGTGGTGTCGGGGTCGTACGACGCCGCGGTCGTCGGCGGCTCGGCTGCCGCGCCGGCCTGACCCGCGCTGCTCGAGCGGCGCGAGCGAGCGGTGTCGGACGCCTCCGACGGGTCCCGGTCGAGCCCCTCGAGGACGTGCTTGCGCACCAGCGCGCGGGGATTGAGCTCACGCAGACCCAGCCCGTCCAGGTCCGGGCCCAGCTCGCGCGTGACCTCGCTCTTGGCGTCGTTGGCCAGCGCGCGCATGTGCCGGATGAACCGGGCAGCGTCCGCCGCGTATCGGGGCAGCTTGTCGGGCCCGAGGATAAGCAGGGCCAGCACGGCCAGCGCGATGATCTCGCCGGTGCCGATGTCGAACACGCTCAGCCCTTCGTCGCGGCCAGGGTGACGCGCACCTGACGTTCGTCTCCGTTCCGTTCCACCGTGAGGCTAACCGTCTCGCCGGGGCGGTGGCTGCGGATCGCCACGATCAGCTCCGAGCTGTCCTGCACCGCCGTGCCGTCGATCTTCGTGATGACGTCGCCCGGCTGCATCCCGGCCTTGTCGGCCGGGCCACCGCGGACCAGGGGCGGCGTGCCGTTCGTCGCCTGCGTCGCGATCTTGGCGCCCGGACCCTGGTAGCTGCCGTCCAGGCTGGCCCCGATGATCGGAAACTGCGCCTCGCCCTTGTTGATCAGCTGCTCGACCGTCCGGCGGGCCTGGTTGATCGGGATCGCGAAGCCCACACCGATGTTGCCGCCCTCGCTCCCCAGCACACTGCTGCCCACCGTAGCGATGGCCGAGTTGACCCCGATCACCGCTCCGTCGAGGTCGACCAACGGTCCACCCGAGTTGCCGGGGTTGATGGCGGCATCGGTCTGCAGCGCGTTGATGTAAGCGTTGTCGCTGCTGCCCCGCTCACCGGCCGTGACCGGGCGGTTCTTGGCGCTGATGATGCCGCTGGTCACGGTGCCGGAGAGGCCGAGCGGCGAGCCGATCGCGATCACGGGGTCGCCGACCACGACGCTGTCCGAGTTTCCGAGGGGCAGCGCCGCCAGGTTGGTGGCATTGACCTTGAGCACGGCGAGGTCATAGCCCGGGGAGGTGCCGACGACCTGGGCGGTGCTGTTCTTGCCATCGGAGAACACGACCTGCACGCGGCCCTGTGCACCGGCGACGACGTGGTTGTTGGTGACCAGAAAGCCGTTCTCGTCGATGACGAAGCCCGACCCGGTGGCCGCCCCGTTGCTCGTCTCCACCTTGATCTGTACGACGCTGGGCAGCACCTTGGCCGCCACACCGGCGATGCTGCCATCCGGCCGCTGCACGTTCCGCGCCGGAGCGGCACCCAGACTGGCGCCGTCGATCGTCACCGATCCGTCGTTGCGGCCCGCCAGCAGGTAGCCCACAGCCCCGCCGGTGCCGCCGGCCAGCAGCGCGAGCACCACGGCGGCCACCACGAGCAGGCCGGCGCGGGAGCGCCGGCGGCGGGGGCCCGAGCCGAGCGTGTCCTGGAAGTCCTCCGGGGTGGACCAGACCGTGCGCTCCGTGTCCGCCGGGGGCGCGGCGGCGTACGCCGGCGTCTCCCAGGTCTCTCCGGCCGGGCGTGACCACCAGGGCGTCTGCTGCTCGGGCGGCTGCTGACCGACCGGCGCCGGCGGGGCCGGGTAACCGGCTGCGGCGTAGGTCTGCGGCTCGTCCGGCCGGCGCTCCTCGACGGGCGGCGCCTGGTCGCGCGGCTCATCCGGGCGGGGTGCGTCGGTCATGCTGCTCCGTTCCTGGGGGCGTCTGGGAGGACAAGGTGCAGCCTCCCTCGGGCTGCTGCCCTCAGCCAAACGGGTTGAACCACGAAGCCATCCTGTTCAATCCCCGTTCCACCCGGTTCCAGGCGCCACCGTCGTCGCGGGCGTGGGGAAGCGCCGCGACCACGGACCCGACGGTCAGGGCCGAGGCGTCGGCAACCACGCTGTAGACCGTGCCGTCGGCAGCCCACGTCAGCCGCTGCGGTACGCCGTCGCGGACGTAGATCACTGCACCGTTCATCGTGGTCGCGCGGTAGCCGTCGAGCTTGTCGGCCTGCAGCCGTCCGCGTTGCTGGAACACCGACACCGAGGCCAGCCCGTCGGAGTAGGACAGGTGCACGATGCCGCCGTAGTTGCCGCCGCCGCGCCGGGCGTCGACGAGCTGCAGCGACGGGGGCAGCTTGTCGGGACAGGCCCAGCCGTGCCGGCGCATCTTGGCCAGGGCCGCCGAGTGGATCGGCCGGGGCCAGGCGTAGGACGCTTCCGGGTGGCGGGTTTCGTCGGCGTCGTCGACGCCTCGGTCGTCGCCGGCCTCGCTGATCGTCACGTCGACGAACGCGCTGGCCCGGGTGGTGCGGCCGGCCTCGTCGTACACCTCACGGCGCAGCACCAGGCCAGTGTCCCGGTCGAGCCAGAACCGCGCCGCGGGGGTCCCCCGACCGGGACCGGTGGCCACGACCACGTCGACGGGGCGACCGGCCACCTTGCCCGCGGGGCCCGTCGCGAGGTCGAAGTGTTGCGCGAGCAGGTTGAGCGTCGTGACGCCGGCGAGCAACGACGGCGCCGTCGCGTCGGCCGGTACATAGCTGCTGCCCGCGGGGGCGGTCGCCGTCCCGGCCGTGCGCACGGTCGTCCCCCGCCCGGCACGATGCACCACGTCGACGACCAGCCCGGTCGAGCCCTGCTCGGTCCATGCCGACACGAACTGGGTTCCCTGGTAGGTCACCTCGTCGGGTGCCATCGCAGCACGCTCCAGCAGGGAGCGAGCGTGGGGATCGGCCGAGGGCAGCCCGGCGGCCGCCGTTGCCGGGATGGAGCCCGCGAGCAGGAACAGGCTGAGCAGGGCGAGAGGGCCGAGGACCGCTACGGGTCCGCTGCTCGCGACGGACCGCCTCACCGTGGGGGGGCTTCTGGTGCTCCCTGCACCGTGAGCCCGCCGAACGAGGCGGTCACGGCGGTGAACGCCGGGTCGCCCAGGGAGAGGCCACCGGTGGTGGCCGCGTGCTCGTTGGAGAGCTCGGCGGCCGGCGGCACCACGGCAGGGGTGCCGGCCGCCCCACTGCCGCCGGCCGCGAAGGCCGTGCCGAGCAGCAGGCCGGCCACGGACAGCGCGCCCGCGGCGGCGTACCGCACCCGGGTGACGCGGGTCGCTCTGCCGGCAGGACGGCGTGCGTCGCGCCGGCGGCCGAGCGGACGGCGGC
>JAVEDJ010000315.1 GCA_030841025.1 Actinomycetota bacterium
ATCCCGCTGATCGCCCTGGGCCTGTTCAACGCCAACCAGAACTTCCCGTTCGGTGGCACCGCCATCCTGATCATCGTCGGGGTCGGCCTCGAGACGGTGAAACAGATCGAGAGCCAGCTCCAGCAGCGCAACTACGAGGGTTTCCTCCGCTAGTGCGGCTCGTACTGGTCGGGCCGCCAGGGGCAGGGAAGGGCACACAGGCGCAGTTCATCGCCTCGCACTTCTCGGTGCCCAAAATCTCGACGGGGGACATCTTCCGGGCGAACGTCTCCGAGGGCACCGACCTGGGCCTGGAGGCCAAGAAGTACATGGACGCCGGTGACCTCGTCCCGGACGAGGTGACCATCGCCATGGTCAAGGACCGGCTCACGCACGAGGACGCCGCCGAGGGGTTCCTGCTGGACGGGTTCCCGCGCACGGTGCACCAGGCCGAGGTGCTCGAGCAGATGCTCGCCGAGCACGACGTGGCCGTCGACGTGGTGCTCGAGCTCGTGGTCGACGACGACGAGGTCGTACGACGCCTCTCGGGCCGGCGCACGTGCCGTCGCTGCGGGCACGTGTGGCACCAGGACTTCGACCCGCCCGCGAGCGAGGGAGTCTGCGACCGCTGTGGCGGCGAGCTCTTCCAGCGCGACGACGACAGCGAAGGGACCATCCGACACCGCCTCGAGGTCTACGCCGACCAGACGTCCCCCCTCATCGGCTACTACGGCGACCGCAGCCTGCTGCGGGGCGTCGACGCGACGGGGCCCGTCGAGGACGTGACTGAGCGGGCGATCAACGCCCTGCGCCGGTTCGAGGGATGACGCCGTCATGTTCAGGAGACGCGACCGCATGATCCAGATCAAGACCGAGGCCGAGATCGCGCTGATGCGCAAGGCCGGCGTACTCGTGGGGGAGACCCTCGAGCTGCTGCGCGGCGCGGTGGCGCCGGGTGTCTCGACCGCCGAGCTCGACGCCCTCGCCGAGGAGCACATCCGCAAGGGCGGCGGCGTCCCGTCCTTCCTGGGCTACCACGGCTTCACGGGCACGATCTGCGCGTCGGTCAACGACGAGATCGTGCACGGCATCCCCGGCCCCCGGGTGCTGGCGCAGGGCGACGTCATCTCGCTCGACTGCGGCGCCATCGTCGACGGCTGGCACGGCGACGCGGCCATCACGGTGCCCGTGGGCGACGTACCCGCCGAGGTCACCGAGCTGATGCGGGTCTGCGAGGAGTCGATGTGGCGCGGCTTCACGGCCGCCCGCATCGGAGGCCGGGTCTCCGACATCAGCCACGCGGTCGAGAGCTACATCCGCTCCCAGGGCGACTACGGCATCGTGGAGGAGTACGGCGGGCACGGCATCGGCACCGAGATGCACCAGGAGCCGCACGTGCTCAACTACGGCCGGCCCGGCCGGGGCCCCAAGCTGCAGAGGGGCCTGGCGCTGGCGGTGGAGCCCATGGTGACGCTCCGTAGCCCGGCCACCCGGCTGTTGCCGGACAACTGGACCGTCGTCACCGCCGACGGCGCCTCGGCGGCGCACTTCGAGCACACCTTCACGCTCACCGAGAAGGGCCCCTGGGTGCTGACTGCGCTGGACGGTGGCGCCGCCAAGCTGTCCGAGCTCGCCGCGACCACCTCGTCCTGAGCTCGCACCCCCCTGTCGCGACGATCATGCAGGAAGGGACCGGCACCCCTGGCGGGGCTTGTCCCTTGCTGCATGATCAACGAGGAATGGCAGGGCAGTGACCTGCGGCTTTCCCGGACCCGTCCCTAGCTGCATGATCAACGGGGAAGGATGGGTGGGTGGGGGCCGGTTCGCAATCGGGCGCAATCTTGCGTAGACTCACCCGCTGGCTCACCGCCAATGGTCACGCATGCCCCGCGGCTGGGGACAGGTGCGCGTGACCGCCGTCACGAGTGGGTCAGACCGTCACCTGCGGGCGCCCTGCCTGCGCGTGACACAGCACGAACCGGCAAGCCAGCAACCTACGAACACGATAGATGGAGCGCGTGGCGTCAGCACTACATCCGGATCCTCCCCGAGGACCGCGTGGTGGTGGAGCTGAGGCCCCCGATGACCTCAACCGCGGCCGCATCGTCTACCGCTACGAGTAACACCAGCACTGACCACCACTGACCCTGCGAAGGGGCGCCACACTGCCGCCTCGCGTGAGCAGCCGCACGTCCCCCGGAGACAAGCCGATGAAGGTCCAGCCGAGCGTCAAGAAGATCTGCGACAAGTGCAAGGTGATCCGCCGCCACGGGCGCGTCATGGTCATCTGTGAGAACGCCCGACACAAGCAGCGCCAGGGCTAGCCAGCACCTGTCGAGCCGAGCGCACCAGCGCCCGGCGCCCTACAACACAAGAGCGCACCGCGACTGCCGGTCAGGACCGGCAGCACCCCTCGGCAACCAGGCGGGGGCTCCACCCGGGCGGGTGGGGGAGCGGTGGGCGACGACCTGGTGACAACGAAGGAGAACCGCCCAGATGGCACGCCTCGTCGGCGTCGACCTCCCGCGTGAGAAGCGCGTCGAGATCGCCCTGACCTACATTTTCGGCGTCGGCCGCTCCCGCGCGCTCGACACCCTCAAGAACACCGGCGTCAACCCGGACACCCGGGTCCGCGACCTCGCTGAGGACGACCTGGTCAAGCTCCGCGACTGGATCGAGTCCAACTACCGGATCGAGGGTGACCTGCGCCGCGAGGTGCAGGCCGACATCCGTCGCAAGGTCGAGATCGGGTGCTAC
This sequence comes from Actinomycetota bacterium, assembly GCA_030841025.1. Classification (GTDB taxonomy): domain Bacteria; phylum Actinomycetota; class Actinomycetes; order JACCUZ01; family JACCUZ01; genus BP-173. Next base: position 2,737 of record JAVEDJ010000315.1, read on the forward strand.
CAGGGCATCCGCCACCGCCGCGGGCTGCCCGTGCACGGTCAGCGCACCCACACCAACGCGCGCACCCGCAAGGGCCCGCGCAAGACGGTCGCCGGCAAGAAGAAGGTCGGCAAGAAGTAGCTCCCCGGGGCGTTCGCCCCGGATCCGAGGGCTTCGCGCAGCGGATCCCCAGCCGACCAAACCCGGCAGACCTCGTTCCCAGCCACAGGAGATTTCCAGCCAATGCCTCCGAAGAGCCGTCAAGGCGCGGGCGCCAAGAAGGTGCGCCGCAAGGAGAAGAAGAACGTGGCCCACGGCCACGCTCACATCAAGAGCACGTTCAACAACACCATCGTCTCGATCACCGACCCCATGGGCGCCGTGATCGCATGGGCCTCCGCCGGCCACGTCGGCTTCAAGGGCTCGCGCAAGTCGACGCCGTTCGCCGCTCAGATGGCGGCCGAGAGCGCCGCTCGTCGTGCGCAGGAGCACGGCATGCGCAAGGTCGACGTGTTCGTGAAGGGCCCGGGCTCCGGGCGCGAGACCGCGATCCGGTCGCTGCAGGCGGCCGGCCTCGAGGTCGGGACCATCCAGGACGTCACCCCCGTCCCCCACAACGGCTGCCGCCCTCCCAAGCGGCGCCGGGTCTGACGGGAGGAGAAAGAAGAACATGGCGCGATACACCGGAGCGGACTGCAAGCGTTGCCGCCGCGAGAAGATGAAGCTGTTCCTGAAGGGCTCGAAGTGCGAGTCGCCGAAGTGCCCGATCGAGATCCGTCCCTATCCCCCGGGTGAGCACGGTCGCGGTCGCACCAAGGACAGCGAGTACCTCCTGCAGATGCGCGAGAAGCAGAAGTGCGCCCGCATCTACGGCGTGCTCGAGAAGCAGTTCCGCGGCTACTACGACGAGGCCAACCGCAAGCAGGGCAAGACTGGCGAGAACCTCCTGCGCATCCTCGAAAGCCGTCTCGACAACGTGATCTACCGCGCGGGCTTCGCCAAGAGCCGTGACATGGCCCGCCAGCTGGTCCGTCACGGGCACATCATCGTCAACGGCCACAAGGTCGACATCCCGTCGTACCGCGTGACCGACAGCGACATCATCGAGGTCCGGCAGAGCTCGCTCGAGCTCACGCCGTTCATCGTGGCGCGCGCCGAGGTCGGCGAGCGTCCGGTCCCGGCGTGGATCGAGGTCATCCCGAACAAGATGCGTATCCTCGTCCATTCGCTGCCGGCACGGCAGGTCATCGACACCCCCGTGCAGGAGCAGCTCATCGTCGAGCTGTACAGCAAGTAGTCGAGCTAGTCTCGATCGGAAGGCAGTAACTCGGGAGCGGCAGACCGACGCCGCTCCCGGGGGCACGACCTCGCGAGGCGTCATATGGCGGACGCCCGTGTGAAAGGAAGTTCATCGTGCTGATCGCACAGCGTCCCACCCTGGCTGAAGAGGTCGTCGACGACTACCGCTCGCGGTTCGTCATCGAGCCGCTGGAGCCGGGCTTCGGCTACACGCTCGGCAACTCTCTGCGCCGGACCCTGCTCTCCTCG
>JAVEDJ010000384.1 GCA_030841025.1 Actinomycetota bacterium
TCCCGCAGGCTTTGATCGTCGTCACCTTGCTCGTGGCAGTCGTTGCCTTGGACCAGGCGTTCAAGTGGTGGGGATGGCGCCATGCGCCGGCCGCGATGATCAACCGCGGTGGCAGTCCTTTTGTCACTCCCACCGTCGACGGGTGGTATGCCGATCCGGCGACAGGTGCGCGGCTCGACCTGCTGGACGTCGGCTTGTTGAGCATCGCGGTGTCGTTCCTGGTTCTCCGTCGACGTTCATGGAACGTCCTCGTGCCGGGAGCCGTGATGCTTGGCGGATGGGCCAGCAACCTGCTGGACCGTCTTGGACTCCACCACTGGACTGCTCCGGGCAGCGTCCGCGGCGCGGTCGACTTCATTGATCTCGGGCGAATCGTCGTAAATGTTGCAGACGCTTTCATCGTCGTGGGCACGCCCCTGTTCGTAGTTGTCGTGAGCGCCAGCTACCTCGGCGTCTGGGCCACGACGGGCTCGACCGCAGCGTTTCCTGTCACGGGGACGACGACACGTGGTCGGGCCCGAACGTGGACCCGGATACTGGCGCTGACCGGAGCGGTCGGTCGTGCCGCGGCTGTCGGGTCGGCGCGACAACCGACTGTGGGATGACTGCCCCAGCACATCAGTGATCGCGGTCCCGTGCCTGGTCCGGGCGTTGGAAACCTCCGAACCACCCTCAGCCGGTCATCAGGCCGACAAGGGTTCGTCATGACACCCTGGCGATTCGCTGCCCGGGGCATCTGGACCTCGTTCGGGTGCCGAACGCTGCCAGCTTCTGATGAGTGTGTCATTCGAGGACAAGGAGACAGCAGATGACGGCCCCCGAACCCAAGAGCGCGACCTTCGAGACCACAGTGGCCGCGCAGGGCAACAACACCGGGATCGTCGTACCGGACCAGGTGATCGATCAGCTGGCGGTAGGCAAGCGGCCGCCCGTGATCGTCAACGTGAACGGTCACGAGTACCGGTACACCGTGGCCGTGATGGGCGGCAAGCACATGATCGGCATCAGCGCCGCCATCCGTAAGGCGACCGGCCTCAAGGGCGGGGATCCGATCCGCGTCACGCTGACCGTCGCGGACACTCCTCGCGAGGTCAACGTCCCGGACGACTTCGCCGCCGCCCTCGCCGCCGATGGGCGAGTGGGCGGCTTCTTCGAGAAGCTCTCGAACAGCATGCAGCGCTATCACGTCGACAACATCAACGCCGCCAAGAGCGACGAGACGCGTCAGCGGCGCATCGAGAAAGCCATCTCCCTGTTCCGTGACGGCAAGCCGCGGTGACTCGGTGAGCTAGGCCTTGTCGTACAGGGTGGCGTAGTTGTCGCGCAGCATCATGTTCCCGAGCTGGCCGTCGCCGGTCGCGGCACGCATGCGGGCGAGCTCGCCCGCGTAGTCGCCCCACGGCTCGTCACTGGCGAACAGCACCCGGTCCTGGCCGATGCCGCGCTTCTCGATCTCACTGGCCAGCCAGCGCGGAGCGAAGCCGACCGCCCAGCTGGTGTCGGTGTAAACCTGCTTGCCGGCCTCGATCCAGTCGAAGAACCGCTGGTTGATGAGCTTGATGTGACCACTGACCCCGCCACCCATGTGGACCAGGTGGATCTTGACGTCGTCGCCGTACTTGTCCACCAGCAGACCGATCTGGTCGACGTCGGACGCCGCACCAGCCGATGTGTGGATGTGCACCACCAGCCCGAGAGTGCGCGCCTTCTGGAAGATCTGGTCGATCTGTGGCTCGCAGTCAGGATCGTCGGGTCGGCCGCCGAGCAGGAAGCTCGTCTTCAATGCCACGACTCCGGACTCTGTGGCGAGAGCCAGAGCAGCCGCGGTGAGCTCGGCGTCCTGGGGTCGGGGCGACACCCACAGACCGCAACGGATGCGGTCATCGGCCGCCGCAGCCTCGAGGACCAGCTCGTTGAACGAGAACGACACGTCGGCCTGGGGGACGCCGTAGTTGGGCAGCACCAAGGCACGCTCGGTTCCCTCGGCGTCGAGGTCCGCGATCAGCTCGGCCACGGTGCCGCGCGCCAGGATGTCGGGGTTGGCCGGCGGTCCGCCGTAGAAGGGGAAGGCGGGCAGCACCCCGAGGTGCCGGTGCGCGTCGTTGATCCGCTGTGCAGTCATCCTCGGACGCTATCCCTCGGACGTGTCGCATGCAAGACGTTCGTTTCGCATAGGAGATGCTCGGCTGCACCGGACGGCCGAACCTTATTGCGGCCGGAGAGCCATCCACAGCGCCACGGAATCGCGCTTGCTGGGGTTGCGCCAGGCATGCGGCTGCACAGTTCGGAAGTGCAAGGCGTCGCCAGCCTTCAGCAGGAAGGTGCGGCCGTTGACCTCGAACTCCAGCTGCCCGTCGAGCACGTAGACCAGCTCTTCCCCGGGGTGCTCGAGCAACGCGTCGCCGCTGCTGGCGCCGGCGACGACGGTGGCGCGGGCACCCGCGAGCAGGAAGCGACCGTACGGACCCGAGATGCCGGCCAGGTCGATGCCGGTGTGGGACGTGAGGATCAGCCGCTGCTCCGCCGAGGGGGTGTAGGCCGTCGGGTCCGAGGACACCTCCTCCTCGTCGACGAAGAAGCTGATGGGGCGACCGAGGGCACCCGCGACCTTGAGCAGGGTGGTGATGGTCGGTGTCATCCCGCTCTGCTCGATCTTGTGGATCGCAGCGGCGGACACTCGGCTGATCTCCGCCAGCTGCGCCAGCGAGAGCCCGGCCTCTTTACGCAGGCGTCTGACCTTGGGTCCGATCTCCGAGACGATGTTGGTGACGTCGTCGGTCATGTCGCGTGCTCTCCTCGGTGCCGTGGGCGTCAGCGGGCGGTAGGCACCAGCATGGTGGCATCCTCGGCGCGGACCTTCAGGTTCGCCGTACGGCGGTGGTCTCGCCCTTGACGGCGGACGACGGACTCTACAACATAGTGGATGGCCCGTCCTTTATGGTCAACGGAACGTCTGGATCGCCCCATCGCCGAAGGGATCCTCATGCCGCAGCGGATTGTGGTGGTGGGCGGGGGTGCCGCGGGCATCGGTGCGGCGGGCGCCGCCAAGGGCACCGACCGCGACGCTGAGGTCATCGTCTACACCGAGTACCAGGACGCCGCATACAGCCCATGCGGGATTCCCTACGTGCACGGGCTGGAGATCCCTGACTTCGAGCGGCTTTTTCTCGGGACCAAGCAGCAGTACGCCGACCAGGGCATCGACATCAGGTACGAGACGCATGTGAGCTCGGTCGACACCACGGCCAAGACGGTGACGGTGGAGGGTCAG
>JAVEDJ010000399.1 GCA_030841025.1 Actinomycetota bacterium
TCGAGCACCCGACCGTTCGAGTCCAGCACCTCGTAAGCGGTGACCGTGTACCAAACCTGGGCGCCAGCAGACTTCGCTATGACATCGTGGACGGCGACTCGTTGAACCCGCCATTTCGCCTGAGGGATTTGCCGGTTCTTAGCGCGGGTTCGATCTATTGATTTCGCCGACCCTGCACACGGGCAGCCTTGTGAAGTTAGCTTCTTTAGTTCCTCGGTCCTATGCGTCTGAGCCGCGCGGGTGAGCTCGCCGTAGTAGGCGCGGACGGCGGCCTCTACCTGGGCCTCGACCGGTGTCGGCGTCGGAGTGGATGCAGTGCTCGACTCAGTGGGTCTCGGGGTCGGAATCGTGCCCGGCTTCTCGGGATCATCCGAGCACCCAGCGGCGCCCAGCGCGAGAACTGCGATCACCAACGACCGCAGCAGTACGGACCCCGTCCCCGTGCCCATGACGGCGCGAGCCTAAATCACAAACCACCCGTTCGGGGAGGCCCATCCACAGGCAGTGGAACCAACACCGGCCCGCCGAGGAGGCGAGAGACGGCTGTTGGCTGGAGTGACCCATGAGGTCCGTGCCTCTGCACCGACCGAGCAGGAATCGCGATCAAGCGCGACGTCGGGCGCTGTGCACGCTCAAGAAGTTGCCGCCAGGGTCCTTGATCGCGATCTGTGTACGCGGATCATCCCCCAAAACGCGCCGCGCGTGGCGCCGCGCCCCGAACCAACCACGCCGGGCAGCGGCCTACGGCGCGAGCGGAGGCGGGACCGGCTTGCCGTGCAGCCGCGCCCAGGTGCGGGCGAGCGCGATCCGCTGCGGGGCTGTCGGGTGGGTCGAGAAGAGGATGAACACCAGCGGCGGCGGGTCGAGGTCGGACAGGTTCGTGATGGCCAGCCGACGCTGCATCGACGCGAACTGCGCCGGCTCGCTGGTGAGGTTCAGCGAGTGCACGTCCGCCCTGGCCTCGATCCGCCGCGACACCAGCGACTGCAGCGGCATCCCGACGAACGTCAGCAGCGCCACCAACGCCAGCACCAGCGCGACCGCCCGCGCATCCCCCGCCCCCGACACCGAGGCCCGCGACAGCAGCCACGGCCACCGCAACAGCAGAGCCAGCAGGCACACCGCAGCGGCCACACCGAGCGCGCCCACCAGCGTTCCCCACAGCACGTCGCGGGCCTTCGCGTGGCCGAGCTCGTGAGCCACGATGAGCTTTATCTCCTCAGGCGTCGCCTTCTTGAGCAGCGTGTCATAGACGACGATGCGCCGGGTCGCGCCGAAGCCGGAGACGTAGGCGTTCAAGGAGGTGGTACGACGCGACGCGTCCGCGACGAGCACGTCCTTCGCCGGCACACCATCACGTGCCGCCATCGCCAGCAGAGAGGTCCGCAGCTCGCCCTGCGGCATCGGGGTGAACTTGTTGAACACCGGCTCCACGACGACCGGGTAGGCGAAGGAGACGACGATGACGAGCAGCGCACCCAGCACGGCCCCCAGCGACCACCACCACTGCGGTGACCATCGCGCCAGCCCGACGAGGCCGAACATCATCACCAGCGTCACCGCCAGCCCGACGCCGTACCCCTTGGCGACGTCCACCGCCCACGTGCCCCATGTCTGCGTCGACAACCCGTAGCGGCGCAGCACCGACTCGGCGCGTGCGTCCAGCGGCAGCACCAGCAGCCGCCCGATTGCGGTGAGCGCAATGGTCCCGAGCAGCACGCGCCACCCCCAGCCGCCACCGAGCGGCGACGCGACGGCGTTGACGATGCGCGCGCCCAGTGGCGTCAGACCGAGCACAACGGCAACGACAAGGGAGAGCCCGAGAGAGAGGTACGCCGGCGGGCGTACGGCCCGGTGAAAGGCGTTCTCGCGAGCGATCTCGGCCGCGGTGAAGTCCCGCGACGGGTCGGGCGCGACCGGCCGCACGCCGTGCAACGCCAACGGCTGCCAGGGAGTTGTGAACGCGACCACGGCCACAGCCGCGACGGCCAGCACAACCAACGTCGTGACGAGGGTCGCGCGACTGCTCACGCGATCAGGCCTTGGTACGGCTGACGAGGTAGCCGCGCCACTGCTTGACCAGTGTGTCGTCGGTGATGCCCAACGTGGCCTTGATGTCGCCGCCCGGCGGTGGGGACTTGCTGTCGGACAGCGACAGATAGAGCTGGATGAGCTGCGGTTGCCCATAGCGCTCAGCAATCATGCGGCAGGCCAACCAGGCGCCTTCATAGGCCGCCGCGATGTCACCGCGGGAAGCGTCGAAGTCCTGGTTGACCGGGAGCACCTTGGGGCCCCTGCCCTTACGCACGTCATCGAGCACGTCCCCTGCAACGACGTTCGTCGGCACCTTCACGGCCTTGTAGGCGACGTAGTCGGCAAAGCCTTCGGACAACCAGATCGGCACGGGGTCAACCGTGACCGCTCGGGTGGCGAGGTGGGTCATCTCGTGCGTCAGGACCACGCGACGGCCTAGACCTCCCAACGTGCGCCACGCCGACGGATTGACGACGATGCGGTCGCCGCGAGACAGACCGGACTCGAAGGACCCGGTGGTCACCGCTGCGATCTGCGACAAGCCCTTGCCGTCACTGCCGATGAGGGTGGCCATGTCCTGTTGCGACCGAGGCAGGACCAGCACCGGGTGCCGCGACCAGTCGGCCTTCCAGACACCCCCCACGTCGGTGACACTCCGGTCGGCCTCGGCCGCCAGCCGCGAGAGATCCTTCTTCGGGGCATCGCCGAGCACGAGGCTGGACTTGCCATGGACGACCTGCACAGAACCGAGATCCCAGATGTCGCGTTCGGTCTGCAGGCCCGCTGAGGTGGCATCGTCGTTGCCCGCCAGCAGCCAGTGCCCGCCGCGCGGTACGACCGTGAGGTACTGCTCGCGTTCGACCTGGGAGTCGCTGCCCTCGAACTGGTAGTGCAGCCGCACCCGAGCGATCGCCGTGCCGCGGGGCAGCTGAAGCGCACGGTCCGGCGGCACGTCGGGACCCTCACCGGCCAGCTCATACGACCAGTCGGCGAACGGCAGCTTGGCCAACCGGTCGAACAGCTCGGACTGCTGCGCGCGAAACTCCTCGGCCGTGGGGTCGATCAGCGCCAGGAAGGCTGACTTGTCCTTGGCACGGACGGCCTCGCCGCGCTGCTTCAGCAGCTGCGTGACCGCAACGCGGCGGCCGACCGCGGGATCAAGCGGGGCTTCTGCCGTGGGGGCGGGAGCGGTACGACGCTGGGCTCCGCGCTGAGCGTCGTCACCCCAGACGAAGGCCACCGTTCCGGCCACGAACAGGGCCGCCACGATGAGGCTGGCAACGAGCACCCGGGAGAGCAGGTTGGGCGCCACCTGGCGCCCGGTCGGCACCTTCGGTAGGTCGGCGTAGCGAGTCTCCTCGAGCGCCGCAGAGGCGATCGGCTCCGGCTCGAGCCGCGTCGGCTCGAGCTGCGTCGGCTCACCGTCCGGCGGAGCACCCGGCGTGCTGCCGTCCGTCACCGCGGTCTCGACTAGTTCCGCAGGCTCACCAGGCGCACTGTCCTCGGCCGGCGGGTGCGGGGCGGCAGGTTCCTCAGGCTCCGCGGCCGGTGACCGCTCCGGCACCGGTACCTCGATGCGCCGGGCGTGCCGACCGCGGGGCAACGAAGCGGGCTTCCCGACGCCGTTGAGGTTCCTGGCGCCGCCATCGGGATCCGTGGGGGCAGCCGGGGGGTCTGCCGGGCTGGTCACCGGCTCGTCGAACGGCTGCACCCCGTCATGGTAGGTGGGCCGTCACAATGCCGGTGCCCGCCTGCGGTGGTCAGGTGAGCCACGTCACGGGCGGGCGGCGCCGACGTACGGCATCGAGTGCAGGCCCACGATCTCGACGCTGCGGCCCGGATGCGGTGCGTGGATGATGCGTCCGCCGCCGATGTAGATGCCCACGTGGCTGATCGGGCTGTAGTAGAAGACCAGGTCCCCCGGCTCCAGGCTCGAGGAGGATACGGGGCTTGCGGCGGAGTACTGCGCCGCGGACGAGTGCGGCAGGGAGACGCCGGCCGCGCCCCAGGCGAACATCGTCAGACCCGAGCAGTCGAAGGAGCCCGGGCCGGCAGCGCCATAGACGTAGGGATCGCCGAGCTGGGCGAAGGCCGCCTTGATCGCGGTCGCGGCCCGCCCGGACGCAGGCCCCTCATAGTTGGGGATGTCGCCGGCCCGGGACCGGGAGGCGACTGCCCGACCCCGCGCGGAGGCCGCCTTCGTGGCGGAGTTGAGCTGTGCCCGCTGGTCGGCCCGCAGGGTGCCGAGCAGCGCCTTGGCGCTGGCCAGCTTCTGCTCGACGGAGCGCTTCTGGGCGGCGATCTGCTTGCTGATGGCCGTTGCCCGGGCCTGCTCCTGCGCCATGGCCAGCCGCGACGACGCGAGCTTCTGCCGGGCGGCGACGACCCGAGTGAGGGTCTCGCTCTGGCTGCGGCCGAGCCGGTCGAGCGCCGTGACCGACTGGAGGAACGACTCGGGGTCGTCGGCGAGCAGCACCTGCAGCGTGGTGTCGACGCCACCGGACTTGTACGACGCCGCGGCCAGCCTGTCCACGGACGCCTGCATCGCGTCGGTGGTGCTCTGCTGGGACTCGAGGCGATGCCGGACGACGGTGAGCCGGCGGTTGGCGTCGGCGAGCTTGACGCGGGCGTCGTTGTAGCGCTCCGCGGCATCGCCGGCTTCGCGGTGCAGCTGGTCGACCCGGACCTGCACCCGGTGCAGGGACGGGCGTGGCTCGGCGGCGGCGGAACCGGGCACGGCGGCCATGACCGCGACGCCGGCCAGGCATGCGGCGGCGGACGCGAGGCCGCGACGCCTGGGAACGCTCGCCACTGAGGCGGCTCTCCTTCTCCTCGGCCGCCTACCGGGTGAGCTGACGGGCTCGGGCTGGAGATCGCCCTACACGAGTCAAGAGCCCTCGCGATTCGCCCCGATGGGGAGGTGGGTCCCCGGCTCCTCCCCCACCCCGGACGAGGCTCGCACCGCGGGCACGAAGCCCGCGGGAGGAGCGCCGCCCGTCGGTCGGGTCGGATTCGGCGGTGACGACCGCTGCCGCCCGGTCCGGACGGCGACCACGCGGTCACCTGGGCGCGCACACTACCGTGACCCATTCGTGATCTTCAAGGGCATCGGCGCGTCGCGTGTGAATTTCCCCCAGAACGGTGTATAGCGGCGAGCCCGCGCAGTGCTCAGCCCGCAGCGGCTGACGGGTCTTCGTGGTGGATCACCTCGAGCGGGATCACCAGCCGGAGCGGCGGCACCAGCCCGGAACCGGCCAAGGCGTCGATCGCGGCGCGCTCGCCCTTGTCGAGCTCGGTCGGTGGACCGCCCAGCAGCGCCGTGACGACGCAGTCGCCACATGC
>JAVEDJ010000425.1 GCA_030841025.1 Actinomycetota bacterium
GCCCGCGTTCTCGTTGAGCTCACGGCGTCTTGGTGGGGTAGCGCGCCGGGGGTGCATGCAGGCCGTCGGGGTGGATCGGACCATCGCCGGCCACGAGAGGTCTTCCTGTCGCGCCCTCGCGGATCGCCACCATCTCTGCGATGATCGAGACGGTGATCTCCTCGGGTGTGCGCGCGCCGATGTCCAACCCGGCGGGACCGTGCACCCGCTCGATGTCGGAGGTGGCGACACCGTGCTCGGTGAGCCAGTCCGCCCGAGCCGCCTGTGTGCGCCGCGAGCCGAGGGCCGCCACGTAGCCTGCTCGACCGCCGAGAGCCGCGGCCAGGACCGGGGCGTCCACCGAACGGTCGTGGCTGAGCACGATCACCCCATCCCCCGGCCCGAGCTGCTCGACGGCCGCAGCGGCAGCTGCCGCCGCAGTGACGACCGACGGCTCCCACCGCATCAGGCGAGCGGCGGCCTCGAGAGCATCTGCGATCAGGCCGTCACCCACGACGACGAGCCGAGGCGTCGGCCACAGCGACGCGATGAGCACGGGGCTGCCATCGACGTCCAGGACCGTTGCCTCCTGGGTGCCACGGCCGAACAGCCTCCGGACCTCCGGTCGCTCTGCCATCCGCTCCGCCGGGCCGCCCGGCGACGAGGAAGAGTCGAGCCAGGAGGTGCGGCCTGCGGTCGGACCGGTCATCTCCGTCACCAGGCAGACGGGCGCGCGGGCCGCGAGCAGCTGCCACGCCTCGGCGGGTACGTCGGCTGCCGGCTGGAGCAGGATGCGCGCAGCTCCCCCGCAGGTGAGGCCGGCCGCGTGTGCCTCGGTGTCACCGACCAGCAGGTCGACCACCACAGCACGCCCGTCGGCGGTTGCCGATCCCAGGGCGTCACGCATCTGGGCGTCGACAGCACCAGACAGGAGGGTCCCCGTCCGCCACTCGCCGTCGACATACGCCGCCGCCTCGGCCGGCGTGCCTGACCCCATCCCGGCGGCGGTGACGACACGAGCCAGCCACACGGGTCGTTGGTCAGCCAGCCACGCGATGACCTGATCGGCGATATCGAACATGCGTGCAGCCTGCCTTCGAAGCGGGCCTCCACGCCACCCCCTTTGGCCGAACGCCGGCGTGCCGTGACTCAGGCGTCCAGGAGGGCGCGATGAGTCTCCGCGGTGCTCTGCAGGTCCGACTCCACCGAGCGGGCGAGCGTCCCTAGCACCGTCTCGTCGAGTGCGCCGAACTCTTGCTCGTGCCGAAGGAAGACCCCTGCCACCAGCATGGTGGCAAGCACGGCATTGCGACCGTCGGGCAGCTCGCGGAGGGCGACGATGAACGGTTCCTCGACCCCGTCGGCTTCGCTGGTGACTGTCGCATAGCGGTACGCCGTGACCTCGCTCGCCGCGAAGTCCCCTGGGAAGACGGCCGCTAGTGCGGCCACGCGTGCGGGATTGCGACTGAACCGGGTGGAGACACTGGTGACGGCACTCGCATGCGGAACGTGTCGCCCCAGCAGCCAGCTCCGGATGTCGTTGAGCTCGCGCACGGACAGGTCCTCGGGCAGACCCTTCTGCACGAGAAGCTCCCAGATGGGTTGCGAGTCGCGAACCGTCTGGGCGACATCCTCCGCGATGCGGCCCTCGATCCGCAGCCCATGGCGTCGTACCCGCTCCCGCCCCGCGGCATCGGGTGCCAGGTTGGCCAGTCGCATGGTCGCCTTGCCGAGGAGGCTGGCCTCGTCGTACCTCTCGACGCGACCCTGCAGATCAGCGATGTCTGGCTCAACGCCGTCACCGGCAGCCATCGCATCCCTCCCTGCTCGTCACCCCGTCGGTCAACTGAACAGAAGCATCATCACTGGCTCGAGCTCTGCGGCGAAGCCACAGCTTGCTCGTCCGCCTCGGCGGCAAAGCACACCGCGTCCACCTGCTCGAGACGGGCGAGCACGCGCTCAGCGACCTGCGCGAGTGCCTCGATCTCCTCTGCCGTGAGCAGGTCCACGAAGTTGTCGCGGACGGCCTCGACATGTTGCGGCGCCGCGGCTTCGATCGCCCGGCGTCCGACCGGGGTCAACGCGATGAAGGCGCCGCGCGCATCGGTGGCGCACTCCCGTCGCTCGACCAGCCCACGTCCCTGCATGCGCGTGAGGTGGTGCGACAGCCGGCTCTTCTCCCAGTCGAGGCTGCGGGCCAGGTCACGCGCTCGCAGCTGCTCGCTGGGCGCTTCGGACAGCGGGACCAGCACCTCGTAGTCGGCCGCGGACAGACCCGAGTCGCGGGTGAGACGTTGGCCCAGCACTCGGTCGAGCCGCCGGTGCATCTGGGTGTAACCACGCCAGGCCCGCGACTCGCGCTCGTCCAGCCATCGCGGTTGCGTCATGTGGCCATCCTAGCGCTGGAATGTTGACACGTCATCCATTGTTCGGCATAGTTGTCATATCAACAAGGTGCCCGGACACGACTGGGACACCGTTCACCCAGGAGACGCCATGACCGACACCCACACCACCCCCGTCACCGTCACCACCGGTGCGCCCGACCTCACCGGCGACTACGTCCTCGACATCGCGCACAGCCGCCTCGGCTTCGTCGCCCGGCACGCGATGGTCACGAAGGTCCGCGGCGCGTTCAACGAGTTCGAAGGCACGGCGCACCTCGACGGCAGCGACCCGGCCAAGTCCTCCGCCAGCGTGACGATCGACGTGGCGAGCATCGACACCCGCCAGCCGCAGCGCGACGACCACCTGCGCACCAACGACTTCTTCGACGCTCCGACGTTCCCGAAGATCACCTTTGTCAGCACCGCCGTCGAGCAGGTGAGCGAGGAGACCTTCCGCATGGCCGGCGACCTGACGATCAAGGACGTCACGCGCCCCATCAGCATCGACTTCGAGTACACCGGCAGCGCGACGGACCCGTTCGGCAACCAGCGCGTGGGCTTCGAGGGCTCGACCGTCATCAACCGTAAGGACTTCGGAGTCAACTTCAACGCCGTGCTCGAGACCGGCGGCGTGATGGTGTCCGAGAAGATCACGCTCGAGTTCGAGATCTCCGCCATCAAGACCCAGCCAGCTGCCTGATCTCAGGCACGCAAGACCGCAGCAACACCCGGCCGGCGCCCTTCAGGAGGTGCCGGCCGAGGTATGTCCGGAGGCCTCGCGGTCAGCCCGAGCGGTTGGAGCCTGCCACTGCGTGGACCGTCCGGGTGGGGCGGAAGCCCCCCGCGATGAACGCCAGCTCGTACTCCTCGACCGCCCAGATCGCGGCCCCCGTCGCGGTCACGGTCTCCACGCGGACGGTCGCCGCGACGCTACGGCTCGCGATGAGCGCCGACCTGTCGGTCCAAAGGGTCTCGGCGATCGACCGGCCGGTCCGGCGGTCGATGTAGAGGCGCGCCGTGCACAGACCGGCCGTCTCGACCAGCCAGGGCACGGCCGAGTCCTCGTAGGCCGCCACGGCGGCGTCGATCTTCGCGGGATCGATGTCCGCGCGGGTCAGCCGGACGCCGGCCCCTCGGTCGGGCGGCTCGACCTCGGTGACGCTGGACACCGCGTAGTGCTCCACCGACACGGTGCCGCCACCGCGTCGCGCCGCCTCGACGCGGGTCGCCGACACCTGGCGCTCACTCTCGCGCATCGCGTCACCCGAGACCCAGAACGTCTCGACCACAGCAACCCCGAGCTCGTTGACCGCCAGCGACATGCCCAGGCTGCCCGGCTTCTCCTGGATGATCGAGAGGACCTCGTTCGACACAAAGTTGATGACGTCGTCGAGCTTCGTGGGGTCAGCGGTGACCAGGCTCAGTCTGACGTGCATGACGCGTCCTCCCCATGGGTGCAGCGGGCCTCTCCAACCTGGTACGAGCGCCGCAGCCGGACATCACCCGCCTGAGGGATTCCCGCGTCGGGACGAAGGCTGAGGATGGGTCCACACCGCAACCGTCGAAGGGTGGGCAGGATGACCGAGACCATGACGATCGATCGCAACCAGTGGGTCGACCAGCTCGACTCCGTCACGCGCGATCACGAAGGCGACGACGTCACCATCGAGGTGCTCGACAGCGAGTGGGGCGACGCCCACGAGGCACAACGCATGCCGTTCACCTACGTCAACTACGACCAGAAGGATGATGTTGTGATCATCGGTGTAGGAGGGCAGTCGGGCAGCTGGCCCGTCGTCCTGCGCCACATGGTCTGGCATCCGACCGAGGTCTCGATCGCGCCCTCCGGTGACAAGACCGCGCTGCGGATCACCGAGCAGGACGGGACCGTCACCCTGGTGACGATCAGCCCGGCCAGCAGCTGACGCACGACACGGCCGGGACCACCTCTGGGAACCCTCCGACCGCCGCCGGTGTAGACACGGCGGGAGACGGAGGGACGGAGAACGGATCAGCACCGACCGTGAGGACGCCGAAGTCCTGGCCCGGGTGCGCGGAGGTGACCGCGACGCGTACGCGGAGCTGGTACATCGGCATGCCCCCGTGGCGGTACGCGCCGCATCCTTGCTCGGAGCCGGGCCGGACGCGGAAGACGTCGTGCAGGAGTCGTTCATCAAGGCGTACGCCGCACTCGGGCGGTTCCGTGAGGGGGCGGCATTCCGGCCGTGGCTCCTGCAGATCGTCGCCAACGAGACCAGCAACCTGCACCGGGCCGCGGGACGCAGGGTTGCGCGGGAGCGGTCGGCGTGGGAACGGACCGTGCCGCTGCTGAGGGCAGCGGAGGCCGATGACCCCGCGGCAGCACTACTGACGCAGGAACGACATGCCCAGCTGGTGCGGGGGCTTGCTCGGCTGTCGGAGGCCCATCGGCAGGTGGTGACCTGTCGCTACCTGCTCGATCTCGACGTGGCCGAGACCGCGACGGTGCTGCGTTGGCCGCGGGGCACGGTGAAGTCGCGGCTCCATCGCGCCCTCGGCGAGTTGGCTGCGGCGCTGACGCGACTGGCGAGCGCTCCGGATCCGGACGACGCCTCGACGACGGAGGTGCGGCATGGCGCCTGACACGCAGTACGACGCGTTGGCCGAAGACCTGGCCGCCCTTGGCCGCGCACTGCCACATCCCGTGCCGGGTCGGGCTTGGCCGTCGCGGTGATGGCGCGGGTCTGCGACGCGCCCGTGCCGGTCACCAGTAGTCCGGCGCGACGTCTGCTACGGCGGATCGCGTACGCCGTCGCGGCCCGCCGCCGTCGGGCAGCGATCGTCGTCGCCGCGATCGCGCTGTCGCTGCTCGTCGCGCCTCCAGTGCGGGCGGCGGTAGGTGACTGGTTCGGCTTCGCGGGCGTCCTCGTGCGCCACGACCCTGTCCCGGAGACGTCCTCGGCCTCACCTCCCCCGACGGTCGGGACCTCTACTTCTCTGGACGCCGCCAAGAACCTGCTCGCCTTCGAGCCGGTCGTGCCCACCGAGCTGGGGCTGCCGCGAGGCGTCGAGGTCTCCGCCGACCGCAGAGTGCTGTCAATGAGCTGGGCCGGAGGGCGTGACGGCACCGTTCGGCTGGACGAGTTCGACGGACGGCTGGACTTCACGTTCGCCAAGTCGGCGCCCGGGGTGGAGTTCGCGTCGGTAGCCGGTTCCTTCGCACTCTGGTTCGACGAGCCGCACGGGGTCGTCGTACTCAACCGTGACGGCACCACCCGCATGGAAACGGCGCGGCTGGCAGGCCACACGCTGATCTGGGAGCACGGCTCCACCACTGTGCGCCTAGAGGGGGACCTCAGCCTCGCGCGCGCGATCGAGGTCGCCGAGTCCGTCAGGATCATGCCCTGACTCTCGGAACCGCGCGTCTCCTGGCGGTGTAAGAGGCGCAACAGACCGGGGAGGCCCTCATGCGCCGATGCCGCGCCGCATTTGCCGTACTCACGCTTGTGCTCTTCTCCCTGCTCGTCGCCGGGCCCGCGCAGGCCGGTGGCCCCACCAGTGTGCTGCTGGTGGTTCCCGGAGCCGGCCAGACCGCATCGCTGTACATGAGCGACGCCGACTACGGGGTGCTGGCAGGGATCGTCGGTGCCTTCGAGGCAGGTGGCGGGGTGGACCGCTCGGACGCGAGCCACGAGTCCGGCGCCCCGGTCACGGTCACCTGGCTGATCCATGACGTCCAGGTCTGGCGCGTGGACCGGATCTATCTCGGCGGCGAGGGCGGGCCGTGGATCTCCACCCAGCTCGCCACCGGTAAGGCTGCCAGCATCTGGGACAGCAAGCCTGTGTGGCACACCGCTGCCCACGGCCGGGAGCTGACGCCCCTGCTCGACCGGCTGGGGGTCAGCCCGGACCCGGGCGGGAGCGGGGGCCCGGCTGCCACCGGTGCCAACATCACAGGTGGTGGCATCGGAACCCCGATCGCGCCTCCGACGGCTGCTGCCGGAGAGCCGAAGCCGGGGCCTGACCAGGCGAGCGACGAGCAGACCGACAGCAGGTCCGGGTGGGTGTGGGGTCTCGCCGGCCTTGGCATCGGCGTCGCGTTCACGATGGCTGCGGTGCGACGAGGTCTCCTTTCTCGGCCGATGAGGAGCAGGCTCGCGACTGCGGAGCCATCGGACGGTCCGGTTGACGAGATGCGCGACTCGGATCCCGGTCACGACAGCCAGCTGACCTGGTCACCGACCGACGAGCTCTCCTGGCCGGTACAGCGCAGGTGACGCCGACTGGTTGCCAGCCCACCACAGCGTTTGCGGATGCGGCCTCCGGGAACCGGGACGCATGGCCGCGTTGGCGCCGGAGGAGCAGGTACGCGTACCCGTGCTGGTAGCGGACTGGCTCTCGGCCGCGTTCGTGCACTGGCCGGTCGATGCTGCAGCTGTGCAGGCGATGCTTCCCCCGGGCCTCACGGTCGACCTCTACGACGGCCAGGCATGGCTCACGATCACGCCGTTGCGCATGGCCGACGTCGGTGCGCCGTACCTTGGCGCCCTCCCGAGACTGACGTTCGCCGAGACCAACTTCCGGACCTATGTCCGCGCAGCGAACGAGCGCGACGGCATCTACTTCCTCAGGATCGAGGCGGCGAGCGCGCTGTTCACCACGGCCGCCCGCGCCGCAGCGGGCGCTCCCTATGAGCTCGGGGACCTGAGCATCGTCGAGACCGACGGCGTCATCAGCTACGGGGGTGCGCTGCGGGACGGGCGCTGCTCCTACCGCATCGATGTCCGGCCCGGCGAGCGCATCGTCGACCCGTCGCCCCAGGACGTCTGGCTGACCGGGCGATGGCGCGCCTACACCTGGCATCTCGGCAGGCTGCTCGAGACCCCGGTGGAACATGAGCCCTGGCCGCTGTCGTCCGCGACCGTCGACAAGCTGCACCAGACGCTCGCCGAAGCATCCGGGCTGCCCGGACCGGGCCCGGATCCGCTGGTGCACTTCTCCGAGGGAGTGCGCAACGTTCGGCTGGGCGTCAGCCGCCCCGTCCGCTGACCAGCGGCCCCTTGCGCGACCGCCGCCGGTCTCACCGACGTGCGGCTCGACAACCTGCTCCAGGAGATGCTCCGCACGCGAAACCGCTGGGTGCTGGGGCGACGGGGTGGGGGCACTCGAGCGCGCCGGGATCGACACGGGCGCGCCCGGCGTCCTCGTGAGCAGGACCGCCCTGGCCACCCGACGCATGGTCGCCAAGCCCTCCAACTCCTGAGATGGGCTGCGGCGGCATACGACGCTTAGACGCCCGTCGCCGCCACGATCCGGGCCAGGCTCCCCGGCACGTCCGTGACGTCGAAGCGCTCTGCGGGCATGCCCGCCCGCCGCGACGCGACGACGTTG
>JAVEDJ010000003.1 GCA_030841025.1 Actinomycetota bacterium
CGCACCAGAGCAGGGAGCGGCTGCTGGGCATGCGTACGTTGACGTAGGCCTGCATGCCGCATCGGTCGCACAGGTCACTGGGGTGCAGGCCGGGGTAGCGCACGTGGATCATCGCGCTCACCGGCTCGCTCCCGATCGAGGATCCATGCGTCCAGTGACGCAGCCAGGTGTTGCACGGGCGTTGCGCATGCATCCGTGGCGGCTTGCGGCCGCCACGTGTTCAGGGGATGAGTCGCGACGCCGGGGCGGCCTACCGTTTCCGTACAAGCACCGCCGCGTCCGGCGGAGCCAGGTGAGGTGGGCCATGTCACATCCGAGCTCGGCCGAGTCGCCGTTGCCGTGGTCGGCCGACGCGATCGCCACGCAGCTCGCGGATGTGCTGGCGCAGAACTACTACGAGCCCTCGGGCGACTTGCCGGATGTCGGTTACGACGGGGCCGATGAGTCAGGCAAGTGTGTGGTC
Organism: Actinomycetota bacterium; assembly: GCA_030841025.1. GTDB lineage: Bacteria > Actinomycetota > Actinomycetes > JACCUZ01 > JACCUZ01 > BP-173. The sequence continues at coordinate 464 of JAVEDJ010000003.1, forward strand.
TGGGCCGTCAGTGCCGGCGAACCGGTGCGGATGGCTGTGGTGGTCCAGCCGGTCACGGCCGACGACCAGATGCCGCGGGGCGCGTTGTGAGCAAACCCGGCACAGCTCGTGGGAGTCCACGCCTACGCCTGGACGTCCTCGGCGTTGTCGCGGACGACGACCACGGGGCACGGCGCCCGCCGTACGACGGCTTGCGAGGTCGTCCCGAGGAGCAGCTCGCTGAGCCGCCCGTGGTTGTGCGCACCGAGCACGATGGCCGGCGCGTCGACGTCGCGGGCCACCCGGACGATCGTGTCAGGCACCTTCAGCTCGTCGGCCACGGCCAGCCCTTCGGCGTCGAGCCCCTTGTCCTCGGCGATGGCGGCGCCCTGCTGGGCGAGGTCCTGCGCGGCCCGGTACATCGCCTCCTCGACCTCGAAGGCCACGCGGATGTCCATCGCGGAAGCCGGCATGTCCAGGACGCGTGAGGGTGGCTCGACCAGGTCGTAGGCACGATCGGGCTCCCACACCACGACGACGAGGGCCTTCCGCGGCGCCAGCAGCGGGGCGGACTCCTCCAGGGCGCGCCGGGATGCCGCACTGCCGTCGAACGCGATGAGCACGGGACCGGTGCGCGCCATGGCAGCAGCGTCGTCTGCGACTCCTCCCGGCGCATCACGTGATCACGTGCTGTGCTGCTAGCAGGTCGCCAGCATCGTGCTGATCGCGCTCTTCTCCGCGCTGTCCATCGCCAGGCCCCAGCCGTACTTCACATGCACCACGTGCTTGGCGAACGTGCAGTGGTACGCCGCGCGCGGTGGCTGCCACTCCGCCGCGTCCTTGTCCGACTTGGCGGAGTTCACGTTGTCCGTGACGGCGATCAGCTGCCCGTCGCCGAGGCTGTTGGCAAACTGCTGGCGCTTGCTGGTCGTCCACGATGATGCGCCCGAGGTCCACGCCTCGGCGAGCGCGACGACGTGGTCGATGTCGACGTCCGAGGCCGCGTAGTTCCAGGCACCGTCGTACACCGAGTACCAGCTGCCGGACGTCGCCGCGCATGCCGCGTCGGTCACCACCTCGACCCCGTCCCGCTTCAGCACCGTCTCGCGGGTGTTGCAGGTCCCGGACTGCGTCGACCAGTGCGGGAACAGGTCGCGTGAGTAACCGGCCGAGCTGGTCTCGGCCTTGGTCGGGATGGCTGACAGCTCGTTGCGGACCGTCGTGAGCGACGGCGGAGCCGGCGGGGCGGCGAGCGCCTTCGGCGCGGTGAGCAGCGTGGCCGCCGCCAGCACCAGGGCGATCAGCAGTACGACGGGGGACGTGCGGGTCACACGGGGCATCGGGTCTCCTCGACCAGCCCGCGCCGGAAAAGCACCGGTTTGCCGGGCTTGCCGAGTGTGTCCGTCCACCGCTGCGCCACGAAAGGACCTGCCAGGTAAACACCTGGCAACCACTCCACCTTCAGATGGCGGGTGCTGACTACCTCTCGCCGGTGCGCCGACGGCCCGTGTGCGCGCGCAGCTCCAGTGCCAGGTCTGTCGGGGCCCAGTCCTCCCGGAGCGCGCGCCAGACCACGTCCGCCTGAGACGGCGGCGCCAGGCCGCCGACCGGCTGGTCCTGGTCGAGGTTCGTAGGGAACGCATACCCCTCGGCGCTCGCCGCGATGACGCACTTCAGCGCAGCGTCGTCAGCCCCGGACCTTCGCCGCTCGAGCAAGGTCGGGAAAAGGGCGTTCGACATCGCCTCCCGGTCGACGCTCTCCATCGCGCGACCGAACCCGGAGGAGACCTGGAGCAGGTTGGCCATCCGGCGGACGTCCGCGGAACGGTTGTGGCCGGCGCCATGGAGCAGCGCAGGGTTGAAGAAGACCGCGTCGCCCTTCGTCAGAGGCAGCTGCACGTGATGCGCGGCGAAGTAGTCGTCGAACTCGGGATGGCCGACCGCGAGGTAGCCGGGCTCGTACTTCTGCGAGTGCGGCAGGTACATCGTCGGGCCCGTCTCGACCGGCATGTCGCAGTGGGCTACGGCGCCCTGCAGCGTGAGCGCCGGCGAGAGCCGGTGAACGTGCCGGGGGTACTGCGCCGCGGTGTCGGTCGACTGGAAGCCGAGGTGGTAGTCGCGATGCGGTGACTGGGCTGCGCCGCCCGGGTTGACCACGTTGACCTGGGAGGTGACCTGGTAGCCCGGTCCCAGCCACGCGGACGAGACGAGGGCGATGACGTCGTTTGCGTAGTAGTCGGCGAAGACCTGCGGCTCACGGCGGGCGAGCTTCTCGAGGGCGTTCCAGACGCGGTCGTTGGCACCGGGCTTGGCGAAGTGGTCACCCGAGGCGGTGCCTGCCGCGCGCTGCTCGGCGATCATCGCGGTGAAGGCATCCGTCGTACGGTCGACGATCGAGAGGTCGTCGAACGCCGCGCGGAAGACAGCGATGCCGGGACCGGTCAGCAGGACCCGTACCAGCTCCCCCTGCACATCGCGCCGGCCCGCGTCGGTCCGCGCGCGACGTCGTAGCTGCTCACTGTCGTAGACGGGCACGTTGCCCGTCACGGCCGTGGCATGCGGGTAGTCGCTCGGGTCAGTGGTCTCCTCGACCGTCGCTCGGAAGTCGGCCAGTCGGCTCTCGTGAGCACTCAGCCATACGTCGTCCACGATGGGATCCTGGCGGCTCGCGCCTGCGTTGTCATCCTCGGGGCCCACCGCGCGGGAGAACGCTCGCGTCGGCTGACCTACACCTCGCTCGGCCCCGGGCAGGAGCGACACGCCGACGTGACGTGCGACATGACGATCATTTGACCAAAAACACCTCGATTGCTGTTCAGGATCCTCGGCACGCTGTCGAGGACGACTGAGTGCGCGTCGGGGGCATGACCCGGCGTCGACAGATGTCGAGGGCGGGGACAGGGCTCGTGTGGGTGGTTCGGCGCAGTGGCACGCAAGATCGATCCGGCCTTGCGGTCCTCCTTGGGAGGGCCGCTGCTCCTGCGCTCGTCTCGCTGACCGTGCTAGCGCTCTTCCTGGGTGGTACCGCCTCCGCGACTGCCGCGAGCGCCGCCGCCGTAGCGGACCCGGTGGCGCCCCAGAGCGCTCCGTCGCCGATCGAGACCTACACGCCTTACCTCCCGCAGGTCTCGTGCGCGACGACCGTCCAGCCCGGCACCGCCGCGCTGCGCGCCATGCTGATGGGCGCCTACGGTGGCCGCGACCTCGGCGTCACCCGCGCATGTGAGGTCGGCGCACTGAGCGAGCACAAGGAAGGGCGCGCCTGGGACTGGGGGCTCAGCAGCTCCAACCCGGCGGAGAAGGCGGTCGCGGACCAGTTCCTGGGGTGGCTGCTTGCCAAGGGACCGGACGGCGTGGGTGGCT
>JAVEDJ010000016.1 GCA_030841025.1 Actinomycetota bacterium
ACACCGAGTGGGACCTCGACCTCGCGCACCCCGCGGCCAGCCAGGCCGACATCGACTACCTGCTCGAGCACGCCAACGCGCTGCTGGCCGACCCGCTGACCCGTGACGACGTGGTCGGGGTCTACGCCGGTCTGCGCCCGTTGCTGGTCGGCGAGAGCGACTCCACCTCCAAGCTGTCCCGCGAGCACGCCGTCGCCTCGCCCGTCCGGGGACTGGTGACCATCGCCGGCGGCAAGTACACGACCTACCGGGTGATGGCCAAGGACGCGATCGACGCCGTCAGCCACGCACTCGACGAGAAGGTCCCGCCGAGCTGCACCGAGCGCATCCCGTTGCTCGGCGCGGAGGGCTACGCGGCGATGTGGAACGGACGGCACCGCATCGCCGGGCGCCATGGCGTGCACGTGGCCCGGGTCGAGCACCTGTTGCACCGGTACGGCTCGATGGTCGAGGAGGTGTTGTCGCTCGTCGACGACGACCCGACGCTGGGTGAGCCACTCGTCGGTGCTGACGACTACCTGCGCGCGGAGGTCGTCTACGCGGCCAGCCACGAGGGTGCCCGCCATCTCGACGACGTACTGACCCGTCGTACCCGCATCTCGATCGAGACCTTCGACCGTGGCGTGTCCGCCGCCCCGGTCGCTGCCGCCCTGATGGCGCCGGTGCTCGGCTGGAGCCCGGCCCAGGTGGTGCGCGAGGTCGAGCACTACGTCGCCCGGGTCGAGGCCGAGCGGCTCTCCCAGGAGCAGCCGGACGACGGCACCGCGGACGCCGCGCGGCTCGGCGCGCCCGAGATCGTCCCCGTCGACTGACACCGTCGCCTGACCCCGGCTGCGGCGGCACCGGGTGCTGCTACCCACGGGTAACATCCCGGCCATGACCGTGCCCGACGTGGCGCCACGACCGCTCGCGAGCCCCGAGCCGCTGCTGCAGGACCTGGTCCTGCGGCTGGCGCCCGGCGTCACGGCCGGTGCGCACCCCGAGACGGTGACGACCGTGGCGCCGTTCACCGGCGGGCCGCTGGCCCGGCTGCCGCTCTCGACCCCCGACGACGTGCTCGCCGCCTACGCCGGGGCGCGCGCCGCCCAGCGACCGTGGGCGAAGCGGTCGGTCCGCGAGCGGGCCGCGGTCTTCCTGCGCCTGCACGATCTCGTCCTGGAGCGCCAGGACGAGCTGCTCGACCTCATTCAGCTCGAGGCCGGCAAGGCCCGGCGGCACGCGCTCGAGGAGGTCGTCGACGTCGCGCTCAACGCGCGCCACTACGGCCGCTCCGGCCCGCGTTACCTCAGGCCGACACGGCACCCCGGCATCGTTCCGGTCCTGTCCGAGGTCGTTGAGCGCCACCACCCCAAGGGCGTCGTCGGCATCGTGTCGCCCTGGAACTACCCGCTGACTCTCGCCGCCAGCGACGCGATCCCGGCGTTCATCGCGGGGAACGCCGTGGTGCACAAGCCGGACACCCAGACCGCGCTGACCGCGCTGTGGGTGCGGGCGTTGGCAGTCGAGGCGGGGCTGCCGGAGCAGGTGTGGCAGGTCGTGCTCGGCGACGGTCCCACGGTCGGTCGCGCGGTCGTCGACGGCGGCGACTACGTCTGCTTCACGGGCTCCACGCCTGTCGGTCGCGAGGTCGCCGAGCGGTGCGCCCGTCGACTCGTCGGCTGCTCGCTCGAGCTGGGCGGCAAGAACCCGCTGATCGTGCTCGACGATGCCGACCTCGACCGAGCTGCCGAGGCCGCCGTACGCGATTGCTTCGCCAACGCCGGTCAGCTCTGCGTCTCGACCGAGCGGTTGTACGTCGTGGAGGGCGTCTTCGACGCATTCGTGGACCGGTTCGTACGACGGGTGCGGTCGCTCTCGCTCGGAACAAATCTCGACTACGGCCCCGCGATGGGGTCGCTGGTCTCGGCGGCCCAGCTCGCGCGCGTCTCGCAACACGTCGACGACGCCGTCGCGAAGGGCGCGACAGTGCTCGCCGGTGGGGTGCCGCGCCCCGATGTGGGCCCGTACTTCTACGAACCGACCGTACTGACCGGCGTCACCGAGGACATGGCACTGTGCCGCAACGAGACCTTCGGACCGGTGGTCTCGCTGCGCGCCGTGCGAGAGGAGCAGGAGGCCCTGCGGCTCGCGAACGACTCGGACTTCGGGCTCAACGCCTCGGTCTGGACGGGTGACGTCGCACGCGGACGACGTCTCGCCGCCGGCCTGCGCACCGGTACGGTCACCGTCAACGAGACCTACGCCGCCGCATGGGGCGCGACGTCGTCGCCGATGGGTGGTGTCAAGGACAGTGGGCTGGGTCGACGGCACGGACGCGACGGCATCCTGAAGTACACCGAGCCGCAGACCGTTGCGGTGCAACACCTGCACGGCTTCGCGCCCCCGCCGTCGGTCTCCTACGACACATGGGCCAAGGCCTTCACCGTCGGCCTTCGTGCGATGAAGGCGCTTGGTCGCCGATGACCCCCACGGGGGAACCCGACTACGACGTCATAGTCATAGTCATCGGCTCCGGCTTCGGTGGGTCGGTGACGGCCCTACGGTTGACCGAGAAGGGTTACCGCGTCGGCGTTCTCGAGGCCGGCCGACGGTTCGCGGACGACGACTTCCCGCGCACCTCGTGGGACCTGCGCCGGTTCCTCTGGGCGCCACAGGTGGGGTGCTACGGCATCCAACGCGTCCACTGGCTGCCCCACGTCACCGTCCTGGCCGGCG
>JAVEDJ010000063.1 GCA_030841025.1 Actinomycetota bacterium
GCCGGGCTCTCGGCTGCCGTTCCTGCTCGCCCTCGCGACCGCGGTTGTCACGGTGCTGCTGCTGAGCGGTCGCGGCGCCGACCGCGGGCGTGGCCGCGCTGCTCCTGGCCGTCGCCGCGGCGCTCACCGGCCGGCAGCCGGGCTCTCGGCTGCCGTTCCTGCTCGCCCTCGCGACCGCGGTTGTCACGGTGCTGCTGCTGATCGGTCGCGGCGCCGACCTCGGTCGTGGCAGCGCCGACGCCGAGGCCGCAGGGCACGGCCGGCCGGCCGCAGCCGCTCGCTAGGGTGGTGGCCCGTCCAGCGACTGCTCGACGTGCCGACTGGTTGCTCGGTCCGGCCCGTCACCTGTTCTTCGAGAGAGGCCGCCGTGCACCCCCTCCGACCCGTGCTGCTCCCCGTGCTGGCGGCCTGCGCGGCGCTGCTGCTCACCGGCTGCGGAGCCGGCTTCGGCGCCCAGAGCGTGCAGACCTATGCACCCAGCGACGGCGCACTCGCCGACAACGGGTCCATCCGGGTGCTCAACGCGTTGGTCGTCGCCGAAGAAGGCTCGAGCACCGGCGTCATCAGCATGTCCCTGGCCAATCACGGCAACCGCGACGACCGGCTCAGCGGCATCACCAGCTCTGCCGGCACCGTGAACCTGACGGGAGCTGGCGATCTCCCGGCCGGGAGCTCCGTGCGCTTCGGTGCCGGCACGAGTCCGTCCGCGACGATCGACGGCCTCAAGCGGCGGCCCGGGGAGAGCGTGACGCTGCGCCTCACCTTCACCCGGAGCGGGCCGGTCACGGTCCGCACCGTTGTGGTGCCGGCGAGCGGCGACTACGCCGAGGTCACCGTCGCCCCCTCGACACCGGCTGCGGAGTCGTCGAGCCCCACGGCGACGGAGTCGCCCTCACCCTCACCCACCTCCAGCTGAGCCCGCAGGTCACGGTTCGAACTTGTAGCCCAGCCCCCGCACCGTGACGATGTGCCGCGGCGCCCCGGCGTCCGGCTCGACCTTGGCCCGCAGGCGCTTCACGTGGACGTCGAGCGTCTTGGTGTCGCCCACGTAGTCCGAGCCCCAGACCCGGTCGATCAGCTGCCCCCGGGTGAGCACCCGGCCGGCGTTGCGCAGCAGCATCTCGAGCAGCTCGAACTCCTTCAGCGGCATGTTCACCTGCTGGCCGCTGACGCTCACGACGTGGCGGTCGACGTCGAGCCGGACGGGGCCCGCCTCGATGGTGGTCGCCACGAGTTCTTCGGGCTCGGCGTGCCGGCGGAGCACCGCTCGGATCCGGGCGACGAGCTCGCGCGCGGAGTAGGGCTTGGTGACGTAGTCGTCGGCCCCGAGCTCGAGGCCCACCACCTTGTCGACCTCTCCGTCCTTGGCGGTCAGCATGATCACCGGCACGGAGGAGCGCGCCCGCAGCTGCCGGCACACCTCGGTGCCCGAGAGCCCCGGCAGCATCAGGTCCAGCAGCACCAGGTCGGCGCCGTGCCGGTCGAACTGCTCGAGCCCCGCGGGCCCGGTGGCCGCGAGATCGACCTCGAAGCCCTCCTTGCGCAGCATGTAGGACAGCGGATCGCTGAGCGACTCCTCGTCCTCGACGACAAGGATCCTGGTCACGCGGTCTCCTCGCGAGGGATCGGATGGGACGTGGGCCCGCCACCGTTCTGCGACGGGGTGGCAGCGGGCAATCGCAGCGTGAAGGTCGAGCCGGTGCCTTCGTCGCTCCAGACTGTGGCCTCGCCGCCGTGTCCGGCGGCGACGTGCTTGACGATCGAGAGCCCAAGACCGGTGCCGCCGGTCGCGCGGGAGCGGGCGGAGTCGACACGGTAGAAGCGCTCGAAGATGCGCTCGCGCTCGCCGGCCGCGATGCCGGGGCCCTCGTCCGTGACGCTGACCTCGGCGATCGGGCCCCCGTGCCCGTCCTCGACCTTGCCGACGACCACCGCGACCCGTGACCCCTCGGGCCCGTACCGCACGGCGTTCTCCACGAGGTTGCCGAGGGCGGTGACGAGCTGCCGTGAGTCGCCGAGCACCATCATTCCCTTCTGTCCGCCGCGCACCAGCGTGATCGAACGGGTCTCGGCCGTGAGCCGGCTCCGGTCGACCGCCTCGACGACCACGTCGTCGAGAGGGACGAGGGTCGGCCGCTCGAGCGGGTCGTGGCTCTGCAGGCGGGACAGCTCGATGATGTCCTGCACCAGTCGGGTCAGGCGGTCCGACTCACGCTGCATGCGCCCGGCGAAGCGCCGCACCGCCTCGGGGTCGTCCGCGGCGTCGAGCAACGCCTCGGCGAGCAGTGCGAGCCCACCCACGGGTGTCTTGAGCTCGTGGCTGATGTTGGCCACGAAGTCGCGGCGTACGGCGTCCACCTGGCGCGCCTCCGTGCGGTCCTCGACCAGGAGCAGGACCAGGGTCGAGGAGAGCGGCGCCACCCGAGCCCAGACCGACATCATCCGGTCGCCCAGGGGTCCGCGAGGCAGCTCGAGCTCGGCCTCGCGGATCTCGCCGTCGCGACGCACCTTGCGCACCATGTCGAGCAGCTCGTCGGCCAGCACGCGGCCGCCTCGCACCACACCCAGGGCGTAGGCGGCGGGGCTTGCCCTGACGACCTCGTCTGTCTCGTCGAGGACGACGGCGGACGAGCGCAGGACCGCCAGCACGTCGGCCAGGCCGGAGGGGAGGGCGGATCCCGTGTCCGAGGTCGGCACGGGCGCCGACTGCTCGTGCTCGCTGAGCCGGAAAGCGAGCACCGCGGCGGCACCGACGCCGACACCGACGACGCCCACGACCCCGGCCAGAAGCTGCGGATCCACGCCTCGATCGTAGGTGCCGCGAGGGCGGCTCCCGACCACAGAACGACCGAACTCGCGCCGCGACCGCCACTGTTCACCTCGCGGTGGCGATCTGTTTACCTCTTCCTGCAAGCCTGCCGGCGCAGGCAACGGAAGGTGACCCATGCGCGACGCGTACCACGAGGAGCTCGCTGCCCTCAACCACCAGCTCGTCGAGATGACCCGGCTCGTCGGCTCGGCCATCTCCCGCGCGTCCACAGCGCTGCTGGACGCCGATCTGGGCTTGGCCGAGAGCGTGATCGTGGCCGACGACGCCGTCGACTCGATCCGCGACGAGCTCGACCGCCGGGCCATGGACCTGCTGGCACGCCAGCAACCGGTCGCGAGCGACCTGCGCACCATCGTTGCCACGCTCAAGATGAGCGGTGACCTCGAGCGCATGGGCGACCTGGCCCGGCACGTCGCGCGGGCGGCGCGCCGACGATTCCCCGAGTCGGCCGTGCCCGCGCCGCTGCGGGCGACCATCGTCGAGATGGGTCAGGTTGCCGAGCGGCTGGTGGCCAAGACCGGCAGCGTGATCGCCTCGCGCGACGTCGAGGCTGCGCTGGAGATCGAGACCGACGACGACGACATGGACCGGCTGCATCGTGCGCTGTTCACCGAGCTGCTCGACGTGTCCGCTCCCTACAGCGTCGAGGCGGCCATCGACGTGACGCTGGTCAGCAGGTACTACGAGCGGTTCGCCGACCATGCGGTCGCGGTGTCACGCCGGGTCGTCTACCTCGTCACCGGGCAACAACCGCGGGAGCTTGCCGAGACCGTCTAGGCGGGTCGCCGCTGCGCCGCTGCCTGCCCGACAGGCTCACCGCCCCTGGTTCTTGACTGCCTCGATGGAAGCTGCCGCGGCCTCGGGGTCCAGATACTCCCCGCCCTCGTCCAGCGGCCGCATGTCGGCATCCAGCCGGTAGACCAGCGGGATGCCGGTCGGGATGTTCAGCCCGGCGATGTCGTCGTCCGAGATGCCGTCCAAGTGCTTGACCAGGGCGCGCAGCGAGTTGCCGTGGGCGGCGACGAGCACGGTCCCGCGATGGCGCAGGTCGGGCACGATCGCGTCGTACCAGTAGGGCAGCATCCGTACGACGACGTCGGCGAGGCATTCGGTCCGGGGCAGGGCCTCGTCGGGCAGCTCGGCGTAGCGGGCCTCCCCGATCTGTGAGAACTGGTCGTCGTCGGACAGGGGCGGTGGCGGGGTGTCGTACGCCCGGCGCCAGAGCATGAACTGCTCCTCGCCGTACTGCTCGAGAGTCTGCTTCTTGTCCTTTCCCTGCAACGCTCCGTAGTGGCGCTCGTTGAGCCGCCAGGAGCGGCGCACCGGCAACCACGACCGGCCGGCGACCTCGAGCGTGATCTCGGCGGTCCGGATGGCCCGGCGGAGCACCGATGTGTGCACGACATCGGGCAGCAGGGCGTGCTCGACGAGCAGCTCCCCGCCGCGGCGGGCCTCCTCTTCCCCCTTCGGGGACAGGCCCACGTCCACCCAGCCGGTGAACAGGTTCTTCTCGTTCCAGCCGCTCTGCCCGTGACGGAGCAGGACCAGCGTGTGGGACGACCCGGTGTGGGCAGCGGCATCGGTCATGGCGAGAGCCTGCCAGAAATGCGATCACGGGCCATCTGAGGGTCGGTTTCATGCCCGCCCGGCCGCCGCGGTATGGGCTATCGTGCTCGTCGCGCGAATGTGGGCAAGATCGTCGAATCGGTCAGCGGGATGACAAGAGACAACCCGGCGACATCAATATGGTCACAATCGCGCCACGAAAGCGGCCCAGTCCCGAGAAAGCAGAGAACATCGGCGCGGCACGACACGAGTAGCACCGGTTGGAGGCCAGGCCCCCCTTGACAGCACCGCTTGAGGTTTCGGGATCCGAGACCACCGCCGAACCCGAGGCGGTGCTTCAGGGTGTCGACAAGATCGAAGGTCGCTCACTGGGGCAGATCGCGTGGCTGCGCCTCAAGCGGGACAAGGTCGCCATGGCCGGCGCCGTCGTGATCATCCTGCTCATCGCGACGTCTCTCCTGGCGCCGCTGATCGTGAAGCTCCTGGGCCATCCGCCCAACGACTTCCACTACGACCAGGTCAACGCCGACACACAGCTGCCCATCGGGTCCTACGGCGGCGTCAGCCGTGACCACCTGTTCGGGGTGGAGCCGGTCAACGGGCGTGATCTGTTCAGCCGCGTCATCTACGGCTCGCAGATATCCCTGCTGATTGCGTTTCTCGCCACCCTGCTGTCCGTGATCATCGGGACGGTGATGGGCATCATCGCGGGCTACTTCGGTGGCTGGGTCGACGCTGGCATCAGTCGGCTCATGGACATCTTCCTGGCCTTCCCGATCCTGCTGTTCGCCATCGCACTTGCGGGGGTGGTCCCGGACAACGCCTTCGGCCTGACCGGGGACGGGCTGCGGATCGGGGTGATCATCTTCATCATCGGGTTCTTCAACTGGCCCTATGTCGGGCGGGTCATCCGTGGCCAGACCCTGTCCCTGCGCGAGCGCGAGTTCGTCGACGCAGCGCGCAGCCTGGGGGCGCGACGGCCCTACCTGCTGTACAAGGAGATGCTGCCCAACCTGGTGGCACCCATCCTTGTCTATTCGACGCTGCTGATCCCCACGAACATCCTGTTCGAGGCAGCGCTGTCCTTCCTTGGTGTCGGTGTGAGACCACCCCGTGCCACGTGGGGCGGGATGCTTTCCGACGCTACGCACTGGTATCAGGTAGACCCCTGGTTCCTGCTGCCACCGGGCCTGGCGATCTTCGTCACCGTTCTGGCATTCAACCTGTTCGGTGACGGCCTTCGCGACGCGCTCGATCCACGGTCTCGGTAGTCGACCACGAATCCAAGGGCCGGCCTCCGACCAATCAGAAGAAGGGGTACAACGCCAGATGAAGACAACTCGATTGATTGCCGCGGTGGCTGCCGGTGCGATCGCCACCACCGGGCTGGCTGCCTGCGGGGGCAGCAGCGGCGGTGCCAACGACAGCAGTGGTGACACCAAGGCCACGGGGAAGTTCAATGCCGCGGTCGGCAACGTGTTCAACCCGTCCGACGCGAAGGGCGGGACGCTGCGTTACGCGAACTCCGGCGACTGGGACTCGCTGGACCCGGCCGACACCTACTACGGCTACTCGTGGAACTTCATCCGCAACTACGGCCGCACCCTGACGGTGTTCAAGGCCGGCCCGGGAGCGCCCGAGCTGGTCCCCGACCTCGCCGAGTCGCTCGGCAAGCCGAGTGCTGACGCCAAGACCTGGACCTACACGATCCGCACGGGCGTGAAGTTCGAGGACGGAACGCCGGTGACATCCAAGGATGTCAAGTACGGCATCGAGCGATCTCTGGACAAGAAGACGTTCCCGCAGGGACCGACCTACTTCAACGACTTCATGGACCTGCAGGGCTACACGAGCCCCTACCAGGACAGCGACCCGAACAAGCTCGGTCTCAAGGCAATCGAGACCCCCGATGACCAGACGATCATCTTCCACCTGAATCGGCCGTTCTCGGGCATGGACTACTTCGCGCAGCTGCCGGCAACCATCCCGGTGCCGGCGACGAAGGACACGGGCACGAAGTACAAGGAGCACGTGATCTCGTCCGGCCCGTACATGTTCAAGACCAACGAGCTCGGCAAGAAGTTCACGATGGTCCGCAACCCGAACTACGACCCCGCCACGGACCCCGACTCGGGTCGCAAGCCGTTGGCCGACAACCTCGAGGTCACCCTCAACGTCAACGCCGACGACATCGACAACCGCCTGCAGTCGGGCGATGTCGACATCGCCATCGAGGGCACCGGTCTGCAGTCCGCAGCACAGGGCAAGGTCCTCAGCGATGCGGCACTGAAGGCGAAGGCCGACACCGCTGCCACCACCCGCCTGTGGTTCACGTCGCTCAACGCTGACGTGGCACCGCTGGACAACATCGACTGCCGCAAGGCGGTTCTGTTCGCGGCGGACAAGACCGGCTACCAGCGGGCTTATGGTGGCGCCATCGGCGGTGACATCGCGACGAACTTGATGCCGCCGCTGATCCCGGGTGCCGTCAAGACCGACCTGTACGGCGCGGGCAGCAAGCCCGACGGTGACATCGACAAGGCGAAGCAGGCACTCCAGGCCTGTGGCCAGCCCAATGGCTTTGCCACCAACATCTCCTACCGTGCCGAGCGGCCGAAGGAGAAAGCCACTGCCGAGGCCCTGCAGCAGTCGCTGGCCAAGGTAGGCATCAAGCTCACCATCAAGCCCTATCCGCTGGCCGACTACACCAAGCTCTACGCAGGCAAGCCCGACTACGCCAAGAAGAACAAGCTCGGCCTGATGGTCTACGGCTGGGGTGCCGACTGGCCGGACGGCTTCGGCTTCCTGTCGCAGATCGTCGACAGCCGGGTCATCCGCGCTGAGGGTGGCAACACCAACCTGGGCATCAAGATCCCGGCGGTCGACGCGATGCTGGACAAGGCTCTCGAGACCACCGACACGACCGCCCGCGAGAAGATCTGGGGTGACATCGACAAGGCCGTGATGGAGAACGCAAGCGCGTTGCCGGGCGTCTGGGCCAAGGGCCTGCTCTTCCGGCCGGACAACTTGACGAACGTGTTTGTCAACAACGGTTTCGGCATGTACGACTACGCCGCAATCGGAACGTCCAGGAAGTAGCGGCACCACCAGCGCAGAGGTAGGTGAAGGCGCCGGCGCCGGGGGTCTCGCCGCATGATGCGAGGCCCTCGGCCGCCAGCCGAGCAGGGTGCTTACATACATCGTTCGACGGCTGTTCGCGGCAGTGATCCTGCTGTTCGTGGTCAGCGCCGTCGCCTTCTCCATCTTCTTCCTCGTGCCCCGCCTCGCGGGCGCGACAGCCGAGGACCTGGCCTCGCGCTATGTGGGGAAGAGCGCGGGTGCCGAGCAGATCCGCGCGACAGCCGAGGCTCTCGGCTTCACCGACCCGATCTGGGTGCAGTACGGCCGGTTCGCGAAGGGGCTGGTGGCCGGGGCGGACTATCCCACCGGCCCCACCACGGAGCACTGCCCGGCCCCCTGCCTCGGCTACTCGTTCCTCACGCAGAACCCGGTGCTACCTGACCTGCTCGACCGGCTGCCGGTGACCCTCTCGCTTGCGGCAGGGGCCGCGGTCATCTGGTTGGTGGCCGGGGTCGCCACGGGCGTCCTCTCCGCACTGAAACGAGGCAGCATCTTCGACAGGGCTGCGATGGGTGTCGCCCTCGCCGGCGTATCGTTGCCCATCTTCTTCACCGGACTGCTGAGTCTGTCGATCTTCAGCTACGCGATGGGCTGGGCGGCACCCGGCGGGACGAATCCGATGGATGCCGCCAATCCTGCGGAGTGGGCCTACGACCTGCTGCTGCCTTGGATCACGTTGGCGTTCCTCTACGCGGCGGCCTACGCGCGACTCACCCGCTCCGGCATGCTCGAGACGATGAACGAGGACTTCATCCGCACCGCACGGGCGAAGGGCCTACCCGAGCACAAGGTGGTCCTCAAGCACGGGCTACGGGCCTCCCTGACGCCGATCCTGACCATCTTCGGCCTGGACCTCGGCCTGCTGCTCGGTGGAGCGATCCTCACCGAGACCACCTTCTCGCTCCCCGGGATCGGGCAGTACGCGTTCCTGGCACTCACCAACAACGACCTGCCCAAGGTGCTGGGCGTCACGCTGATCGGCGCCTTCTTCATCATCATCGCGAACCTTGTCGTGGACATCATGTACGCCGTCGTCGACCCTCGAGTGCGTGCGAAGTGACCCTCACCCCAGGGGGCACCTTCCTCGAGGTCCGGGATCTGCGCGTGCACTTCCCGACCGATGACGGCCTGGTGAAGTCCGTGGACGGCCTGTCGTTCAAGCTGGAGCGCGGGAAGACCTTGGGCATCGTCGGGGAGTCCGGCTCCGGCAAGAGCGTGACCAGCCTGTCCATCATGGGGCTGCACAAGCCCGGCACGGTCAACATCTCCGGTGAGGTACTGCTCGAGGGAGAGAACCTCGTGGTCGCCGGCGCCGAGCGGGTGCGCCAGCTGCGTGGCAAGACCATGGCGATGATCTTTCAGGACCCGCTCTCCGCGATGCATCCCTTCTACACCGTGGGCAACCAGATCATCGAGGCCTACCGGATCCACAACGACGTCGGCAAGCAGGTCGCCCGCAAGCACGCCATCGACATGCTGGACCGGGTCGGCATACCCCAGCCGGCCTCACGAGTGGACTCCTACCCCCACCAGTTCTCCGGTGGCATGCGGCAACGGGCCATGATCGCTATGGCACTGTCCTGCAACCCCGAGCTGCTGATCGCCGACGAGCCGACCACCGCCCTCGACGTCACCGTGCAGGCGCAGATCCTGGATCTGATCCGCGACCTGCAGCAGGAGTTCAACTCAGCGGTGATGATCATCACCCATGACCTCGGTGTCGTCGCCGAGCTGGCTGACGACATCTTGGTGATGTACGCCGGCAGATCGGTGGAGTACGGCACCGCGCCGGACATCTTCCGTCGACCGCAGCACCCGTACACCTGGGGACTGCTGCGATCGATGCCACGACTGGACCGTGAGCCGAGCGAGCGGTTGGTGCCCATCCCGGGAGTGCCGCCCAGCCTGATCAACGTGCCGTCCGGCTGCCCGTTCCACCCGCGCTGCGCCTTCGCGCACCTCACGGAAGGGCGCAGCCAGAACGAGCGGCCCTTCCTCCACGAAACCGGAGGAAGGCACTCCATCGCCTGTCACCTGTCCGCCGAGGACCGAGAGCGCATCTGGACGACCGAGATCCGGCCAACGTTGTGAGCGATCAGGGCGCGAGCATGACCGACACCACACCAGCTCGCCCGCCGCTGGGTGACGAGCTGTTGACTGTCACGGGGCTGCAGAAGTACTTCCCGGTACGCCGCGGGCTGCTGCAGCGGCAGGTCGCCGCGGTGCAGGCGGTCGACGGTCTCGACTTCTCGGTGCGGACCGGCGAGACGCTCTCGCTGGTGGGTGAGTCCGGCTGCGGCAAGACCACCACAGGGCGACTGCTCACGCGGTTGATCAAGCCCACGGGTGGCAAGATCGTGTTCGAGGGTCGCGACATCACGAACCTGTCCGACGGCCGCATGCGCCCACTCCGGCGCGACGTCCAGATGATCTTCCAGGACCCTTACGGGTCGCTGAATCCGCGCCACACGGTGGGCGCGATCGTCGGCGCTCCGTACCGGCTGCAGCACATCAAGACACCGAACGGCACCAAGGCTGCGGTCCAGGAGCTGCTCGAGCTGGTGGGCCTGAACCCTGAGCACTACAACCGGTACCCACACGAGTTCTCCGGCGGCCAACGGCAGCGCATCGGCATCGCCCGGGCGCTGGCACTGCGCCCCCGGCTGATCGTCGCCGACGAGCCGGTCTCGGCGTTGGACGTGTCGATCCAGGCGCAGGTCATCAACCTGCTGGAGGACCTGCAGGACGAGTTCCGCCTGACCTACGTGATCATCGCCCACGACCTGTCCGTCGTACGGCACATGTCTGACCGGGTCGCGGTCATGTACCTCGGCAAGCTGGTGGAGCTGGCGGACCGGAAGTCGCTGTACGAGCAGCCGATGCACCCCTACACCGTGTCTCTGCTGTCGGCCGTCCCGGTCCCCGACACCGAGCGCAAGACCCGCCGCGAGCGGATCCGGCTGCAGGGCGACGTACCGAGCCCGATGAACCCGCCGAGCGCCTGTCGTTTTCACACCCGCTGTTGGAAGGCGCAGTCCGTCTGCTCCGTCGAGGAGCCACCGCTCGTCGAGCTTGCCCCGGGCCACCAGGTCGCTTGTCACTTCCCGGAGAACGCGCCAAAGGCGGCGGACGCCTGAGCATCGGCGGGTCGGACATCGCTGTCGGCGCCTATTACGCTGCGCCCGTGTCGAGCATCCGGCTGGAACCGTTCGTCCAGGACCATCTCGGTGGCTTCCGCGAGATGCTCAACGACCCCGACGTCCTGCGTTTTACCCGGATGCCCGACCCCGCGCCCGACGGCTTCGACCGCAGCTGGTTCGCGGCGTACGAGCAGGGCAAGGCTGACGGCACCCGCATGAACTTCGCGATCGTGGACGGGCCCGCTAGGGCCTTCCTGGGCATCGCCGTGGCGCCGAGCATCGACACTGCCGCCGGGGAGGCCGAGCTCGGGTACGTCGTCGCGCCGTGGGCACGCCGTCGTGGCGTGGCGACCGAAGCGCTGCGGCAGCTGACCACCTGGGCGTTCACCGACCTCGCCATGGTGCGACTCCAGCTGCTGATCGATGTCAGCAACGAGCCGTCCAAGCGCGTCGCAGAGCGTTGCGGCTACCGGCTCGAAGGCGTGCTTCGATCGTTGTACTTCAAGCAGGATCTGCGATCGGACACCGAGTCCTGGTCCCGACTGGCAGGTGACTCCTAGCGGAACCCGGTGCTGCACCGCGCTGTCGGGCCGTGCAGGATGCGCATCATGTGTCACGACGATGACAGTCGACCACCGGCCCCTCCGGTCCACGGCGAGGTTGCGGCCCGCTCGGACCTGCATCTCACCGCTGCCGACGGCAACCGGCTGCTCGCGCACGGTGCCCGCGCCGGCACGTCCACCGGGATCGGGGTGGTCGTCATGCCGGACGTCCGCGGCCTGCACGAGTACTACCGCCAGCTCGCCGCCCGCTTCGCCGAGGCCGGCATCGACGCCGTGGCGATCGACTACTTCGGTCGGACCGCCGACACCGCCGACCGGACGGCGGCATTCGAGTTCCGGCCGCACGTCGAGCAGACCACCGCTGACGGCGTGGCGGCCGATGTCGCGGCTGGAGTGTCGTACCTGCGCACGGCTGAGGGCGGCGCTGCCGACCGGGTCTTCACCGTCGGCTTCTGCTTCGGCGGTGCGCGCTCGTGGGCGCAGTCCGCGGACACCCGCGGGCTGGACGGTTGCATCGGCTTCTACGGCCGGCCGAGCATGGTGCAGGAGAGCGTCGACCGGATGACGGCGCCGCTGCTGCTGCTCATGGGCGGCGCCGACGAGAACATCCCGCCGGCCGACGCCGAGTCGTTCGCAGCAGACGTGCGCGCGCACGGGCTGCGGGCCGATGTCCATGTGTACGACGGCGCGCCGCACTCGTTCTTCGACCGGAGCTTCGCCGACCACCGCGAGGCATGTGCCGACGCCTGGGACAGGATGCTCGATTTCGTCGGGCGCCCGGTCTAGCGCTCCCGGTCAGCGATGTCGGTCGCGCGAGGCGTCGAGGTTTCAGACATCCAGACACTGGACCCGCGAGACGGTGGCAAGTTCATGTTCTTCAACGATCCCGACGGCAACCCGTGGGCCGTTCAAGAGGTCCGCGGGTCCGTCGGTGACTCCCCGGCCTAGTCCGGCATCTCTGCGCGGGCCACGAGTAGCCTGCCGGACAGGCCTTTGCAGACCGAACTCATCGGGAGGTAGCCGTGCGCCTCGGAGCAGCACTTCTGGTTGTCTGGCTGGTCATCGGTGCGTTGGCGGCCGCCCAGCGCGACTACTTCTCCAGTTCGGACGCCAACTGTGCCAAGGTCGGTTCGACGCTGCTGACGATCGTCGCCGGCCCGTTGAACTACGTCGGCGCCAACCCGAAAATCAAGTGCGACGTGCCTGAACCGTCGAAGTAGCCGCATCACTCGTCGCCGAGGCCCCAAGAAATGATCTTGGTGGCGTGGATCCGGATGGCCTCGTGGGAGTAGTACGGGTACGGCGCCTGCCAGTCGGTGATGGCGTCGGCGTGGCCGCGGATCTCGACACCGCGAACCCGCCACGGCTCGAGACTCGCAAGGTCATCGACCACCAGCGAGACAAGCGGGTGTGACCGCACGTTGCGGAACTTCTTGGTCTGGCCCATGGCCTGCCCGCCGATGTCGATCACGCCGAGTGCGTCGTTGAGGAAGAACCCGACCGGGTTGTTCTGGGGTTGCCCGTGCGCGTCCACCGTGGCCAGCCGGCCGAGCCGCTGGCTTGTCAGGTAGTCGCGTTGGGCGGCGCTGAGCTCAAGGGCCATGCGAGCCATCCTGGTACGGATCTGAGCGCCACGCGACATGGTGGACCGGCCCCGCCTCCCAGCAGGGCCGGCGAGGTGATCGCCAGTTGCGGGCACAGAGCGGAGCCCCGTCCAACATCTGCCCACAGGCGGCGATCAGGCGTGGTCGTATGAGCCGCGTGGCGGCAGCTGCTGCAAGGTCCAGGTGTTGCCATCGGGGTCGGTGAACGAGGTGAACGAGCCCCACGCGAGGGTCTGGACCGGGGGCGCGTCGACGCCGCGCTCCAGAAGCTCTCGACGCGCCGCCTCGGCGTCGGGGACGACCACCTGGATGCTGTTCTGCGTCCCGGGAGTCATGTCCGTGATGCCCTCCCCGAACGCGATGGAACAGGCCGACGTAGGCGGCGTGACCTGCACGAACCGGGTGTTCTCATCCACCCGGGCCTGCATGTCCAACGTGAACCCGACCTTGTCGACGTAGAACTCGATAGCCCGGTCGACATCGGTCACCGGTACGAAGATGAGCTCGATCTTGCACTCCATGGCGGCCCTCCGGTCTCGCCGCACGGCCAGGCGCCGTACGACCTCCTGCCGATCATGGCCCGGCCCACCGACAACCCTTCAGGGGACGAAGCGCGCACGCGTGGGTGACCGTGGGCACGTCTCGCCTCCGGGAGCTGCCACCCCTGTGGTGGCAGCTCGCCAGGAGGGCCGCCGAGGCTCCCCAGCGCCCTCGTCGGCAAACTGACCCGGCACGCGGATGAGCTCAGCCGAGCTCCCCTACCGCGCACACCGCTCCGGCGTTTGCCCACCAGGAGGAACAACCGTTGTCCAAGAGGTTCGAGGAGCTCGCCTGGCGCGAGACACCCATGGGGGCCATCAGTCTGCGGCGCCGGCTGGAGCCCTCGCTCAAGGTGGACGTCTACGAGGTGAAGCTCGGCGACGAATTCCTGATGTCGAGCCTTTTCACGGTGGCCGAGATCGAGCTCGCGCGCCTGGGCCTGGCGCAGCTCACTGATCCCGACCTCGACGTCGTCGTCGGGGGACTCGGGCTCGGCTACACCGCCCGCGCCGTCTTGCAGGACCCACGCGTCCGCTCGCTGGCGGTGGTGGAAGCCCTCCCTGAGGTGATCGAGTGGCACGAGAGCGAACTGCTCCCGGACACCGCCGGTTTGGCAGCCGACGTACGCGTCCGCCTTGTGCACGGCGACTTCTTCGCCATGATCGACGCCGGCGCTGACTTCGATCCCACGACCCCGGAACGGCGGTTCCATGCCGTGCTCGTCGACATCGACCACACGCCGCGCCACGTCCTGCATCCGAGCCATAGCGCGTTCTACACACCGGCCGGGCTGCGTCGCCTGACGGCCCTCCTGCGGCCGGACGGGGTCTTCGCCCTGTGGTCGGACGACCCGCCCGACGCCGACTTCCGCGCTGTCCTGGCAGAGGTGTTCACCACGACGGAGGCGCACGTGGTCACGTTCCCGAACCCGCTCACCGGCGCAGACTCGGCCAACACCGTCTATGTCGCCACCTGAACATCCGCCTGCCTCGTCATCGCTCCCAGGCCCTGCCGCGTGATTACTCAACCTGGTCAGCAGGCCCCATAGGGCCGTCGGTCACGCCAGGGCGCGCTGGGAGTAGCCCGTGAGATGTCGGTACCCCTCGGACAAGTTCTCCAGCTCTGCATCGGAGATGACGTCCGCGAGCCGCTCGAACGGCTGGTCGTTCGTCCGTTGGCAGACCTCGCGCAGGATGGCATCGGGGGGGTCCGTGCGGTTGCGGTAGACAATCCTGCTCGTTACGGGGCGGCGCTCGGACTCGTACACGTGCAGCGCTTCCACCGGGTCGGCGGCCGACGCCAACGCAGTGGCGAGGGAGCCGCAGTCGACGATTGCCTGTCCGGCGCCGTTGGATCCGCGAGGCACAAGCGGATGGGCGGCGTCACCCAGCAGCGTCAACCGCCCGGACGTCCACTGCGGAAGAGGTTCCTGGTCGACCATCGGGTACTCCAGGATCGAGTCGGCTCCGGCGAGCACACCGGGTACGTCGAGGAAGTCAAAGTCCCACTCCTGGAACGTCGAGATGAAGTCCTCGAGGCGGCCCTGCCGAC
>JAVEDJ010000066.1 GCA_030841025.1 Actinomycetota bacterium
GCGCAGGTTGCGGACGAACAGATCCGCGGCCTGGAGCGTGCCCGGCGAGTCGGCCGCGACGCAGCGGGCGGCAGAGAGCATCGCCTGGAACTGCGGCCCGGGGGGCCGTCGCCCGTCGGTGCGCAGCACGCTGACCGCCAGCAGACACAGCGCCGCGACGACGCCGGTCACCACGGCAACGGGGACCTGCGACGGGGCGAAGCGGCGCAGGACGCTGACGACGTCCGCCGAGGTGGCACCGACCACGAGCGCGAGCGCCGGCGCGGCGTACCCGCCGTAATGCGGGAAGTAGGCCGGGCTGGCGAGCAGGACAGCGCCCTGTGCGACCAGCAACGCGCACCAGGGCCGCGCCCGGGGTGAGCGGCGGACGGCGACAGCGACGGCGACCAGCGCGAGGGCGGCGGGGAGCACCCCCTGCCAGATCAGCTGGTGTGGCTCGAGGCGACCCAGGTACTGCGCCGTCGTCATTCCCGCCAGCCGCTTCTGCCATGGCGCCCCGGTGTCGGGGCGGCCGAGCTGGTCGAGCACGACGTGACGCACCATCGACGCCGGCGCCGAGAGGAAGAACGGCAGGCAGACGACCGCCACCGCCCCCGCCGCCCCGGCGGCGCAGCGCAGCGCGGCGCGGCCGCGGCGCAGTGCCACCCAGCACAACAGGACGGCCAGCGGTACGACGGCCCACAGCTTCACCGCCGTCGCCAGCCCGAGAGCAGCCCCGGCCAGCGCGAGCCGGCGACGCGACGCAGTCCGGGGGTCGCCCAGCAGCAGCAGGCTGGTGAGCAACCCGAGACTCACCCACGGCTCGAGCAGCGTCGTGCGCTCGGCGAAGACGGCCGGGGGCCAGACGGCGTAGAACACGCCGGCCGCGACCCCGGCGACCACGCCGAGACTGGCCCGCGCCACCCGGCAGACCAGTACCGCGTTGAGAGCGCCGACACCCATGAACACCAAACGGGCCAAGGCGATACCCGTGCTGTCGTCATCGGTCACCCGGGCAAGCCAGGCGAACGGCGACAGCACCACGACGATGCCCGGCGGGTGCAGGAGCAGGAAGTCCCGGTAGGGCAGGTGTCCGAAGACGAAAGCCTCGGCCGCCGCGAAGTAGACCCCGCCGTCATAGGCCAGCACGCCGTGCAGCCCGCCGCCGCGTAGCACCGGCACCAGCCGCACGACGAACGCCAGCACACCCAGCCCGAGCATCGTCAGCGCACTCGCGTTCCACGTCCGACGCATGACCCTCCC
Source organism: Actinomycetota bacterium (assembly GCA_030841025.1). Taxonomy (GTDB): domain Bacteria; phylum Actinomycetota; class Actinomycetes; order JACCUZ01; family JACCUZ01; genus BP-173. The sequence continues at coordinate 1,243 of JAVEDJ010000066.1, forward strand.
ACTGCCGCACGTGTCGCGTCAGCGTCGGCGCCAGGAACGCTACTCGGGAGCTTGGGCTAGACGCCGGTGCTGCCGTCGATGCATTCCCGGATCAGGTCTGCATGGCCGTTGTGACGGGCGTACTCCTCGATCATGTGGACGTAGATCCAGCGGAGGTTGACGTCCTGATCCATGAAGCGGCCCGTGTCGGTCAGGGAGCGGGCGGCACAGTGCTCGCGGGCTCGCGCGATCTCCGCCTGCCAGGTGGCGACGGCGTCGTGCAGCGTGGCGCCCACCGCCAGCTCGAAGCCGTCATCGGGGCCGCGCGGGTCGGCCTGCGGGTCATAGATGGGCGGGGCCTCTTCCGTCGCGAGCACCCGGCGGAACCAGTTCCGCTCCACCTCCGCCATGTGCTGGACGAGGCCGGTGAGCGTGAAGCCGGACGGTGGCACGGAGGCGGTGGCGGCCTGGTCGTCGTCCAGGCCCTGGCACTTGAGGGCGAGGGTGGCGCGGTGAAAGTCGAGCCAGCCTTCGAGCACGCTGCGCTCGTCGGCGTTGAGAGGCGGCATGGGGCGTTCGATGTTGTCCACGGGCCGATTCTCGCCAGCGGTCGGAGTCGTCGACGAGTGGGGTCCGGCCACGTCACTGGCGAGGCAGCAACAGCCTGCCCACGTACGACGGCGCATGCCGGCGACGAGTGCGCCGGCGTGCGCCGTGTTCGTGGTGCGGGTGGTCCGTGCTCAGCTCCCCTGCGGCCCTGCCTTCGAGGCGTCGCTGACCTTCTTGGACTGCTTGGGCGAGACGCTCTCGGTCGTCGGGCTCGGCGGCACGTCGGTGACCTCGGCCGCAGGCACGTCATCGGCGGCGTCGGCCAAGGCCTCGTCGGGGCTGGCCCCCGCGGCGTCATCGGTGGTGGGGTGCGTCGCCGTCGGGACGGCCGAGCCGTAGCCAGGGGCGGACGAGCCGGACGAGCCGGTGGAGCTCGCCCACGGTTCGGGCTGCGCCGCGCTGTTCTGGCTGTTCCAGGCGCGCCACCCGGCGTACGCCGCTCCGAGCACCGACACCAGCAGGAAGAAGCGCTTGGTACGGCGCCGCCGTGGCTTGGCCGGCGGCTCCAGCTCGCCCTTGAGCGCGGCCAGCGCCGCCGTACCGCGCGTCTTGGCCTCTTCCCGGGCAGGCTCGCTCGCCGCCAGGGCCGCCGCGACCGCGCCCGCGACCTTGGGCAGGACATCGTCCTTGAGCTTGTCGACGGCCGGCTCGACCCGCGGTGCGGCCCAGTCCCTGGTGGCTTCGACCTTGGGCGCGGCCCAGTCCTTGGTGGCCCCCACCTTCGGTGCGGCCCAGTCGTAGGTGCTGCCCGCCGCCTTCACAACGTTGTCGCGCGCCTCGGAAGCGACCGGGGTGACCTTCTTGTTCGCGCGGCGAGCCTTCTTGCGGGCGTCCTTGCGCAGCGTGGTGAGATCAGCCACGGGAACCTCCAGATGTCAGATGAGCGAGTGATCAACGTCAACGGCGGGCGTGCCGGGCGCTGGGGAGCCGGCCCACCGGGGCAGGGTGATGCGCTGTCCCTGCGGTCCTGCCCAGCCACCTTGCACCGAAACGCAGGGGGCCGTCGACCGTCAAGCAGTCGTGCAAGGATGGACGTCCACTGCGCGAGCTGTCTCGACGCGTTCAGCGACCACCGGAGAGGACCATCGTGGCCGACGAGCTGTACGCCACCCTCAAGACCAACAAGGGCGACATCGAGGTGAAGCTGTTCCCCGACCACGCCCCCAAGACGGTCGCCAACTTCACCGACCTCGCCGAGGGCAAGCGGGAGTGGCGCCACCCGGCAACGGGTGAGCAGACCACCAAGCCCTTGTACGACGGGACCGTCTTCCACCGCGTCATCAGCGGCTTCATGATCCAGGGCGGCGACCCGATGGGCGACGGCCGCGGCGGCCCCGGTTACAAGTTCGCCGACGAGTTCCACCCGGAGCTGCAGTTCGACCGGCCGTACCTGCTCGCGATGGCCAACTCCGGCCCGGGCACCAACGGCTCACAGTTCTTCATCACGGTGGGCCCGACCCCGCACCTGAACCGCAAGCACACCATCTTCGGCGAGGTTGCCGACGGTGCGAGCCGGGAGATCGTCGACCGCATCGCGACCGCACCGACCGGCAGCATGGACAGACCGGTCGACGAGGTCGTCATCGAGTCGATCGACATCGACCGGCGCTCCGCGTAGCCGCAGCCGCGATCCCCTAGTGAGCAACCAGCCCGACCAGCCCGATTCCTCCGCCGCGGGCGAGCAAGAGACCGCCACCTGCTACCGGCACCCGGAGC
>JAVEDJ010000177.1 GCA_030841025.1 Actinomycetota bacterium
CCGCAGGTCGCCGACGGCACCGAGCTCGGTCGCGTAACGCGCTCGCTCGGTCGCGGCCGCCAGCCGCGCCAGCGCGTCCCGAGCCGCACCCGTGATGGCGCGTTCCTGCGCCAGCCGGACCGCACCGCGCCGCGGCGGGTCGCTGGCGGGCCACACGTAGCCGTAGTCGAGCAGCGTGTCGAGCAGCTCGTTCCAGGTTGCGGCGGCCAGGGCAGCGGGACTGGTGGCTCGACGCCATCGACGGCGCCGTACCCAGGTCCGCGCGCCCCAGGGGATGAGGGCGGCCAGCAGGACACCCAGGACCACGCCGAGGGGCAGCAGCGGAATCGGGCGACCCGCGATCGCAACGGGCGAGGACTGTCCCTGATTGGCCTCACGGTTGAGCGCGTCGTTCAGGTTGCGCTCCTGGGCGTTCAGGCTCTGCGGCCCGGGCGCACCCGAGGGGGCGGTGGTCGGCGTCTCGCCGGGGATGGCCGGCGCGCCGCCCCCGACTCCGGCGTCCCGGGTGTAGTCCGGCGAGGGAGTTCGGGCTCCGGCCGGTGTCGGCTCGAAGCGCGTCCAGCCGACGCCCTGGAAGTACAGCTCGGGCCACGCGTGCGCGTCGTGCACGCTGATGACCCGCTGACCGGTGGCGCTGTCCAGCTTGCCCGGGGTGAAGCCCACGGCAACCCGCGCCGGGATGTTCAGCTGACGGGCCATGACCGCCATGGCCGACGCGAAGTGCACGCAGTAGCCCTGCTTCGTGACGAGGAAACGGGAGATGGCCTCCAGTCCGTTGGCGTCACCGAGCGAGCCGGACACGTCGGTGTTGTAGACGAAGTTGCCGCCCGACCTGAGCCACTGCTGCAGCGCCACCGCCTGGTCGAAGGGCGTCTTCGCTCCCTCGGTGACCTGCTTGGCGGCGTTGACGATGGAGGGCGGCATCGAGGCCGGGAGCTGCGTGTAGCGCAGCAGGGAGGTGGGGGGCGTGCCCGCGTTGCGCAGCTGCTCGGTGGTCGGCGACAGCTCGAGGCTGCGGGCCGTGTAGCTGATCTGGCGGGTGCTGCCGTTGAACGGGAAGACGTTGAAGGTCGACTCGTCGTACAGCCACTTGCCGTCGATGTCGGTCACCCGGCGTGTGGGATACGGCAGCGGCAGCCACGTCTCCTCGAGGTCGAAGATCTTGAAGGTGCGGGTGTGGACCTTCTTGGCGACGTTGGAGCTCAGCCCAGGGGCCGAGACGAGGCCCTCGCGGACGTCGTTCTTGCTGTTGGACACCTGTGAGGGACTGGGGTCCCACTTGTCGCCGGTGAACAGGTCGAGCCCTACCAGCCGCACGTAGTCGGGCGCCCCCGTGTAGCTGATGATCGACTCGTTCCGTCCGCGGCGCAGGTCCTTGCCCAGGTCGAGGATCGGGTTGACCACGTTGACCTTGCGGCCGGAACCCTGCCCGTTGCCGAAGCCGCCGGTGCTGAAGCCGAGCGTGGAGGCGTCGAAGTCGGGCAGCACCGCCGGCACGACGATCGCCAGACCGAGTGCGGCCGCTCCGACCCGGCGTCCGACCTGAGCCAGCGGCGCAGTCTCGACGCCGGGCCGCCAGTTGGCCGTCGGCGCGCTGTAGCGCATCGGCCGGCCCCATCGGCTGACCCGTTCGCGCGCCTCCGCGAGCAGCAGGGCGAGGTAGCCCACGCCGCCCAGGGCGAAGGCGAGCCAGCCGACGCCGTCGGGGGCCACGCTCGTGGGGACGCTGTAGAGGACCAGCATCGGCAGGCCGGCGAGGGCGGCCCGGCGCATGGTGACCGCGAACGTGTCCACCGCGAGCGCGACGAGTCCGATGCCGGCGGTGGCCATCAGCTCGATGCCCGGGGAGACCGCGATAGGTGCGGCGAAGCGCGAGATGTCCCGCCGTCCCGACTGGACCAGGTCCTTCAGCTGCACGAGCGCGTCGTGGTTCGGCAGGATCCAGAAGTAGGCAGCGTCGCGGGCGTAGAGCAGCACGAGGTAGCCCAGGAGAGCGGCCGCGCCGGCGAGGGGCACGGTGGAACGTGGCGCCGACAGCCGTCGCGCGAGCTCCGCGCCGCCGATGGTCACCAGCACCGCGAACACGGCCGGGAAGAACCAGGCCCCGGTCAGGAAGGTGGAGCCGAGGCAGATCGAGGAGAGGATCGTGGCCAGTGCCGCGGTCAGCGGGAGCCGCAACGAGACGAGGCCTGCGCCCATGCGGCTGGTTGCCGCTTCCTGCGGCCGTCCGCCGCTCATCGCTTGCCCACCGTCTCGACCTGCACCAGCTCGGAGTCGTGCTGGCGGCGCCCGGCCTCCGGCCAGAGCCCGGCGATGCTGTCGCCGGCGCGCGCCTGGACGACCCGCCACCCGGAGGCGCGCAGCAGAGCCGCGGACCCGTCGTAGTCGTGTCGTGGCTCCCGGCCGCGGCGGGACATCCACGTGCTGGTGTCCAGCAGTACGGCGACCGCAACCGTCGAACCGTGTCGCAGCTGGGCGAACAGCCGCGCCTCCTCGGGGTCGATCGAGCCGAGCACCGCGATCAGCAGTCCGTCACCGCCACCCCGGCGCAGGGTCGTCGCCGCGTCGCGGCAGGAGTCGTTGGACGAGCTCGCCAGCACGGCCAACGAGTCCAGCAGCAGACCCTCGAAGTCGCTTCCGACGCTGCTCGGGTCCTGGTCGGCGCTGACGAGCTTGTCGCCCGTGTCGGTCAGCAGCCGCACCTGATAACCGCCGCGCATGAGGTGCACCCCGATGGACGCGGTCGCGGACACCGCCCACTCGAACGACGAAGCGGGGCCCTCGCCCGCATGGGCCACGGTGCGCGAGTCCAGCAGGATCGTGCACCGGCTCTGCCAGGGCTGTTCCTCCCGACGCACCATGAGCTGACCGAGCCGTGCCGTGGAGCGCCAGTGCACCCGGCGCAGGTCGTCGCCCTGGCGGTACTCCCGCGTGCCGGCGTCGTCCTCACCGGCGCTCGCGACCGAGCGCGCGCGGCTGTCACCACTACCGGCCCACTGGCCGGCCAGCGCGGCTGGCGGCAGCTGCTGCACCTGCGGCGTCACGATGAGGGTGTCCCGGGAGCTGAACGCTCGCTGCAGCTCACACATCCCGAACGGGTCGGTGAGCCGGAGCGTCAGGGGGCCGAGCTGGTAGCGCCCGCGCACGTCGGACCGGACGACGTAGGTCACCTCGCGGCGGCCGCGCGGCTCGATCCGGTCGAGGACGAACCGCGGCCGCGACCCCAGAACGTAGGGGACGCGGTCCTCCACCAACAGCAGGCCGCTGGGCAGCCGGGAGATGTTGTCCAGCCGCAGGGTGACGGCGCTCTCCTGGCCGGCGGGAGTGCGGGCCGCGCTGAGCCGACGGGACGACGACAGCCGGTAGCGGGTGCGTGCCACCACCCATGCGCTGACCAGCGGAAGCGCCATGAGGAGCACCGCGATGCGCATCAGGTCCTGCTCGACCAGCACGATCGCCGCGACGAACACCGCAACCCCCGCCGCCAGGAACGAGCGCCCCCGAGTGGTCAGGCCGCGTAGCGCGTCGCGCACTAGACGGCGCTCCTCCGGCCGTGGGAGTCACCTGGGACCGGTACCCGGTCGACGATGTCGTCGATGATCTCGGAGGTCGTCCGGCGCCCGATCTGCGACTCGGCGGTCGGGAGCAGGCGGTGCGCCAGCACCGGGTTGGCGAGGTCCTGCAGGTCGTCGGGCAGCACGTAGTCGCGGTCGTCGAGCGCGGCGGCGGCCCGGGCGGCGCGGATCAGGTGCAGCGTGGCGCGCGGCGAGGCACCGAGCCGCAGCTCGCTCGAGTTACGGGTCGCGGTGACCAGGTCGATCGCGTAGTGGCGCACCTGGTCACTGACGTGAACGGTGCGTACGACGTCGATGAGCTTGGCGATCTCGGCCGCGTCGGAGACGGCCTCGAGGTCGTCGAGGGGTGAGATGCGGCCGTGGTGGTCGAGCATCGCGAGCTCGGCCTCCTCGGCGGGGTAGCCCATCGAGAGCTGCGCCATGAAGCGGTCGCGCTGCGCCTCGGGGAGGGGGTAGGTGCCCTCCATCTCGATCGGGTTCTGGGTGGCCACCACCATGAAGGGGGCCTCCAGCAGGTAGGTGGTGCCGTCCACGCTGACCTGGCGTTCCTCCATCGACTCCAGCAGCGCCGACTGAGTCTTCGGCGAGGCCCGGTTGATCTCGTCGCCGACGACGATGTTGGCGAAGATCCCGCCGGGCTTGAACTCGAAGTCGCGGGTCTCCTGGTTGAAGATCGAGATGCCGGTGATGTCGGAGGGCAGCAGGTCCGGGGTGAACTGCACGCGGCGCACCGAGCAGGCGATCGAGCGTCCGAGAGCCTTGGCCAGCATCGTCTTGCCGACGCCGGGCACGTCCTCGACGAGGAGGTGGCCCTCCGCCAGCAGCACGACGAGGGCCAGGTCGACCGAGGCGCGCTTGCCCTCGATGACGCCCTCGATCGCCGACCGGACCTCGCCCATGACGCTGACGACGTCACCCAGCGAGTACGCCTCCGTCACCTCGTCGAGATCGGTGTTCTCGTAGCTCAGACTCACGCTGCCTCCGTCCGGAACGGGACGTGGCCGGGGTGGTCCCCTGCGGCCTGCGCTCCCCGCACCCGCGCGCGGCCCCGTGGT